>CABRLN010000029.1 GCA_902471875.1 uncultured Clostridium sp.
ACAGTACATTCTCTGGTTAGTTCTAGTTAAAGTTTTTTCTTCTGCTTGTTTTTTATTAGCTCGCTAAATCATAATTTATTTGTAACTCCCAAAAAAACTATTCACATTTAGGCAAAAAAAATAACCGCCAGCTATAAGCCGACGGTTTAAAATTACAAAATATTAGTCACTAGTGTATGGTAGCAAAGCAATATGTCTTGCTCTTTTAATAGCAACTGTAAGCTCACGCTGGTGGCGTGCGCAAGTGCCTGTTACTCTTCTAGGAAGAATTTTAGCTCTTTCAGAAACATAACGGCGAAGTCTTGCAACATCTTTGTAGTCGATATTCTCAACCTTATCTACGCAAAAAGCACAAACCTTTCTGCGACCCTTACGGCCGCCGCGGCGGTTATCTCTCTCTGGTCTATCAGCCATTTTTATCGCTCCTTTATATAGTCTACAGCAAACGCTGTGTTAATTAAAATTAGAATGGAAGGTCATCATCACTTGGCAGTTCTTCAAAATCCTCAGGCATACCGCTTGTATATGCATTTGCTGAAGCTGCTGCACTTGGCGGTACAGGAGGATCCTGCGGCATTGGCACGCCGTAGCTTCCATAACTGCCGTTTGAAGCCCGTTCTCTTCTGTCGCCTGTAAAGTAAATATTGTCAGCAATAACTTCTGTAACAGAACGGTTGTTACCGTCTCTGTCTTGGTAAGTTCTGCTTTGCAATGAACCGTCCAAGGCAACAAGCTGACCCTTGGCAAAATATCTGCATAAAAACTCTGCAGTTTGACGCCAGGCAACTACATTTATAAAGTCTGTTTGACGTTCTGTACCTTGCTTTACATAATTGCGGTCAACCGCAACGCAAAAACTGCATACAGAAATACCTGTGCCTGTTGTTTTAAGCTCAGGTTCTGCAACCAAACGACCCATTATTACAACTTTATTCAACATAAGTAATCATCTCTTTCTACTAAAGCAAAATATATTCGTCTAAATAAATCTTCATTTTAAATTACTCAGCATCTTTCTTGATGATAAGTGATCTAAGAACGCCGTCTGTAATCTTGTAGCGTCTGTCAAGTTCTGCAGGGAAATCTGCTTCACTTGTGAAGTTAAACAGAACATAGTAAGCTTCAGCTTCTTTGTTGATCATATAGGCAAGTCTGCGCTTACCCCATTCGTCAACGCTGTCTAATGTAGCATTCTCAGAGATTAAAGTCTTGAACTTCTCGATAAGAGCCTGAATACCCTCTTCACCAAGCTTCATAGAAATAACCAATACTGACTCATATGCACTAATTGTTTCTGACATTTTCGTTGCACCTCCTTCTGGACATTTGGCCCCTTAACAGGGACAAGGATTAAAATTTTATATGCGCATAATACGCATAACATAAATATTTTAACAGTATTTCATACAGTTGTCAATACTTAGTAACAACATTTTTCACCATAAAATCAGCCTGTGGTAAAAACCGCAGGCTGGCATAAAGCATATTATTTATTATTTTTGAATCCCTCTCCGTCAATAATATTTGCTTTTGTCACCACAATAAATGCAGATTTATCAATAGACGACGCTATATTTTTCACTTTGTAAACCTGCTGCGGTCTTACAGCACACATTATTGTTTTGGTTTCTTTTCCTGTATATGCCCCTTGTGAATCAAGCAAGGTAACACCTCTTTTTATTTCGTTCATTATAGCCCTGCTTATTTCATCATATTGTGCCGACATTATATATACAACCTGACCATTGTCATGTGACAAGCCATATAATGTAAAATCAATAACCTTTGAGCTTATACCAATAAAAACAATAGAATACAAAGCACTTTCAATTGATTTATAAGCCGCCAAGGTTGCAGCAATTACTACAATATCTGCAATAATAATGATTGTACCCATTGTAAGGAAAGGAAAATGGTTTCGCAAATTTTTTGATATAATATCTGTTCCGCCTGTTGTGCCTCCACCGTGGAAAATCAGCCCTAAACCTAAACCCAGTGCTATTGCACCAAATAACGAAGCCATCAGCTTATCACCTGTATATGCAGGAATAAACGGCACCAACACATCAATAAGTGCAGAAGACACAAGGGTTGCAAAAATAGTTTTTACTAAAAATCTTTTTCCATTTTCAACAGCACCCCAAACAAAAAGAGGAATATTAATTAATATTGACATTATACCTATAGGCAGACCAAACAAATAGTTTAAAATAGTTGAAATACCTGTTACACCGCCTGCAACAATATTGTTTGGTGCGTTAAACATATCAACAGACAAGGCAAACAAAAATGAACCCAAAACCATTAAGCCATAGTCTTTAAAAACAGCAAGAGCTTTTTTACTTTTGCTGCCTTTTTCTTGTAAGTTGTCAGAATTATCCTTCACAAATAACACCTACTTTGTTTTCTCGTAAATATTATCTACAATTAAATTAAATAATTCTCTTATTCTAATAATATTCTTTTGTAAATATAAATATCCAAATAATGCCTCAAAACCTGTAGCAGAGTGATAGTCATTTCTGTCGGCATTTTTTGGCATAGTATGAACATTTGCGTTTTTTCCACGCTTGTATATAATAAGCTCTTCTTCAGTTAAATGTGGTGTAAGAATTTCGGCACATTCTGACTGAAATTTGCAGTTTACCACACTTACCTTTCTTTGGTTAAGCTGTCCTACAGGTCTGTTTGCCAGTGATATAATATATTCTCTTACCATAAGGTCATATACACTGTCACCTATAAAAGAAAGTGTAAGAGGTGAAACCTGCCTTAAATCTACATTGCAAGACAATAAACTATCCATAAACTACCTCTTATTCAACAAAGTCAAATTCAAGGTCGTAAATTGATACTGTGTCGCCTTCGTTAATGCCGGCCTCACGCAGTGCGTCAATTACACCGCCGTGTATAAGCACACGCTGAAAATATTGTAGTGACTCATAGTCCTCAAAATTAACCGACTTCATAATATTAAACAACCACTTTGCCTCAACAAAATAAATGCCGTCATGCTTTGTAATTGTAACCTTGCTTTTATCAATTCTTTCAGGCTGTACTACAGGAGCAGGTTCAGCCTCGTAACGAGTAATAGGCGGCAGTTTGCTTAACATTTCAAGCACCTTGTTCATAAGGTCATCAACACCCTCATTAATAGGTGCCATAATAGGAAAGAACTCATAGCCCTGCTGCTGTACAAATGTTTTAAAATCTTCTATCTGCTCGTCAGTAGCTAAATCACACTTATTGCCTGCAACAAGCATAGGCCGCTTAGCAAGCTCGGGGTTAAATTTTTTCAGCTCTTCGTTGATAATTCTAAAGTCTTCTTTAGGGTCACGAGCCTCACTGCCTGAAACATCTACAATATGCACCAGCATACGGCAACGCTCAACGTGCCTTAAAAACTGATGTCCAAGTCCTACGCCTTCCCAAGCACCTTCTACAAGTCCCGGAATATCTGCCATTACAAACGAGTTGCCCTCACCCATACTGACAACACCCAAAACAGGTGTAATGGTAGTAAAGTGGTAGTTTGCAATTACAGGCTTAGCCTGACTAACAACAGACACAAGTGTGCTTTTACCTACATTAGGAAAACCTACTAAGCCAACATCTGCAAGCAGCTTAAGCTCAAGGGTTACCTCATATTCCTCACCGGGCATACCAGGCTTTGCAAAACGAGGAGTTTGCCGTGTGGCTGTAGCAAAATGTATATTACCCCAACCACCGTTGCCGCCTTTTGCAACAAGCACAGGCTCTTTGCCCGAAACATCTGCAAGAAGTCTGCCTGTTTCAGCATCTTTTACCAAAGTACCTCTTGGTACACGCACAATTAAATCCTCTGCGTTTTTTCCGGAGCTTCTTTTTGCCTTTCCGTTTTCACCCTTTTGGGCAACATATTTTCTTTTATATCTGAAATCTGCCAAAGTGGAAAGGTTGTCGTCTGCTAAAAACAGTACATTTCCGCCTCTTCCTCCGTCACCACCGTCAGGACCACCCGAAGCTACATACTTTTCTCGATGGAAAGAAACCGACCCGTCACCGCCGTCACCGGCTTTTATAAAAATTTTCGCCTTATCTACAAACATTTTCTTCACTACCCTTCATTATGTAGTATGTCACAATAATCCGTATATTTTCTGCAAATCTTCAAGACCGTCAACTATCTCTTGCCTTGAAAAATTATTTTCCTCTAAAAATTCATCTGACTTAGTGTTAAGATAAACATAAAAATCAACCCCGACTTTAAATAAGTCTAACGACCTTTCTTTGTCAATTTTATCATATAAAATATTTTCTGCAAGATTTATTTCACCGTTATCAACTAAATCGTACAAATACATAACATTTTTGCCTGCGTCAGTTATATCGTAATATTTTTCAGCCGTTAAATTATAGCTTTTTTTATTTTTTCCCAAAACTGTTTCGGCAATGTACTTTACCATAACCTCTATCTGTCTAACTAAATAATCTTCGTGAAGCATTGTAAATTCTCCTATAATAAAAGGGCGGAATAAAAACATCCGCCCTTTACCAACAATTTTACAGTATGGAATTACTGTTCAGCGTAAACACTTACACGCTTTCTGTCACGACCAACACGCTCGTAACGAACAACACCGTCAACCTTAGCAAACAGTGTATCGTCAGAACCACGGCCTACATTTTCACCTGGGTGAATATGTGTACCACGCTGTTTGTAAAGAATGTTACCTGCCTTTACAAACTGACCGTCAGCACGCTTAGCGCCTAGTCTTTTTGACTCTGAGTCACGGCCGTTCTTTGTAGAACCCATACCTTTTTTGTGAGCAAATAGCTGGATATTTATCTTAAGCATTTTGTTACACCTCCGTATTATTTACAATCATATAATCTGAATACTGCTCTTCTAAAGCAAGCATATGCAGTTTAAAACCCTGCAAAATATCTCTGCAAGCCGCTGCATCTTTTTGAAAAACTCTTAACAGCATATTGCCGTTTTTCTCGTCAACATCAACCTCAGCCGATATGTTAATAATATCAGTTATGGTATTGGCTGCCATATATGCAGCCGAACTAATTGACGCACAAACAATATCACTGCCACTTTCAGCAAAACCCGAATGACCGCTTATTCTAAAGCCAATCAAGTCACCACTTGCCAAAGTAAGCAAGTTTACCTTTGTCATAATTAAGCTTTAATAGACTGGATTTCAACCTTTGTATATGGCTGTCTGTGACCCATCTTTCTCTTTTCGCCCTTCTTTGGCTTATAAGTAGCAACTGTAATCTTCTTACCCTTGCCTGTCTTAATAACCTTACCTGTTACTACAGCACCCTCAACATAAGGTGTACCTACTGTAATACCGTCATCGTTTGAAAGTGCAACAACATTAAAGTCAACTGTTGCATCATTTTCAGCAGCCAGCTTTTCAACAAAAATAACATCGCCGTTAGCTACCTTGTACTGCTTGCCGCCTGTTTCAATAATTGCGTACATAATTTAGTACCGTCCTTTTATAAAGTCTCGCTATTGTCAGGCGGAGTAAAACTCACTTACACAAACCCACAATATGCGGCTTAAAATATTTTAGCAAATAAAGTCTATTTTGTCAATGATTTTAAAGATTTTTTATTTGATATTAGTATTAACTATTGCTTATTTTTTCAGCAAAACAGGGCGGATTATACCGCCCTGCAAATTTTATAACTCACATCTGCCTTCTAATGCCCTCAGCAATGTTACCTCGTCGGCATATTCCAAGTCACCGCCAACAGGTATGCCATATGCAAGGCGTGTTACCTTTATACCCAATGGTTTTAACAGCTTGCTTATGTACATAGATGTTGTCTCACCTTCAACTGTAGGATTGGTTGCCATAATAACCTCTTCAATAGTGTTATTCTGTATGCGTGCAAGCAGCTCTTTAATTGTAAGCTGTTCAGGACCTATACCGTTTAACGGAGACATTGCACCATGCAAAACATGGTAAACACCGTTATACTCCTGTGTTCGTTCCATAGCCATTACATCGCGTGGGTCTTCTACTACACAAATTGTAGAATGGTCACGCTTAGTATTGTTACAAATTGAGCATTTTTCTTTGTCTGTAAGATTACAGCACTCACTGCAATAATGAATATTTTCATGAGCAGATAAAATAGCCTGCGAAAATTCTACAGCTTTTTCTTTTGGCATTTTTAGCACATAATAAGCAAGACGCTGGGCTGTTTTTGAACCAATGCCCGGCAGCCGTTCAAACTGCTCGGTCAGTCTTGCGAGAGGTGCTACATTGTAAGATGACATTAGAACAGCCCCGGAATATTAAGACCGCCCGAAATTCTCTCCATTGTCTGAGCCTTATCGTCAGCAGCCTGTCTTAGTGCCTCATTTGTTGCGGCAATAATAAGGTCACTTAGCATTTCAATGTCCTCAGGGTCAACAACCTCAGGCTTAATGTTAACTGTCTTAAGCTCCATTTTACCTGTTACAGTAACATCTACAGCACCGCCGCCGGCTGTTGCAGAGTACTCTTTTTCTTCAAGCTGTGTGCTTGCAGCGTCCATTTCTTCCTGCATTTTTTGTGCCTGCTTTGCAATTTGCTGTAGGTTCTGAGGACCTCCGCCCATACCCTTTGGAATTCTTGCCTTCATAATTTTTTCTTCCTTTCAGTTGTTATTCTTCTTCTACAGGTACGCCTGACTGCTTTGCCTTTTCTAAAAATTCAGCTACAGGGTCCTGCTTTTCTGTTTGCTGTTCAAGCTTTTTGTAAGGTCCCAGCTTATACACCCTGCCGGTTACCTCTTTTACAGCCTCTCTCATTCTTTCACGTTGAGACTGCTGTTTAAGCAGCTTAAACGCTAATTCATTTTGGGAATCTATCAGTATATAATCTCCGCTGATATATGCCCTTGTATTTTTAAATGAAGTTGCAATGGTTATAGAATAATTCTTTAAAATATCCAAAACCTCTTGCCAGTCCTCCATAGGAACTGCATTTTTAACAATGGTATCGTAATCAGTTTTTCTCTGATTTACTACCGCACTTGTTTGAGGCTTAGCCTCGTTCTGCGTCTTTGTATATAATGTTGGTTCTTGTGGCTTTTGGGGTTGTATTACAGATTCTGCATTTTCAGTTTCTGCCACAGACAAAGCCTGTGTAGTATTTGATTTATTGTCAACCACTGCTTGAGTAGCAGATTCTGTCACAGGAATACCACGCTTAATTATTCTTTCAAGCTTAGCTACCCTTGTTGCAAGAGCTTCTACAGATGTGTCAAGCTGCGGTGAAGTAAGCTTAATAAGTGCCAATTCAATTTCTGTACGCTTGTTGCTTCCCCTAAACATTCTATCATAACTTGACTGCAATACGTCCATCACATATACAATATTTTCAAGAGAAATACTTTCTGACTGCGATTTTGCCCGCTCTCTTTCCTGTGCGGAAAGAATAATAAGAGCTTCAGGATTATTCATTGTTTTTAACAGCATTAAATTTCTAAAATGGTCAATAAGCTCTTCACAAAGCCTTCCCATATCCTTACTCTCATTATGAAGCTTTTCAACAAGTTCAAGAGCCATTTTTACATTTTTGTCAATAATGCTGTCGGTAATATCAAACAAGTGACCTCTTCCGGCTAAGCCTGCCGTGTTATGCACTACTTCGGCAGTAATTTCGCTGCTTACTCCAATACATCTGTCAAGCAATGACAAAGCATCACGCAACGCACCGTCAGACACTGATGCAATTAATAGTGCCGCGTCATCATCAAGCTGTACATTTTCCTGCTGTGCAACAAACTTTAGCCTGTCTGCAATACTATGCGAGGCTATACGATGGAAGTCAAACCTCTGACAACGAGAAAGTATTGTAGCAGGAAGCTTGTGAACCTCAGTAGTAGCCAAAATAAATACCACATGTGACGGAGGTTCTTCAAGAGTTTTAAGCAAAGCATTAAAAGCACCGGCCGACAGCATATGAACCTCGTCAATAATATATACCCTATATTTTGCCTTTGTTGGTGTAAAAGACGATTCTTCTATTATGGTACGAATATTATCAACGCCGTTGTTGCTGGCAGCGTCAATTTCTGAAATATCCATAACAGTACCTTCGTCAATACCGCGGCAAATTTCACATTCGCCACACGGGTCGCCGTTTTGTGGATTAAGGCAGTTTACAGCTTTTGCTAAAATTTTAGCACAGGTTGTTTTGCCTGTACCGCGAGAGCCTGTAAACAGGTATGCGTGGTTAATTCTGCCCGATTGCAGCTCGTTTTTAAGCGTAACCGTTACCTGAGGCTGACCTGCAACATCTTCAAAAACCTTTGGACGCCACTTACGGTACAAAACCTGATACATAATGTAACCTGCCTTTCATATAAAATAAAAGAGCAAGACAGACGGTCTACTCCTGTGCAAATGCGAACGACAGACTTACTGCATCGCATCAAGAAATCTGCTTAATGCTGCTCGGTTCCCCGCCTGACATGGTTCACAGCACCCAATCGTACAGGGCCTGCCGCTCACATTTACATAGGAATTTTAATTCTGACTTGCTCAGTAACCGCCAAATGCGATTGTTGTATTAGAATTATACTATAAACATAAATAAAAATCAAGAGTTTTTTATTAACAGTTATCTTTGACAATTTATAATGATATTTTATAAACGTATTACAAAAACTAAAATTATAAAATTAAATAAAAACTTTTATAAATTGAAAAACTATTTCTTAACTGTTATAATTACAATATATTTAAAATGAATACATTATAATAATTTGGTAAAAACATAATTAGTTTGGTAGGTGCTTTTATGAATTTTTTATTTATCGGTGATGTTGTGGGCAAAATCGGCTGTACTTTTTTAAGAGATAAGCTGCCTAATCTAAAAAAACTTAAGGGAATTGATGTAGTTGTAGCCAACGGTGAAAATTCATCAGATGGCAACGGCATAACACCGTCTTCTGCTGATTTTTTATTTAAAAGCGGCGTTGATGTAATAACCACAGGAAACCACGCTTTTAGAAGAAAAGAGGCTTATCCTTTTTTTGACGAATGTGAATATTTAATTCGCCCTGCCAATTTTCCTTCCGGCACAACACCGGGCAAAGGAATAACCATGCTTGATATGGGCAGGCTTCAAATAGCTGTAATAAACCTTATGGGTACAGCGTTTATGGAGCCTCTTGACTGTCCCTTCAAAACTGCCGACAAACTTATTAAACAGGCACAAGACGAAAACGCAAAAATTATTATTGTTGATTTCCATGCAGAAGCTACCGGAGAAAAAAAAGCACTGGGCTATTACCTTGACGGCAGAGTGTCTGCAATATTTGGCACACACACCCATGTGCAAACAGCAGATGCAACCATTTTACCAAAAGGAACAGGCTATATTACCGACGCAGGTATGACAGGACCAATACATTCTGTTTTAGGGGTAAAACCTGAAATAATTATTAAAAAATTTACAGAAAAGCTTCCGCAGCGCTTTGACCTGGCAACAGGTGACTGTAAAATGAACTGTGTACTAATGGAAATTGACGAAAAAACAGGTAAAACTATAAATATTGACGCAATGGAAATAGTATAGCTATTGAAAATATATACATATTCGTGTTATAATCAATAGTAAATTAAGGCAGATACGCACCCTTAGTGTGCATATTTCAACATTGCCTTAATACATTGTATATTAAGCATAAAAAATTGAAAGGAAGTAATATTATGAACGGTATTATTTTCAAAAATGCAGTTATTTCAGCTGCTAACAGCATAACAAAAGCAAAACATTCTGTAGATGATTTAAATATATTTCCTGTACCTGACGGTGACACCGGTACAAATATGTCAATGACCATCAATGCCGCTGCAACAACTCTTGCAAATTCTAATGATAATGAAAATATTGGTGAGGTAAGCAAGCAGGTTGCCTCTGCCATGCTTCGTGGTGCAAGAGGTAACTCGGGTGTTATTTTATCACTTTTGTTTAAAGGTCTTTCAAAAGGCTTTGAAGGTAAAACAGAAATAAATTCAAAAGACCTTGCCAATGCTTGGGCTTTAGCAGTAGAAGGTGCATACGAGGCGGTTGCCAAACCAACAGAAGGCACAATTTTAACCGTTGCCCGTTTGTCTGCCGAAAAAGCTGACGAATGTGCAAAACAAGAAGCAGATATTACAAAGGCTTGGGAAGAAATTTGCACAGCAGCCAATAAGGCACTGCAAACTACACCTGATTTGTTGCCCGTGTTAAAAAGGGCAGGTGTAGTTGACTCAGGCGGCAAGGGTTTGTGCGTTATACTTGAAGGTATGTTGTCAGTCATTAAAGACGGAATAATTGTAAAAGCAGAAAACACCGAACCTAAACTAAGCATAGCAGAAGACAGTTACTACACAAATGCAGTTGCCGAGTTTGATGACGACATAACATTTACCTACTGTACAGAATTTATAGTAGAAAAAGATAAAGACAGCAAATTTAAGATAAAACATTTTAGAAATACACTTGAAAAAATTGGCGATTGTGTTGTTGTAGTTGAAGATGACGATATTATTAAGGTTCATGTGCATACCGACAAACCGGGCAATGCACTGCAAAGCGGACTTGAATACGGACAGCTTTTAACTGTTAAAGTGGAAAATATGAAGGAACAGCACCGTCGTGCTGAAGAAGCTGCTGATAATGCAAAGCATAAACAGGCAGAAGAACAGCAAAATCAGGTTAACGCTGAATTTGAATTTGCTGAACCTGTTGATGAAATCGGCTTTGTAGCAGTTGTCGCAGGCGATGGACTTAACACCTTGTTCAAAGACTTGGGCTGCAGCAATATTGTAAACGGCGGTCAAAGTATGAACCCAAGCACTGAGGATATACGAAAGGCTGTTATGGCTACAGGTGCTAAAAATGTATTTGTTCTGCCAAATAATAAAAATATAATTATGTCTGCACAACAGGTTGTACCTCTTGTTGAGGACAGAAATGTAATTATTTTGCCTACGAAGACTATTCCGCAAGGTATGAGTGCAATGCTTTCTTATGACCCGGACTTAACTGTTGAGGGTAACAAAGAAATTATGACATCTGCAGCAGCCGATGTTGCAACAGGTCAGGTAACCTTTGCTGCAAGAGACGCTGAATTCGGTTCAACAAAAATTAAAGAAAACGAGATTATAGCACTTGAAAACGGTAAACTGACAATTACTGAAAAAACCCCTGAAAAAGCTTTGCAAAAGCTTATTAAAAGCATGATAACCCGAGAAACTACATTTGTAACCATAGTTTATGGTGCAGACACACCTGTACAGCAAGCAGAAACTATTCACACTCAGCTAAAAATAAAATATCCTAATATTGATATAACTCTTATTAACGGCGGTCAGCCAATTTACTACTATATACTTTCGGTTGAATAATAAACATCATAAAAAAGCAACAGCAGTTTAACATGAACTGCTGTTGCTTTTTTATTAGAGTTTTCTTAATAATTATAAAAATTATGATTTAAAAGTTAGTACTCTAAAATCATAATTTATCTTAATTTTCACTACATTGCAGATTATTACCCCATATTTTCAAGCTCTGCAATAATAAGTGAAAAGGTATCGTCCCAACCTTCAATAGCGTTTACTCCTCCGCCGTTTACACTTCTTAATTTTCTGTCATTCATATCAAGTCCATAGGCAAAAAGTTCACCCAAATATATCTCATAGCCATTTTGCAGACATACATCGCAAAAGGTTTTCATAGGGTCATTTTGCTTAGAGGCATTAATAAGCTTGGTTCTTAACTGTATATTATTTTGTGCGTCAGCTTTAAGCCGTTCCAGCTTATTTACAATACTCATACACATCAAATCCTTTATTTCACCTTAATATTTCTGCCTTATATTAAGTCTGCCAATTATCAGTAATCAATTTTATTAAGTATGCCTGACAAATAAGCAATAACTACACCATAGTTGGTCATAGGTACACCGGTATTTTTGGCACTATGAACACGGCTTAACACATATTTACGGTTAAACATACATGCACCGCAGTGTATTATAAGATCATATTTTGATAAATCCTTTGGAAAGTCATTACCATGTACATTAGTAATGTTTAAATTATCACCATACTTTTTACGGAGCATTGCAGGAATTTTTTTTGTACCAATATCTTCGGTTACAGGCACGTGGGTACAAGCCTCTGCTATTAAAATATTTGCGTCTGGCTTTAAATTATCCAACACCTTAACAGATTCAATAAAATATTCAATATCACCCTTGTGCTGTGCAAACAGTACCGAAAATGATGTAAGCAGACTTTCAGGCGGCTTTTGTTCATATACCGTCTTAAATGCCTGAGAGTCAGTTATAATCAGCTTTGGGGGCTTTGCCAAGCATTTTAATGTATCGCTTATTTTATCTGTGGTACAGCTTACAACAACACATTTTTTGTCTAAAAGTTCTCTTAAAGTTTGCACCTGCGGCAGAATAAGTCTGCCTTTTGGGGCCTGTATATCCTGTGGCATTACCAGCATTACAAGATCGTTTTCTTCCGCTAAACTGCCGGTAATTGAAATTGAATCATAATCCTCCGGTACTTTTGAAACTATTTCTTCTCTTAACCTGTCAATACCTGCATTGCTGTTGGCACTTACAATTATTGGCGGTTCTTTGCACAAATCTGTTATTTGCTCAATAAAATCAGAATTCGGTGTGTAAAGGTCAGCCTTGTTTATTACCGGAATAACGGGTATTTTTCTTTCCAAAAGATTATTTGACCAACTAATTTCTTCATTAGTAAGCTTTTCTGAAAAAACAAGAATTGCAATGTCTGTTTTTTCAAGTGCTTTTTGCGTTTGCTCTACCCTTTTCGCCCCCAACTCTCCCTCATCATCAAAGCCGGCTGTATCTATAAATACACATGCACCTATACCGTTAATTTCCATTGACTTAAACACAGGGTCAGTAGTAGTACCGGCTACATCTGAAACCAACGAAATTGACTGATTTGTAAGGGCGTTTACCAGTGTGGATTTACCCACATTCCTTTTACCGAACAAACCTATATGCAATTGATTTGAGCGTGGGGTGCTGTTTAAACTCATTACTGTAACCTCCGTTACTAAATTATACTAGGGTTTATTATATACAAGTATTTTTATTTTTTTAACAAGGCTTAGTACTAAAATCTGATTAAAACCTAAAATAAGATTTTTAAACAGATTTTTCGTCAGGCGAGCGAGCTTCCAATAGGAAGGCTGACACCTTTCTAGGACAATTTGCGAAGCTTGGCGGAAAATATGCAAAAAAGGTATTTAGTTTTTAATTAGATTATAGTACAATATCTGTTTAAAAATTAAAAACGAAAATCTCTTTTTCCGTTATGAATATTTTTAAGATAGTCTCTAGCTATAGATTTTACTTTTTCGCTTGGAATATTCTCCAGTTCTCTTTCTATAACCTTTTCACCTGTCCGTTTTGTTTTTGGACTTGCGTAATCTTCAAGATATTCTTTAAGTGTTAGAAGTGCGTTTGGCTGACAACAATTAGCTATTTGTCCTGATTTTAACAAGGTCATAAATCTGTCACCTGTTCTGCCCTCACGGTAGCAGGCTGTACAAAAGCTTGGAATATGGTTCTTTTCTAACAGCCAACATACAATTTCGTCAAGAGTACGCCTGTCGCTGGTATCAAACTGCGCAGTGCTTTCTTCTAAAGGCTCTGCTTCACAATAGCCGCCTACACTGGTGCGTGACGCTCCGCTTATTTGCGAAATTCCAAGTTCCAACACTCTTTCTCGTGTTTTTTGTGATTCTCTGGTTGAAACAATCATGCCCGTATATGGTACCGCTATGCGAATAACAGCAACAATTTTTTCAAAAATTTCATCACTTACTGCATTTGAAAAATCATTTGGGTTAATATCGTCAGCAGGGCAAATTCTTGGCACACTTATAGTATGCGGACCAACTCCAAAGGTTGCCTCTAAATGTTCAGCGTGCATTAACAGTCCTGTAAAATCATAACGGTACATATTAAGACCAAACAAAACACCTAAGCCAACATCGTCAATTCCACCCATCATGGCCCTATCCATAGCTTCAGTATGATAGGCATAATTGTGCTTTGGCCCTGTTGGGTGCAAACTCTCATAGTTTTCTTTGTGATATGTTTCCTGAAATAAAATATATGTTCCAATACCTGCTTCTTTCAATCTATTATAATTTTCAACTGTAGTTGCAGCAATGTTTACATTTACACGGCGTATCGCACCGTTTTTATGTTTAATTGAGTATATGGTTTTTATACTTTCTAAAATATATTCCAAAGGATTATTCACAGGGTCCTCACCTGCTTCAAGTGCAAGCCTTTTATGCCCCATATTCTGCAAAGCAATAACCTCTTGCCGTATTTCTTCTTGGTTAAGCTTTTTTCTGCAAATATGCTTGTTTTGATGGTGGTACGGACAATAAACGCAACCGTTAACACAGTAATTTGAAAGATAAAGCGGCGCAAACATAACAATTCTATTACCATAAAATTTTTGCTTAATTTCCTTTGCCAATGCAAAAATTTCCTGATTAAGCTCTTTATCTTGACAATCAAGCAACAGCAAGGCCTCTCTGTGTGACACTCCTTTATGCTCCTCGGCTTTGTTTAAAACTCTGCGTATTTCTTCTTTATTATTCTTATTTCTGTCAGCAAAATCCAATGACGCTAAAATTTCTTCATGATTAATAAATTCGTCAGCAGACTTTGATTTTGGATTATACATACCATTACTTCTTTCATAAATATTAATACCCATGTAAAACAACTATATGCTACATTTGAATTTGTACAAAATGACCAAAATCCTTGTAACTGTATATTTCATACTGTAATTATATTATATCTAATTATTATTTTCAACAATAATTAATAATCATTTTTTAGCCGCTAAACACTTTGTGCTAAAAGATATTGTACTAAAAAATAATATAAAAATTAAATGCTGTTTATGACATAAAAAACCAAAACCACACCGCATTAAACGGTGTGGCTAAAATAATTTTTTAATAATAAATTACTTGTTTTCTTCAATATACTTTACTAAGTCGCCTACTGTCTTTAGGTTTTCAATTTCTGTATCAGGAACCTCTACCTCAAACTCATCTTCAATTGTCATTAGCAAATCAACAACATCCAAAGAATCAGCACCAAGATCATCTTGAATTGTTGTTTCTGCTGTAATTGAATCCTCTTCTGCGTCAAACTGATCAGCCAAAATAGCTTTTACTTTTTCTAGTACCATAATTAATTCCTCCTATTTTAATTTATTAAAATACTTACAACGTCCTCTTATATAGTGGACAAAAGCACCGCTTTTTGGTACAATATAACAGGTGTACCTTTATTTGCACCGTAAGTAAAATTTAAGTACAGAAATATATTATTGTTTAATTGCAACTTTGTCAATATAAATTTTGAATTTTTTTCAATTTTTTATACATTTGATTAACTTGTACTAGGGCTTTTCTGAAAAGTGAAAATAACTGTCTATTTCTACTAACACAGATAATTTTGTTATAAAAGCATGTAATATAAAAGTATTTATTTGTTTTTTATTAAAGCACCATGTTGTATTATATACAGTATATACAGTCATTTTCTTATATTCACAGACGCCAAAACAGATGCCAAAAGACAACAAAAAATATAAATATGAATCGAGGTCTTATTCTATGTCAAAAAAAGAGTATGCAGTTATAGGTCATCCTATTGGTCATACAATGTCACCGTTTATTCATAAAAGGTTATTTGAGCTTGCCGGTATTGATGCTGACTACAATGTAATTGATGTTTCGCCCCAGGAGCTTGCAGAAAAATACAAGGAAAATCTTTCTAAGCTTAACGGCTTTAACATTACAATTCCACATAAGTCTGCAATTATTCCTTTACTTTCTGCTCTTGACAAAAAAGCTGAAATATACGGCAGTGTAAATACTGTAGATTCAAAAGGCAAGGGTTACACTACAGACCCTGACGGCTTTTTGCAGGCACTAAAAGCTAATGACGTTGCTTTAGACGGCAATGTGGTAATTGTCGGCACAGGCGGTGTTGCCAGAACAATGGCATTTGAAGCTGCCAAGGCAGGTGCGGCTATTACCATAGCTGTACGCCGTGAAGATATTCATATGGTATCTGCCCTTGCCTGTGAAATTATGGAAAAAACAATTCATCCTTGCATTTCAACCTGCTATATTGACAGACTTGAAAAGGTTGACCGAACAATAGACCTTCTTGTAAACGCAACACCTGTAGGTATGTATCCAAACATTGATTTTATGCCTGTTGGTGAAAATATTATTAAAAACTGCGCTGCTGTATTTGACGCCGTATATAATCCTCTTGAAACAAAGCTTATTAAAACAGCAAAGGCTATGGGTAAAAAAACAATAGGCGGTATGTCTATGTTGGTATGGCAGGCTGTAGTAGCACACCAAATTTGGGACGGTACAGAATACAATATAAAGGATATTGAACAGCTTTGCATTGATGCCTCTGAAGAATTACAAAAAAAGTTTAATTAATAAAAGGTGATTTAATTGAAAAAAAGCAATATTGTTTTATGCGGATTTATGGGCTGCGGTAAAACTACAGTAGGCAAACAGCTTGCCAAAATTACCAATATGGAATACATAGATATTGACCAATACATAGAACATCAGCAAAATACTACTATTAGCAATATTTTCGCTGAACACGGTGAAGATTATTTTAGGGATTTAGAGCATAAAGTATCAGCAGAGCTTGGTACAAAAGAAGGCTGTATTATATCTGCCGGCGGCGGTACTCTTTTATTTAAAAGAAATATTGAGGCTCTAAAGCAAAACAGTACCATAGTGCTTTTAAATGTTCCTATTAACACAATTAAACATCGTCTAAGATATGACAAAAAGCGACCGCTTTTACAGCATCCTGATAAAGACAAGGTAATGGAAGAAATGTACAACGCTCGTCTTCCGCTATATAAAAAAGCTGCTGATGTTGTTGTTAACGCCAACAAATCTCCTTTAGCTACAGCCGAAGACATTAAAACTCTTCTATTCAAATAAAATTATTACCTTTTTTATTTTGCACTTTATTGTAAGTAAATACTTTATTAATTTAAAGCGTTGTAAAATTTATTACTAAAATCTATTGACAAACAGAGTTAACCGCTATATAATCAAACACATAAGAATTCATAGGTAAAAAGAGGATTTATTATGTCACAGCTTAAATCAAAAAATTTCACATTTTTTGGTTACTTCAGCAGTTATTCTGTTGAAGTTTATTTTGCGTGCAACAATTCTTAACAGTAAGTTACCTTATGAAGCCTGACAGTTATATTTATTTTGGTTTTAAACGGAGCTTGCTGTAAGCTCCGTTATTTTTATTTGCAGGAGGTTTTATCTTATGATTATTGTATTAAAAAAGGGAACAACAACACAACAGGCTAATCTGTTTGCAAAGCAGTTAGAAAAAGGCTATGCTGTAAAAGTAAATCTTTGGGAGGGTGTAGAAAGCTCAGTACTTGGTTTAATTGGTGATACAACATCTATTGACATTGATTCTATTAACGCACAGGAGCTTGTTGCCAACGTACGTCGTGTACAAGAACCATATAAAAAAGCTAACCGAAAATTCCACCCTGACAATACTGTTATCACCCTTAACAACGGTACAAAAATAGGCGACGGTTCATTGTCTATTATGGCAGGACCATGCTCTATTGAGGGTGGAGAACAAATTTGTAATATTGCAAGCAGTGTTAAAAACAGCGGTGCAAATATTTTGCGTGGCGGTGCATTTAAGCCGCGAACCTCGCCATACTCTTTCCAAGGCTTAAAGGGCGAAGGACTAAAATATATGGAAGAAGCAAAGGCTCGCACAGGCTTGCCTATTGTTACAGAAATTATGGCAGCTGAGCATTTGCCATTGTTTGAAAATGTTGACATTATTCAAGTTGGCGCAAGAAATATGCAAAACTTTGAGCTTTTAAAAGAGCTTGGTAAAACTGACAAACCAATACTTCTAAAGCGCGGTCTTGCGTGCACTATTGAAGAGCTGTTAATGAGTGCCGAATATATTATGGCAGGCGGCAATGAAAAAGTAATGTTCTGCGAACGTGGTATTAGAACATACGAAACTTACACACGAAACACACTTGATATTTCTGCAATTCCTGCATTAAAAAAGCTCTCTCATTTACCTGTTATTATTGACCCAAGTCATGCCGCAGGTAAATCGTGGATGGTAGAGTCACTTTCCATGGCTGCTGTTGCAGCAGGTGCAGACGGATTAATAATTGAAGTTCATAATGACCCGGCACACGCTCTGTCAGACGGTGCACAGTCGCTAACACCGCAGCAGTTTGACACTATTTCTAAAAAGCTGTTTGCCCTAAAGAATGCTTTAAATGATATTAATGCATAAATTAAGACAATACCACACAGTTACGGTGCATACTGACTTAATTTTACACCGGCATATTTAAGTGCTATAACTTAAAGCCTATTAGGAGTTTTGTAAATGAATATTGTAATTTCCGGTCTTGGCATTATAGGTGGTTCTTACGCCAAGGCAATAAAAAAATACACAAGCCACACAGTAATTGGTATAAACCGCAGTGAAAAACCGCTGCAGCTTGCACTGGAATACGGTGCCATAGACAAAGCAGGCACAGTTGAGGATTTAAAAACTGCCGATATGCTTATTTTAGGCACATATCCAAAAGCCGCAATTGAGTTTATTGAAAAAAACGGCGAATACATTAATAAAAGCTGTATCGTTATTGACACCTGCGGAATTAAAAGCGACATATGCCCTAAAATGATTGCTCTTTCAGAAAAATTTGGCTTTACCTTTGTAGGTACCCACCCTATGGCAGGTAAAGAAACAAACGGTTTTCAGTCGTCTGATAAAGATTTATTTAAAAATGCATCATGTATAATTGTTCCCTGCAAGGCAACACAAAAGGATATTGATTTTGTAGCGGATTTTGCCCGTTCAATAGGCTTTACACAAACACCTGTGGTTACACCCCAGGTACATGACAGAATGATAGCCTTTACCTCACAAGTGCCTCATGCACTGGCTTGTGCTTATGTGCTTAGTCCGCTGTGCAAAAACCACAAGGGTTTTTCAGCAGGCAGCTACCGTGATGTTTCAAGGGTTGCAAAAATAAATGCAGAGCTATGGACAGAACTGTTTTTAGAAAATAAAGAACCTCTTACTGCAGAGCTTGACACATTAATTGGTAATCTTACCCGGTTAAGAAACAGCATTGCCAACGGCGACAGTAAAAGCTTGTACGAACAATTGCAATCTGGAAGAAAGGTTAAGGAGGAGCTTCAAGAATGAAAACCTTACATGTAGCCACAGGAAAACCTTATGACATTTTAATTGAACGTGGTATTATTAACAGCTGTGGTAAATATATACGCAGCGTTTCAAAAGCAAAAAAAGCAATGGTTATATCAGATACCAATGTTTTTCCAATATATGGTGAAAGGGTCTTAACCTCGCTTAAAGCATTTGACTTTGAAGCTTTCAGCTTTGTTTTCGACGCAGGAGAACACAGTAAAAAACTGGACACTATTGCGCAAATGTATAATGAACTTGCCAACAACGGTTTAACCAGAGGTGACATTATTGTTGCACTTGGAGGCGGCGTTACAGGTGATATGAGCGGATTTGCAGCGGCAACTTATTTGAGAGGAATTGATTTTGTGCAAATTCCTACCTCGCTTTTGTCACAGGTTGATTCTTCTGTGGGCGGTAAAACAGGTGTAGATATTCCTCAGGGTAAAAATCTTGTAGGAGCTTTTTGGCAGCCAAATACGGTGATAATTGACCCTGACACATTAAATACTCTTACCGACCACTTTTTTGCTGATGGTATGGGCGAGGTTATTAAGTACGGCTGTATTAAAAATGCAGAACTTTTTGAAACCCTTGAACAGAAAAATGCAAAAGATATTATTGAAGACATTATTTATGAATGTGTTAAAATAAAGCGTGATGTTGTAGAAAAGGACGAACACGACCACGGTGAACGTGCGTTACTCAACTTTGGTCACACACTTGGTCATGCTATTGAAAAGGAACACAACTTTAAAGATATTTCTCATGGCGAGGCAGTTGCTGTTGGTATGGTTATGATAACAAAAGCCAGCGAAAATGCCGGTCTTACCCCACAGGGTACAGCGGACAAAATAGTAGAGCTATGCAAAAAATACAATCTGCCTGTCAGTGACAACACACCTGTTAAAAATATAGTAGAAAGCTCTTTCTCTGACAAAAAGAGCAATTTAAACAGCATTTCGCTGATTATACTTGACAAAATAGGGACAAGCAGAATTTACCCTGTAAAAAAGACTGATATGTACAGTTTTGTTACAGGTGAATAATCAACAAATTGTAAGGAGATGAAGTTATGAGCAGTGTAAAGGTTATGCCCTCTGTTTTTAAGGGAGAGGTAACTTTACCGCCATCTAAAAGTGATGTACACCGTGCTATACTTTGTGCAGCACTTTCAAAAGGTAAAAGCATTATATCACCTGTTGATATGTCACAGGATATTTCTGCAACCATAGAATGTGCAAAAGCATTAGGTGCTGAAATTACTGTTGATGGCAACACAGCCTATGTTGACGGAACTAATCTTTTTAAAAATAAAACAGCCTCTCTTGACTGCCGAGAGTCAGGCTCTACCCTGCGCTTCTTCATTCCTGTTGCAGCAGCAGGCGGTGTTACTGCAACCTTTACCGGCAAAGGCAGACTACCGCAAAGACCAATAGGAATTTATCTTGACTGTCTTCCTAAAGCAGGTGTAACCTGTACCACTCAAGGTGGATTGCCACTTACTGTCAACGGTACACTGCAAGGCGGTGAATTTACTGTACCCGGCAATGTAAGCTCACAGTTTATTACAGGTTTGCTGCTTGCACTCCCTCTAACAAATAAAGACAGCACCATTACATTAACCTGCGACCTTCAGTCGGTAGGTTATATAAATATGACAATACACACAATGGCACAGTTTGGAGTTAAGGTTGACGTTACCAAAAATGGTTATTTTATTAAGGGCGGTCAAAGCTACAAGCCGTGCAGCTACACCTGCGAGGGTGACTGGTCACAGGCGGCATTTTTTATGGCAGCAGGCGCATTGGGTGGCAATATTACTCTAAAGGGCTTACGAACAGACTCTATTCAGGGTGACAAAGAATGTATGGAAATCTTTAGGAAATTTGGTGCCGACATTACAGAAAGCAATAACAGAATTACAGTTAAATCTGACAAATTGAACGGTATTGACATTGATGCAACACAAATCCCCGACCTTGTACCGATTTTAGCTGTAACAGCCGCTTTCGGTAACGGCACAACAAATATTTACGGTGCTGAAAGATTAAGAATAAAAGAGAGCGACCGTCTAAATGCAATTTGTACCTGCTTAAACAAGGTTGGTGCAAATGTTACTGAAAAAACTGACGGTTTAATTATTAACGGTGTTAATAGCGCCTGTGGCGGTAAAGTTGAGGGCTATAATGACCATAGAATTGTAATGGCTATGGCAATTGCAGCAGAAAAATCTACAGCGCCAATAGAAATTACTGACAAAGAAAGTATAAACAAATCTTACCCAAGCTTTTTTGAAGACTACCAAAATATTATGGGCAAGGTTGAAGAAATATAAAGGGAGGCTGTAACAATGTCATCTTGTTGGGGTAATAAAGTAAAAATATCAATATTTGGTGAAAGCCATGGCAAAGGCATAGGGGTAGTTATTGACAATTTGCCGGCAGGTGAAAAAATAGATATGGACAAGGTGCTTATGCATATGAGCAGACGAGCACCGGGTAAAGACAAAACTGCTACATCTCGTTTAGAAAAGGATATTCCGCAAATTATGAGTGGAATGCTTAACGACACCACCACAGGTACTCCCCTGTGTGCTGTAATAGAAAATACTAATACTCGTTCGGGTGACTATGGCAATTTACTTACATCACCACGTCCGGGGCATGGTGACTACCCCGGTTTTATTCGTTACAACGGATTTAATGACATCCGCGGCGGCGGTCACTTTTCAGGAAGACTTACTGCACCTATAGTATTTGCAGGTTCAATTTGCAGACAAATTCTTGAAAACAAGGGTATTCAAATTGCCTCTCATATTCAATCAGTAGGTAATGTGTGTGACAGCAAATTTAATCCTTTGAACGTGGAAAATAGTCTTATTGAAAGGCTTAACACACTCAGCTTTCCTGTAATTAATCCTGACATTGAAGACAGTATGCGTGAATACATTGACAATGCACGAATGAACTGCGACAGCACAGGCGGAATTATTGAATGCGCTGCAACAAATGTTCCAGCAGGACTGGGCAGCCCAATGTTTGGCGGCGTTGAAAATCTCATATCTTCAATTATTTTCGGTGTGCCTGCTATAAAGGGTATTGAGTTTGGTGCAGGCTTTTCAATTACCAAAATGCTTGGAAGCCAGTCAAACGACCAATATGAATATGATGAAAATGGAAATGTTGTTACACTTACAAACAACAACGGCGGTATTACAGGCGGTATTACAAACGGTATGCCTATACTGTTTAGGGTAGCTGTTAAGCCTACACCGTCAATTTCTAAACCACAGAAAACAATTGATTTAACTACAAAAGAAAACACAGAAATTATTATAAAAGGCAGACACGACCCTTGCATTGTACCTCGTGCAACCGTTGTTATTGAATCTGCACTTGCTATAGCACTTCTAAATTTACTTTAAAGGAGGTTGTCAAAATGGATTTAAGTGAAATTAGAAAAGAAATAGACACTATAGACAACGAGCTTATAACCCTGTTTACCAAAAGAATGGAATGCAGTAAACAGGTAGCCGAGTTTAAAAAAGCAAACAACACTCCTGTTTTAAATATAAAGCGTGAGCAAGAAATTTTGGATAAGGTGGAAAAGCAAGGCGGTGAATATGGTTATGCCGCACAGCTTCTGTTTTCTAACATTATGGAGTTAAGCCGTGGCTTACAGCATGACATTATCGGCTCAGGTAAAGAAATACGCAGCCTTATAAGCAATGCAGGAGATACATTAAATAATAATGCAAATGTAAAAATAGCATTACAAGGCGTTAAGGGTGCAAATTCTCACGAAGCTGCTACAAGACTTTTTCCACACGGAGAACCTGTTTTTTACAAAAGCTTTGCACAGGTTTTTGAGGCCGTAAACAACGGTGAAGCAACATATGGCGTACTGCCTGTTGAAAATTCGTCGGCAGGCTCTGTTGCTGATGTTTATGACCTTATTTTAAAGTACCGTTTTTACATAGTTAAAGCTCTTGACCTACCTATACAGCACTGCTTATGTGCTATAATGCAAAGCGAGCTTTCTGACATTGAACAGGTTTGGTCACACCCTCAGGCATTGGCACAATGTACAGAATTTACTACAACGCACAATTTCACTACCATTCCGTCACCTAACACAGCTATAGCCGCAAAAGAAATTGCAAAAGAAAAACGCCTTAACTGTGGTGCTATTTGCACCAAAAAGGCGGCAGAAGAATATGGTTTAAAGGTTTTAGTTGAAGGTTGTCAAAATAATAAGGACAATAGTACAAGGTTTATTGTAATATCTAAAGAACTTATAATTCCCCTTGACGCTGACAAAATAAGCCTATGCTTTTCACTACCGCATATTAAAGGCTCGCTTTACAACGTGCTGGGACGATTCAGCTCAAACGGTATGAACCTTACAAAGCTTGAATCACGCACAAGAGACGGTGCAGCATTTGAATATTTATTCTATCTTGATTTTCAAGGCAGTGTTCATAGCAACAAGGTTATTAATCTGCTTTGTGCTTTATCGGAAGAAATGCCTGAATTTTCCTTCCTAGGCAACTATAAAGAGGACTAACAAAAATTAAAATTTATATAGGTAATTATAAAAAAACCTTTGCCGCAAAACGGCAAAGGTTTTTCTATAATTTTAAAAGCAAATAATTAATTTATTAATGATGTGTCCAGCCTACAAGACGTTGAATTTCTGACGCTTTGCCAAGGTCACCCTCAATAATAACCTTACCTACCGTATATGCAGCAACAACATTCATTTCCCCTCTTGCAATCTGCAAAAGGTCATAGGTATCAGCAATAAATAAAATATCATGGTCTTTATAGTCATAAGGCTCTACAAATAAATTACCATCTCTAAATTCTATATAAAATGTTCCACCGCCCTCACCGGTCATAGTAACCTGCATTACAAGATGTCCGCAATAATCGTGCACGTCTGAGTGCATAAAAATACTTCTTATTTCATTAAATGCGTCCTGAAAAGTCATTCCTCTTCCTCCGTTTTCTTATAAAATACCTCAGTAAAATATATTGCTTTACAGCTATAAATATTACATAATCAAAAGCCAATTTTAATGTTAACATTGACTTTTGTTAAAGTCAAGTAACAAAAATTTTTTTGTACAATTGTGCAAAACACACATAACATATATTAAATTATTATAACAAGTTACAATGCAATAATACAAAATATTGTATTACAAATTTATAATTCCATAATATGTTGTACTACAAAAGAAAACACAGTACCGCATTTATACAATAACAATACTGTGTTTTTTTATTATTAGTCGTCTATTTCTTCAAGATCTTCCTTATTTACAACACGCATTGGCTTTTTATTAAATACATCATACATTACAGGCACTATAAATAATGTCATAATTGTTGCATAAATTAATCCACCTATACAAACAATAGCAACAGGCTGCATCATTTCTGTACCTTCACCTATACCAAGTGCCATTGATAAAAGACCTATAACGGTTGTAATTGCTGTCATAAGTATTGGTCGCATTCTTGTCTTACCTGCCTCTACCAATGCTTCTTTTTTATCCATACCTTCTATACGAAGCTGATTTACATAGTCAACCAATACAATACCATTGTTTACAACTATACCGCAAAGCATAACAAAACCAATTAACGAAACAACACTTATATCAAAGCCGGTAATAAACAAGCCCAAGAAACCACCTGTAAATGCAAGCGGAATTGTAAACATTACAATAAATGGCGACTTTAAGCTTTGGAACTGCGCAACCATTATTAAGTAAATAAACACAACACCTAAAATAATCATTTTACACAGTTCAAATACCGATTCCATTGTGCTTTCATTCTCACCGTCAAATTCTATACTTACATCTGACGAATGTTCATATTTTTCAACGGCTGACTGCACACGGTTAGAAACATCGGTTGTTGTATAGTCAGACGAAATTTCACCGGTTACTGTTAAATAACGTCTTTGGTTATCTCTTGAAATTGAATTCATTGACTCTGCTTTTTTAATTGTTGCAATTTTGCCTAAAGTAACTGTCTTTTCGTTACCCTCTGTGTCAGTGTAGGTAATCTTTTTATCAAGCAAATCTTCTATTTTAACATTCTCTTTCTTTTGGTCAATTACCACAACATCAAGCGACGAACCGTCATTGGTAGTTAAAGAAGTTGCCGTACTTTCGCTGGTAATTATTTCGTTTACCTGCTGGAAAACCTGTGCCACTGTTAAAGAATGCTTCATGGCCTCTTCTTTATCAACAGTTATTCTAAGTTCTGCGGTAGTATCAGAAATACCGTTATCGGTCTTTTCAATACCATCAACATCCTTAACAATTTTCTCAATATCATTGGCTGTTTTTTGCAGTTTATCAAGGTCGTCACAATAAATTGTAATACCTACGCCACTACCCATAACGCTCGACATGGAATCCATATTTCCGCCGCTTACAGTAACCTCAGTATCTTCACTAAACATAGAATCAATATTCTTTTGAAGCTGGTCAGAAATTTCTGCACTTTCTTTTGCATATTCTTCTTTAAGCACAAGGTAAAATGCTGCACTGCCGTTATCAGCACCACCCATGCCCATAATGCTCATAGAATTACCTACCATGGCACCAACAGTTTCATATTTGTTGGACTTGTTAACAAGGTCTAATATTTTATCAGAGGCTTTAATGGTATCTTCAAGCTCACTGCCTTTTGGCATGCTTACATTTATTTGAATTTCTGAACTGCTGGAGCTTGGCATAAAGCTGAATCCTCTTGACAGTGCAAGCACTGTACTGCCCACCAACATAACAACTGCCACTATTAATGCAAGAGCCCTGTGTGAAAGTGTAAAGCGAATAGCCTTTTCATAAAATTTAAGCAAGCCGTCCATAATTCTGTGCTTGCGTTCCTTTGTTTTTCTAAACAAAGACTGTCCCATTGCCGGTACAAGTGTAAGGGCAACTACAAGGCTGGCCAACAGTGAATATGCAATGGTTAAAGCAAGGTCAGAAAATATTTGTCTTGTAATACCTTCAACAAATACAATTGGCAAGAACACACAAACAGTAGTAAGGGTTGAGGCTGTTATAGCACCCGCAACCTGTCTGGCGCCATTCATTGCTGCCTTAATGGAAGACATACCCATACTGCGGAGCCTATAAACATTTTCAATAACTACAACCGAGTTATCTACCAACATACCAACACCGACAGCTAAACCTGACAACGAAATGATATTTAGTGTAACACCGCTGAAATACATAAGTACAATAGCAAATACTACAGACAGCGGAATTGAGCAAGCAACAATAAGTGTTGGCTTAATATCCCTTAAAAACAAGAACAAAACTACAATAGCAAATAATGCACCAATTACAAGATTTTCAAGTACATTATTTATTACAAGGTCTATATACTCGCCCTGATCCATTAAAACTGTATAATTAAAATCGTCATTATCTGCTTTAATTTCACTTAGCTTTTTTTCAAGATTTTTACAAACTGTTGCCACAGCCGATTCTGAAGACTTTGTAAATGTAAGCATAACGCCGTCATTACCATTAATTTTTGCATAAACCTCATCAGAATTATCTTTTATAAATACATTGGCAACATCTTTTAAGTAAATAGGGTCAACACCGTCAAGGTCAAGGTCAAACAGTAAAAGATTTTCCATTTCCTTAACATCTTTTATTTTATCACCAACACGAACAAGGTAATCGTTTTTATTTTCAGTAATATATCCTGCCGGCATAGAAAAATTCTCTGCTGTTAATATTCCTGACACCATATCAAGGGTAATGGTTTTAGTTACATCAGACTTTTCTTGAGTAGCATCTTGTTGTTCTTCTATAGTATCAAGTGCCGACTCAAGCTCCTTTTTACTGGACTCAAGCTGTGTTTGTGTAGATGCAAGGGTTGACTCGTTTACACGCAGCTCAACATAAGCAGAATTCATTTGGTAGCTTGCCTCGTCCTTTTGCTTGTTAAGCTCTGCTAAAGCGCTGCTAAGAGTAAGCGAGCCTGCTTCAAGCTGTGTAAGAGTATCGTTAAGCTGTGCAATGGCACCGTCTATTTTATCTATACCGGATTTAATTTCATCAATAGCCTGCTGTAAGGTTTCTTCAGAAAATCCTTGATTTATAAGTGATGACGTAATTGTGTCCATTGAGCCTTGCAGCTTTGTTAAAGTATCACTGTACTCTTTAATTTTATCAGCAAGACTTACAGTTGTTATACCCATAGCAGCAAGCTGTTCGTCAATTTCTTTTAACTGCTGTTGAGCCTGCTTATACTCTTCTGTGTCGGGTGAAAGAGTATTTATAACCGAATTTAAGCTCTCAACTGTTCTTTGATACGCCTCAAGCTGTGTAACAGTTGCAGTCATATCCTGTATATTCTTTTTTAACTCAAGCAATACAGATTGTATTGAAACAAGCTGTTCGTATGTAGTTTGCAGCTGTGTACGCTGAGTTGTTAAAGACGACAAGGTATTAAGAATTTGAACCTTACCGTTTAAAAGCTCGGTTTGCTTTTGGTCAAGCTGACTTTGTGCATTTGACAGTTGTTCATTAGCCGCCTTTCGCTGTGTTTCAAGCTCCTGCTTGCCATTTTCTATCTGTTTTTGACCTTCTTTAGTTTGGTCCAAACCATTGTTAAGCTTTTTAAGATTTTCATTAAGCTCGTCTTTAGTTTCATCAAACTTACTGTTAATCGCCTTTTGAATTTTAGAGTTTACCGACTTTAGCTTTTTCTCGTCTATTACTACATTTATGCCCTCTTCTACTGCACCTATTGAAGAAATTGAAGCAACACCGTCAACACCTTCAAGCTGGTTAAGCAGCTTATCGTTAACATAGTTTGTAAGCTCTACTGTATCCATTCCCTTAACATCTACCGCAACAACAGCCGCAGGCATCATATCCGGGTTAATCTCCATTAACACAGGTGTTCCTATTGTGTCTTCCCACGAACCCTCAATGGTATCAATTTTACCGCTTACATCAACAGTAGCACTGTCCATATTTGTGCCGTCTTCAAACTGAATTGTAATCATTGAGTAGTTATCGTTGGAGGTTGAACTGATTTCTTTTACACCGTCCAACACAGACAACGCCTGTTCAAGGGGTTTTGTTACAGTTGTTTCTACAAGTTCAGGGCTTGCACCAGGATATGTTGTCATAACAATCATATATGGAAAATCCATATTAGGCAGCAAATTAGGTGTCATACTCATAAAAGACACAACACCCAGCACAAGCACCAAAATTACAGCAACTAACACTGTAAAAGGTTTTTTTACGCTAAATTTTGATAACATTTTTACCTCCTGTAAAATCCGTTCTTCATAAGAAGAAACATATTGTTTAATTTATTTTTAACATCATCAATGTTTTTTTGTAAAACAAATATCTCAAACCATGACTTGGCCAACACAGCACATACTGTGTCAATAATACAGTCAATGTCATTTTCACTTTCAATACTAAGCAAATCTATGTTAATAAGCTGCTTAATCTCATCTTCAATAATCAAATCCGGACAAACTTGGCTTTGACTGCTTAAAAAATTATTATTATAGTTTATAAAACTAAATACAGTTTTAAAAGCAACCGAATAAGCCTTATTTGCAGATACCCTAACAACGTAATCAAAAAGATTTAAGCTTGCTTTAAAAATATCACCGTTAGTTTGAATTAATGACTTCTTTGACATATCGTAAATATCTTTGCGAAAATCCTCTAATACAACATGAAAAATATCCGCCTTGTCATCAAAATACTGGTAAAAACTGCCCCTCGATATTTCTGCGTTTTTCACTATCTGGTTAATTGAAATGTCAGTAAAATCCTTTTCTCCTATCTCTTTTACTATTGCATTTATAATTCTTTCTTTTTTCTCTTGCGGGAGATTATAGAAAGTCTGTTTTATCAACTAATTTCACCTCATTTATTTAAAAAATGACAAGTTGTCATAAAACTTAAATAATTATAAAATAATCAATAGTTAAATGTCAATAAATTAATATGAACATTATGTTAATTTTAAACAAAACACAGTTATTTTATTAGGCTAAAAAATCAAAAAATAATCCTTTTTTTCTTGACCCTATCTGTAAAAAGTACTATAATAACAAGCGGAACAAAAATTTTAACAAATTGTTAATTTTTTGCGGTGCTAATTTCAAATAACGCTAAAAAATTACAGCGCCTTTTTATTAAGGATATATTTGAGATAGTCATAAAATTTTTAAGAAAAAGGAGAAATGAAATGGAACAATATATGTTTATTTTAAACATAGCCTTAATTCTTATATCAACTAAGATTTTTGGTTTAATCTTTAAGCGGTTTCATATGCCACAGGTTGTAGGTGCATTGTTGGCAGGCTTAATTTTAGGACCGGCGATTTTAGGAATTTTACATGAAGATGACTTTATAAGTCAGGTTTCGTCTTTAGGTGTTATTGTACTTATGTTCTCAGCAGGACTTGAGACAGACCTTAAGGAATTTAAAAAAACCGGTAAGGCGTCGGCAATTATAGCTATTTTAGGCGTTATAGTGCCATTAATAGGCGGCTTTTTACTAACTCAGTTTATGATACCTCCAACACAAGGTGACAGTTCGCAGCTTACCTTTCTAAAAAATATGTTTATAGGCGTAATACTTACTGCAACTTCTGTTAGTATTACCGTTGAAACCCTTAAAGAAATGGGCAAGCTAAACTCACAAGCAGGCAATGCTATTTTGGGTGCAGCCATTATTGATGACATTTTAGGAATTGTAGCCTTAACAATTATTTCAAGCTTTGCTGACCCTAATGTTGATATGCTTGTTGTATTCTTAAAGATATTGGGCTTTTTTGTTTTCTCAATTGGTGTGGGCTTTATATGCTACAAACTGTTTTCTTTATATATGGATCGTTACAAAAAAGATTACAGACGCTTCGTTATTCTTGCATTTACCTTTTGTTTGCTAATGTCATGGATGTCAGAAGTAGTTTTTGGCGTTGCCGATATTACAGGTGCTTATATTGCAGGATTAATTTTGTCAAACACAAGCAAACGTGAATATTTAGAAATGAGATTCAACACCCTTTCATATATGTTGCTATCACCTATCTTTTTTGCAAGTATAGGTTTAAAGGTAGAATTGCCTGAAATGTCAGCAACAATTATTATATTTGCAGTTTTACTTGCAGTAATTGCAGTTTTAACAAAAATGGTTGGCTGCGGAATAGGTGCTAAAATTTGTGGCTTTAGCACAAAAGAATGCCTACAGGTAGGTGCCGGAATGATCTCACGAGGTGAGGTTGCTCTTATTGTTGCTGACAAGGGATTATCAATTGGACTAATGGACAAAGACCTTTTCGCACCTATTGTAATAGTAGTTGTGGTAACAACAATTATTGCACCTGTTATTTTAAAATTTGTTTTTGCAGACAAAAATAACAAAAATGGTGAAAAACCTGTTATGGAAGCTCCTGATCAAATGTCAGAAGATATTATTCATACAGTTTGACTCTCCATACTAAATAATCAATTCAAGGAACAATCTAAAATAAGGTTGTTCCTTTTTTTGGTGCCTTTAGGCGTGGAAATAAACCCCCAGTTCAACTGGGGGAAGATAAAAAGCTTTAGCAAAAGAAAACCTCCGAGTATAATAGGAATGTGTTTGGCGACGCATTACCTAAATACAGGGAGG
>CABRLN010000030.1 GCA_902471875.1 uncultured Clostridium sp.
AAATTGTCGGTAAACCGAGGCAAAGCGAACATTCCCCAAGCCTAGCTCGCTTACTTTGCTTTTAACAACTTGTCAAGTTCCTCCATAAAAGTATTTATATCCTTAAATTGTCGGTAAACTGAGGCAAAGCGAACATTCCCCAAGCCTAGCTCGCTTACTTTGCTTTTAACAACTTGTCAAGCTCCTCCATAAAAGTATTTATATCCTTAAATTGTCGGTAAACTGAGGCAAAGCGAACATAGGCTACCTCATCTACATCCTTCAAATACTCCATGGCGTATTCACCTATTTTTTTCGAACTTACCTCTCGTTCAAGTGAATTTTGAATTCTCATTTCTATATTGTTAATTATCGTTTCAATTGTTTCAATAGACACGGGACGCTTTTCACATGCACGCATAAGACCGTTACTAAGCTTTTCACGGCTAAAAAGCTCACGAGTACGGTCACGCTTTACAACCATTATAGGCACGGTTTCAATAACCTCGTGAGTGGTAAAACGCTTACTACAGTTAAGACATTCTCGCCTTCTTCTGATTCTTTCTCCATCATCTGCCGAACGAGAATCTATAACCTTGCTTTCCTCACAACCGCAATATGGACACTTCATAAAAATACCTCCCAATAATATGAATTGTTATAAATTATACCATATATTGTGGTTAATTTACAAGTACCATACTAAATATTTCTATCAAAAATTTCCAAATGTATTGTTCAAATAGTTATAAGAGTCTATTATTTCCTGTATATTTTGGTAGTTTTTGTTGTAAACCTCAATAACACCACTGCCTGTAAAACCGTTTTCTTTCATTAAAGATAAAATTTTGGTATAATCCATTGTTCCTTTACCCGGCAATAAACAATCCTGTTGATGAGTATTATCGTTAATATGCAGATGTATTATACGGTTGCCCATTGCCCTACAAATTACATAAGGGTCGTTGCCTGAACGTACCGCCTGCTTTATATCAAATACAAAAGAAACATCACAACCAAGATTTTCACGCATTTTATTAAGAAAATCAGGACTTTGACTTCTAAACATATTGACATTTTCTTGTCCTAAATCAATCCCCATTTTCCTGCCTACACTTGCAAGCCTGTAATAACGCTCAAAATATTCCTCGTCAGGTATTCCGCCTGACTGCGGCATGCGTTTGTCACCATGCAATACAACCAGCCTGGCACCAAATTCACCAGCAAAGTTATAATAGCGCTTGTAAAATTCTACAGCGTCATCAAAGCGTTTCTTGTAGTCAGAAAAAATCATTATATGCTCATATCCTGACGTAAACGGATGCACCGATGTTACCTTAACATTATAGGGACTAATTATGCTTTTAATTTTCTTAATAAAATTATCTTCCAGTTCGCTTTCAGTGTTTACAAAAATCTCCATACAATTTACGCCGTTTTCAACCAACTGCCTGATAGCTGTTGACAACTCCATGGGGTAAAAACAAGAGGATGAAACACCAAATCTCATAATAACACTTCCTTGCTATATTAATAATAAAATACTTTTCTAAAATTTATTTTCAAGCAAACTTTGTAATAATCAAAAACAATGAGCAATACAAAATATTCTAAAAATAATATATTATTTAGTATTAATAGTCACTTTTGACTCTTCATTGTGCTTAACGGTAACAATAAGCATAATTGCCGAAAAAACAAAAATAAAAATGCTTATCCACTGGGAGGTTGACATTACACCAAAAAAACCACGTTCACTATTGTCGCCTCTGAAAAATTCGTTAATAAATCTTGCAACAGGGTAAATTAAGCCGTAGATCCAAATTAAAATACCTTTTTTAATATTTTTACATTTACATAATAAAAACAGAAGAATAATACAAATAATAAGATTTTCAGCCGACTCAACAAGCTGTATAGGAAAACGGCAAACCCCGTTAGCATTTTCTACTACAGAATAATGGTAGGTAAATCCTATGTCACTTTCTACGCCGTAACAACAACCTGCAAGAAAACAACCCACTCTTCCAAAGGCATGAAACAACGGTATGCAAGGTGCCAAAGTGTCTGCATAGCTTTTTACATTTAACTTTGCCCACTTTATATAAATAAAACCGCCAAGACAAGCGCCTATTAAGCCACCGTAAAATACCATTCCGCCAAAAACATCTGTCATATATATTATAAACATCGTTAAACTGCCAAACGCCCTGTCTAAATGTGTAAGCACGTAATACAGCTTGTCAAATTGTGCAATAGCATAAACTAAATGTGCAAAAATAAATGCACATATACCGCCTGACAGTCCAATGCACACATATTCAATTCCCTCTATACCGTCACGCTTTTTGCTGGTAACAAACCTTATAAGCAAAAAGCAAGACAGTATGCCAAACCCTACCATTATACCGTAGTAAGGCAGTTCAGCCCCTAAAATATCAACTGTAGTAAACAAAAATTATCACCTCTAAAAAACAAGGCAGTGTGCAATTACACACTGCCTAAATTTTTAATTGTAAATTTACAATTAATAGTATAGTGAATCACCGTCTTCAAGATAATCGTAAATAGTTGTATTACCGCCTGTTAAGCTTCGGTAACCGTCAGCCGCAAAACAAGCAGCACATCCTACGCAAGAAACACACGAAATAATTGAAACAGCTGAAAGAATTACACCTATTACAGCGCAAACAATACCACCTGTTGACTTACCTTGATTAGATCTATTACCAGACAATTTTGCCAGCTTGTTATACTTAACACCCATAATAATGCCAACAATACCTGCAATAAGAGCAACAACTGACAGTATACCAGAAACAATCCACATTGCTAAAATTCCACCGCCGTCAAATGAACTAAATGAAGACCAGAAGAAAACTATGCCGAGTAACGAACCAATCAAGCTTATAGCACCTGTAATAATTGCCAATGTAGCCTTTTGCTTGTTAGGATCTTCACCCATAATTGGCTGCTGATAGCCTGTATTTATCGGCTGACCGCCATACATATCCTGACCGTTCTGTGGCTGATTGTTGTAATAGTCCTGACCACCATACATATCCTGACCGTTCTGTGGCTGATTGTTGTAATAGTCTTGACCGTTGTTCTGTGGCTGAGAGCCATACATGTCCTGATTGTTTTGTGGTTGGCTGTTGTAATAGTCCTGACCGCCGTTTTGAGGCTGATTATTATAGTTCTGATTGTTCTGTACAGGCTGTGGATTGTATGTACCCTGTTGGTTATTATCTACAGGTTGTGGACTGTAAGAGCCCTGCTGAGCACCGCCTGCAGGCTGTGAAGAATAATCCTGATTAGGATTAAAGCCGTTAGCTGAATAATTCTGGTTAGGATCAAAACCATTTCCTTGCATTCCTGACTGATCAGGATTAGGCTGAAAATTATTGTTATTATTGTTATCCATAATATAACCTCCTATTTTTAACTTTATTCTACTAAATATTTCTTATAAAGTCAACAGAAACATAAAAAATTATTAAATAATTGTGAACAAAAGATCAGTTGTGATTTAACCGCACAACTATGATACATATGACTAAAACAAACTATTTCGATTTATATAAATTATTAATCAGCTTTAATTTCTAAACTTGCAGTATTTTCAAAAGCATTAGATTTATCTTCATAGTTATCATCAAAGTTAATTCGGCATTCCTCTACAACTAAAGGCCGCTTCATGACCCTTGTATTAATACTCATAATATATTCACCCATTATACCTATAAAGAACAGCTGTACTGCGCCTAATAAGAACATACCCACAAGTACAGGAGCCATTCCGGCAGAAAATCTGTCCCAAAAAATCAGCTTTAATATAAAATAAATTACTGCAATTAAAAAGCTAATGCCGCCTACCACAAAGCTACACAAGGTTGCCAAACGCAAAATAACCTTTGAATATGAGGTTATACCTATCATTGCATAATCATAAAGCGAGTAAAAATTGTTTTTACTTTTTCCTGCCCTGCGTTTTGGCTGTTCATATTCTACTGTTACATAGTCAAAGCCAAGCTCGGCTACAATTCCCCTTAAGTATGGCATTGGGTCATCTAAGTCTCTTACAACATCTACAAAAGCCTTGTCATACAAACCAAAGCCCGTAAAATGCTCAATTTGGTCAACATCTGATATTTTTTTAATAAGCCTGTAATAGCATGAACGCAAAAAGTACATAAGCTTACTTTCTTTACTGGCAGTTTTTACACCTATTACAATTTTGTTGCCTTGCTCCCATAGTTTTACAAAGTCAACTATCATATCTACAGGATCCTGAAAATCTGCACACATACGCACCACACAGTCGCCGTAAGCCTGCTTTAGCGCATATACCGGTGAACGCATCTGACCAAAATTTCGTGCATTAAAAATAGCCTTTATTTTCTTATTGCCTTCGCACATTTTTCTTAATATTTTTCTTGTATTGTCCTTAGAATGATTATCTGCAAAAATAATTTCGTAGTCATACTGAGGCAAATTTGTTTCAAAAACATTTATAATAGCCTCTGACAATGGCTGAACATTTTCTTCTTCGTTATATGTAGGTATTACAACACTTATTTTCTTCATTTACTTTGTGCGTCCTTTTCTGATAATTGGTTCTTAATAAACTCTATATTTTCTTTTATTCCTTGTTCAAAATTATACATTGGTCTAAAACCTGTGTCTGTAGTAAGTTTTGAAATATCTGCACACAAGTTCATTACAGCATTTTCTTTATATGGTATTGCACCAAGATTTACCTTTGCGGTGTTTTCCGTATATTTACTAATAAGATTAATATACTCATAAAGAGGTCTGGCACTACCGCTGCCAATGTTATATATACTGCCGTTTTTGCCGTACAGCCCCAACAGATAAAAAGCTCTGCCAATGTCTTTGCTATACATATAGTCCCACATTTGCTCGCCCTTTGTAAAGTTGGTTTCTTCACTCTTAAGCATTTTTTCTATACAGGTTGTGACCATTGCCGACCTTTTATTATATGCACCGTAAACACTGAAAATTCTGGTCCAAACATATTCTATGCCATTTCTTTTGCACTGCTCAAAGGCAAGCCTGCAAGCAGCATATTTACAAATGCCGTAAGGTGTACAAGGATTTACAGGAGTTTCTTCATTAATACTTGGTTTGTTTACTACACCATATTCTGCTTGTGAACCTGCACCTATAAATTTGGTACAGCCCAAAGCTGCGGCAACATTAACTGCGTCAATAGTAAAATTAATATTTTCAGTTTGAAATTTTAAATTCTCATCTCTTTTTGCTCCTGTGTGAGCCCATGCAAAGTGGTAAAACACATTGCATTTTTCTTTAATTTTTTCTGTTAAGTCTGCAAGACTGTCAAGACTGCATTCTACAATATTTATATCTTTAAATTGATTAAGTCTTGAAAGGTTAGGGGATTTTTCTCGAACAACCGCATAAACTTTTACATTGTTTTTTACAAGCTGTTCTACAGCAGCAAAACCTATCATGCTTGTTGCACCAGTAACAACTGCAACATCCATACATTACCCTCCCGGTTTATTTTTTACTTGTGCTGTTTTACACAAGGGGAATATACATATTTTCTTCAAGCTCTTCACGTGGCAGAAACGGTGCTAAATCTTCAAGAGGAGCAGACACCATTGTACCGTCCTCTAATTTTTTACTTGAGGCTTTAGGCTCAGTATTTTGTGTGGTTGTTACATACACCTCACATATAATTGCACCATGAGTATTCAACACACTGTTAATAGTTTGTGCCAAGTTCTCACTTTTGTTTACACTTGTGTAAGCCATACCATATGCACTACACAGCTTCTCAAGGTTGGGAAAACCCAAATCACCACTGTCTGTTCCAACGCCAACCAACGGGTTTCCGCTAAAATATGCATTTTGGGTTTGCCTTATTGAGTGGTAACCGTTGTTGTTAATTACAAACAGCTTAACAGGCAGCTTGTTAGTTACAATAGTTTGCAGCTCCTGAATATTCATCTGCAAGCTTCCGTCACCTGTTACACAAGCTATACTTTTGTTGCCGCACGCCCTGCACACACCTATTGCTGCAGGTAAACAGTAACCCATTGAGGCAGTGTTTGGATTGGTTATAAAACGCTGACCCTTTTTTATTTTTGCTGTCTGACTTCCCACAACACGGCTTGTACCAACACTTGCAACAAGAACATCATTCTCTTTTAAAGTACTATAAAGTTCGTTATAAAAGGCATAAATATTTGTCCTGCCGTCAATATTTTTATAATGATTTTCGTTTACAACTGGATATGTTTTTTTCCAATACAAGCACTTTTCAAGCCATTCTTTATTGTTAAACAGTGACTTTTCACCCATTTGTTCAAGCTTTTGATTAAGCTTTTTAATAAGTACCTTAGCGTTACATACAACAGGCAGGTCTATGTTGAGGTATGGCTTTTTAAGCTCTTCACCGTCAATATCATTTGCAATTTTGTAAGCAGACCTTGCCCATGTTTTGTCATTAAAACCAATTTGCATATAGCTTAAGCGGTTACCCAACGAAAATAGAACATCGCTGTTCTGCACGGCAAAGTTGCCTGCCCTATCACCTGTGCCCCCGCTTTTTCCTACATAAAGAGAATTTTGATAGTCCAGTATATCAATGCTGCTCATACCGTTTACAACAGGTACATTCAGCTTTTTTACAAGCTGCAAAAACTCATTGTGAGCACCGCTTAGGCGAATACCGTTACCTGTCATTATAACAGGTCTTTTTGCATTTTTCAGCTTAAAAATAATGGTATCTATAATTTTGTCATTTATGCCGTCTTTAATTTCGTTTATATCCTCCTGCGGATTATAAGAAACTAAATTGTCTGTGTCTATAATTTTTGCCTGAATATCTAGCGGAATGTCTAGCCAACAAGGTGCAGGACGACCGTTTTTGGCTAAAAACAGTGCTTTTTCAAGATGATATTTTATCATATTAGCATCTGTAACCATTACAGCATATTTTGTCATACATTCTACTGCCTTGGTAATGTCAAATTCTTGAATTCCCATTGTACGCAGGTTAAGCCCTGTACTGCGTACACAGGTTGCATAACGTGACTGCCCTGAAAAAATAAGCATTGGAATAGAGTCCATATAGCCGCACAACACCCCTGTAATTGCGTTTGACGCTCCCGGTCCCATTGTAACACATACAGCGGCAATTTGGTTATTTACTCTGGCATACGCCTCTGCCGCCATTGCACTTGCCTGTTCGTTGTGATTATAGGTGCAATGCAAGCCTTGTTTGTGTCCAAAAGAGTCGTTAAGGTGCATTGAACCACCGCCTGTTACAGTAAACATATCAGTTATTCCATTATTAACCAAAAAGTCTGCTATATAGTCTGAAAGTTTAATTTTCATCAAAATGCTCCTTCTTCTCTCTTTTCCTAAACGCCCAAAGCTTGTTTAAAACAAAGTTTAGCGGTACTGTTACCACAAGTCTTATAAGCGGTGCTATCCATTCTGAAATATGCAGAATATCTACCATAAACCATATAAGCACTGTTGACACCAAAAAGCTTATGCCATAGGTTAAAAAAACCTTTGTAAAAGACTTTGGAATGCTTGTTTCGGTTTTGTCTTTAAACACATAGCGGTAATTCCAGAAAAAAGCATTAATTACACTTATTAAAAAACCCATAGTATTGGCTAAAATATAATTTACGCCAAAAGCAACCAAAATATAGTAAACAGCAAGTGAAATCAATGTGTTTGAAACACCTACAAGACCAAACTTAAAAAACTGCCACACCAGTGCAAAAAACTCTTTTTTGCTGTGTACATTAAACTTATTTTTCAGTTTATTTATTATTTTCATTGATTAACAGCCTCTGTAATAGCCTTCGCCATAAATTTCAGCTTTTCTTCCGTCATACCCGGGTAAACTCCAATCCAAAAGCTATTGTTCATAATAATGTCTGTATTGTCAAGATTGGTTGCAATGCGGTACTGTCCACCACCATTTTTATAATCAATAAAGGCAGGATGCTTTGTAAGGTTGCCTGCAAACAACATTCTTGTTTGTACACCCTTGCTTTCAACATATTGTACAACCCTGTTTCTGTCAATGCCTTCTTTGCAGGTAATTAAAAAACCAAACCAGCTAGGGTCACCATTTTTGCATGCAACAGGCAAAATAAGCTTATCCTCTGTACCCTTAAGAGCGTTCTTTAATATTTTAAAATTTTCTTTTCTTTTTTCTACAAAAGAAGGAAACTTCTTTAACTGTGCCACACCAATAGCCGCCTGCATGTCGGTTGCTTTTAAGTTATAACCAAAATGGGAATAAACATATTTGTGGTCATATCCCAAAGGCAACTCTCCATATTGTCTGTCAAAACGGTGACCGCAAATATTATCACAGCCTGATGGACATACACAATCTCTGCCCCAGTCACGCATTGATTTTATAATTTTATACAGCTTAGGGTCATTGGTGTAAACAGCGCCGCCCTCTCCCATTGTCATATGGTGCGGAGGGTAAAAGCTAGATGTTCCAATATCGCCGACAGTACCTGTAAATTTCCATTCACCATCTATATAATATTTTGAACCCAATGCATCGCAGTTGTCTTCAACCAGCCACAGGTTGTTCTTTTGACAGAAGTCTTTAATATATTCAAGGTCAAAAGGGTTACCCAAGGTGTGAGCAAGCATTACAGCCTTTGTTTTAGAACTTAATGCCTTTTCTAAAGAATTTACGTCTATATTCCCCTGCTGAACATCAACATCTGCAAAAACAGGTACGGCACCAAATTGAATAATTGGTGCTACTGTTGTAGGGAATCCTGCTGCAACGGTAATAACCTCGTCACCGCGTTTAATAGCACGGTCACCCAAAAGAGGCGAGGTTAAAGCCATAAAAGCATTAAGATTAGCACTTGAACCGCTGTTTACCAAGCAGCAGTACTTAACACCAAGGTATTCAGCCAAACCTTTTTCAAATTGCTGCGTATATCTTCCTGAAGTCAGCCAAAATTCCAAAGAGCTGTCAACAAGATTTACCATTTCTTCGCTGTTGTAAACTCTTGCTGCATAAGGTATTCTGTCCCCTTCTTTATATGGCTTTTCTATATTGTGAAATTTATTACAGTATTCTTCTACCATACTTAAAATTTCTTCTTTAGCTTTTTCTTGTGACATATTTTCAAACATTGCCTATCCTCCAACGGTAAAATTGCATTTTATTGTTAATTCTTATGTGAATTATATATTTAATCATTATTAATGTTATTAATATAAGACTTATATAATTCTTAACTGTTTAATGTTAGAAATTCTCTTATTTGTCTGTCTGTTATATCAATTAAATTATCATTATTTATATAAGCCTTTGACCATTCAACAGTTTTTTCTACGGCCTTGTCAATATTCCAGTTTGGCTTCCAGTCAAGATTTGACTTTAACTTTGAGCAATCCAGCTTTAAAAAGTTAGCCTCATGGGGTGCATTTTTTTCTGCTATGTTTACCCATTTAATATTTCCTGCATAATGCTTTACAAACATATCAACAATTTCACCTGTTGTTACGCAGTCGCATTCGTCAGGGCCTACGTTGTAATAGTCTGCACAGCTTATATCTTCGTACTGCTTTTGTGCAATTAGCAAATAAGCACACAGCGGCTCAAGCACATGCTGATATGGCCGTGTTGAGTACGGGTTACGCACTACAATGTCCTTGCATTGCTGTGCAGCACGCACACAATCGGGTATAATTCTGTCAGGTGCAAAGTCGCCGCCGCCAATAACATTGCCTGCCCTTGCAGTAGAAATTGCAACACTTCCGTTTGCAAAAAAGCTGTTTTTATAGCTGTGCGTAACCAGTTCTGAACAGCTTTTGCTATTTGAATATGGGTCAAAGCCGTCAAGAGGCTCGTCCTCACGGTAACCCCAACACCACTCGTTATTTTTATAAACCTTGTCGGTAGTTACATTTAAAAATGACTTAACAGTGTTTGAAAGCCTTACGCACTCTAAAATATTTACCGTACCCATAACATTGGTAGAGTAAGTATAAACAGGCTCTTTAAAAGATTCCCTTACAATAGGCTGTGCCGCAAGGTGGAGTACAATTTCAGGCTTTGCCTTGCCAAAAGCTTTTTTTAGAGCATCTAAATCTCTAATATCGCCAATGGTACTGTTAATTTGGCTGTCAATATTCAGCAAATTGTAAAGTGAAGGGTTTGTTGGAGGCTGAAGTGAATAGCCATAAACATTTGCACCGCAATGCAAAAGAGTTTTGCACAGCCACGCTCCCTTAAAACCTGTATGACCTGTGACAAACACATTCTTATCTTTATAAAAATTTAAATCAAGCATCAGTCGTTCCACACCTTCCACGGAGCTTTGCCACTCGCCCAAAGCTCTTCAAGCATATTTTTTTCTCTTAATGTGTCCATACACTGCCAAAAGCCATTAAATTTATAAGCACTAAGTTGTCTGCGTCGGGCACATTCCTCAAGAGGATAACGCTCAAAAACAGTGTCATCACCTTCAATATAATCAAATATTTTAGGCTCAAGCACCATATAGCCTGCGTTAATCCAGCCACCGTCTTCTTTCTTTTTCTCTTTAAAATCGGTTATAATTCCACCTGCGTCAATGTCAAGCAAACCAAATCTGCCACCCGGCTGAATGGCAGAAATTGTTGCAACAGTACCCTGACTTTTGTGGTACTGAACAAGCTTGTTAATATCTATTGCTGAAACAGCGTCGCCATACGTAAGCAAAAACGGTTCGTTGTGAATAAAGTCTTTAATTCGCTTAATTCTGCCGCCTGTCATGGTATTTAGCCCTGTGTCAATAATTGTAACACGCCAAGGCTCAGCAACATTTGAATGCACTGTCATTTCGTTGCCGTTTCTAAAGTCAAAGGTAATGTCGCTTCTGTGCAAATAATAGTCGGCAAAATACTGTTTTATTACATATTGCTTATAGCCTGCACAAATTATAAAATCATTATAGCCATAGCTTGAATATTGCTTCATAATATGCCACAAAATAGGCATTTCTCCTATTTCTATCATAGGTTTTGGTTTAAGGTGACTTTCTTCACTAATTCTTGTGCCGTAGCCTCCTGCTAAAATTACAACCTTCATAATTATACCTCCATTAATCGGGCAAAATACATATAGATTTATGATAACACATATTTTGCTAATTGACAACAAAAAATATCAATGGTACAATGTTCTAACCATTTAAATATTGAATTATTTAAATCTTAAAAAAGGGAGTAATAAAATATGAATTCACTAACGGCACAAAAAACACTGGCTTCTGATAGCCTTTATAAGAAAATTAAAATGTATTGTAAAAATTTTTCTTTTATTATGTTTTTGCTTTTATCAACAATTGGCAGTTACACATATTTTTTAACTAACTATACAATTAGTATTGATGATTTTTCAGGTGACAGATATTACTTTGGTCAACTGTTTGCACAAGGCAGACTTACCAGTACTATTGTAAGACATTTATTTGGTCTAATAGACAATAATATGTGGTTTATTGATTTTATGGGTGTGTTGTTGCTTGCATTTAGTGCAATTATTTTCTGCATACTTTTTGACAAATATATCAAAACAGAAAACACTGTTCCTCAAACAATTTTTGCTTGTCTGCTTGTAACCTCACCTATTTACACAGAAATTTTTACATACACAGGTTGTACTCTTGCTATAGGCGGTAGTTTTACTTTGGTAGCCTTGGCGCTGCGATTGGTACAAAATTTCTGCGAAACCGGTAAAAAACGCAATATGGTTATATCAGCATTATTAATTGCCATAGTTGCTTCATGGTATGAATCTATAATTGTAATATATTTTGGTGCGGTATTTTCATTGCTGATTTTAAAATATATTCAGCAAAATGAAAAAGCAAATTTTAAAAATATTTTCTTTGGTGGGTTAAAGTATGCAATTCCGCTTATTGCAGGAATTATTGCAGAATTTATAACAGGCACCATAGTTATGAAATTGGTAAATTTTCAGGGCTGGACAGGTGCCGATAATGTAAGCAGATATCTAACAGGCACTGCCGACAGTCTTATAAATATTATTCTCAGATATATAGCCAACTATGTTTTAGCTGGTTTATGGTATCTTCCTATAACCATATTTTTAATTGCAATAGCAGCTTCTGTAATTCTTTGTTTGTACTATACAATTAAAAAGAAATCTTGGTGGTTGTTTGCTTTATTTATTGGTTTATGGATAAGTCTATTTATTTTAAGCCTTATCAGCGGCAGTGCTGCCAGCTACAGAATGAGCCAAATAGTTGCTTTCTTTACTGCATTTATTGCATTTTTAGTTGTTTACACAGTTTGTCGTACCAATAAAAAGACTTTAAAACGAATTGTCTATGTTATATGCAGTTACCTAATTATTCTGCAAATAACTAATACAAATTACTGGTTTAATGTAGATTGTATGCGCTATGAAGAAGAAAAGTCTGTTATTCAACAGGTTGGTATTACACTTTATCAAAATTATGATATAAATAAACCTGTTGTTTTTGTTGGTGAATTTGAACTGAGCAATACAATTAAAGATATGACCTATATAAAAACTGACAACATTGCTTACAAAGCATTTAAATCTGTTGGTAAAGAAAAACTGTTTGTAGGACCTGACGCTAAGGGAGAGTATGTTAGAAAAATAACAAAATCCTCTTGCAATTCTTATATAAACTGGTCTATAAACGCTTTTGGCGAGGTAAACACAGAGCTGTTAAATTTCTTTGAATATCAAGGCTTCAGCTTTAAACAAGGTACCCGTGATATGTTTAATGAAGCAAAAGAATTATCAAAAGATATGCCAAGGTGGCCTAACAAGGGTTCAATTAAAGATAATGGCAAATATATAGTTGTTAACTTTTAACTTAGAATTTTAGTTTATCATTTTAAGCACTTCGTAATAATATTTACGGAGTGCTTTTTTATGAAAACAAACATAAGTGTCCAATAAACGACACAGTTGCATAATGTTACGAACAAATTTTCGATTTTCTCTTGATTTTCTTTCACCTATTTGCTACAATAAAACTGTAATAACGAACATTTGTTTAATCAGTGCTGAACAAATGCTTATTATTACAATATAGGCGTTAAATATTTTAATAATATTTTGAGATTATAAAATTTTTCGCCAAAATGTAAAAACGGGATATTCCAATTTTAAATAAATTTTGGCATATTTCTAAAACAAAAAGGTTATAAAAGTATTAGGAGGAAAAAATGATTTATCAAACAATTAATTACAACACATGGGCACAGGAGTACGAGGAGCAAACACAAAGCTTGGACAAACATATTGCAGAGCTTAAGGAGCAACGAAAAAAATGCGACGCAGTGTATATAGCAGACGAGCTTACCAAGCGTATAAACAGTCTTTATAATATGTACCTTGAAAGCAGACACACAGCACTTATGATGAGAAATCGTGCAAAGGAGGCAGTGTAAAATGAGGTCTTATGCCACCGAACCAAACAAGCTTGAAAATCTTTCGCAAAGTCTTGCATATAACCAATACTGTCTGACTCATCATAACAACAAAAATGAAATTGAAAAAATGAAGCGTCATATTGCTAAAGCGATAAAAATTGAACTTACCAACAAACAGCGCTACTGCTTAACCGAACATTACATAAACAACCGCAAAATGGTTGACATTGCAAAAGAAATGGGCATTACCCCCTGTGTTGTAAGCAGACACATTTCACGGGCTGTAAAAAAACTTAAACGCACTTTACCCTATTATTAATTTCTATAATTTTCTTTAAAAAACTTTGTAAAATAAGCTATATCATATTAAAACAACAATAAAATTTAAATACAACAACAGTCACTTCATTTAAAGTAACTGTTGTTGTATTTATTATTCTGCTATTTATTTATAAATTTATTTTTTATACGCATAAAAAATTTCAGATGATGCACTAAAATTATTCTTCTTATAAGAACTTCAATAAAGTAAATCAAAATGGTTAAGATAATAATGTTATAAAACAGTCCGTATGTTCCATTTATATTAGGTATTTTAAAACCTATTAGCATAGCATAAGCAATCAAATATGAAACAGGCAGCATGAGTAAATATTGTAATACTGACCTAATTCTTTTATGCTTTTGAAAAGTAATAATTAATATTAAAAATACTATAGTTGTTGCTGCTGAAACAATAACAGTATTCAGCATAAAAAGTGAATCCCTTGAACCTGAGGAAAACTCATAATTTTCACCTATTTTATCTGTATTGTGATATAGCAATATATTTTGATTATCGTCCGGGTTAGAATAATATATGGTAACAATTTGACCCTCCTTTATATCAATATACTGCTTATCATCTTTAGAGGTTTGTCCCCCAAATATATTATCAGCATAGGTATACTCTAATTTAATAAGATAAACAAGCTCCTTATTATAATTCTCTGACGGTTCTGCACCTGCTTTAAAATCAGGATTGTAAACAATAAATGATAAACCACGGTGCTGCCCACCTTTAATATTAAAGGTTACTCTGTTATTTTCTACACTTAATTTAATTAAATCGGTACTAAAAGGTACACAATGTACTTTGTTTAAATGATAATTAGTTGCTGTAAATGTTGCAAAAACTATTATTACAGCTAACAGCACTGCCTTAACCACCCTTAAAAATATTTTTCGTTTAACATTTTTTAATGGTATAATATCAGGAACAATTTTTTCAGTACTATTGTTGCAATGGTTTAAAAAATTCCATTCCTTTTCACATTTAGTACAATTTTCAATATGCTGCTTAACAAATTCTTTTGTATCATTACTTGCTATGTCATCTATACATAATGGCATAACGTCTTTTACAATACTACATTCATTTTTCAAGGCTCTCTTCCTCCAATTTCCTCATTAATTTTTGTCGTGCTCTATGATAAGTTACACAAGCCCAGTTTTCTGACCTGTTAAAAATTTTTGCTATCTGTTTAAAACTAAGCTCACCAAATACTCTTAAAGAAAACACCTCTTTATATGGCTCCTTCAAATTGTGCAACAGAATATGTATTGCCATTGCATTGCTTTTGTCTGTAAAATTTTCTTCAATATTAACAGAATTATCAGCCAAATTAAGTTTTGTAATATCCTCATATTCAGCAAGGCGGTTATTTTTTTTCAGGTAAGTATAATAGCAGTTTTTTGCAATTTGACACAACCAAACACGAATATCACATTCGCCCCTAAAGGACTTAATTGCTCCCATAGCTTTAAAAAAAGTTTCACTGGTAATTTCTTCAGATATTTCTTCACTTTTTGAAAGTCCTTTAATATACAAATAAACATCTGTAAAGTATACTTGGTATATTTTTTCAAACTCCTCCATTTTTTCGCCTCCTATATATAGGACTTTAATTGGACAAATTTATTACAAATTATTTAAAAATTTTTAAAATTATAACTTATTTGGAACGTATTTCAAGATTTTTTTAAGGTTTTATGCTATACTAAAATAAATATTAAATACACTGTTTTAGTATTAAGCTACATAATGCAATTATGGGGATATGGAGAAGGATTATTATGAGAATTTTAATAGTTGAAGACGAGTTCAGCCTGGCTGACGCACTTTGTGAAATACTTAAAAAAGAAAAATATACTGTTGATATTTCTACAGACGGACAGGACGGTCTTGACCAAGCACTTACAGGAATTTATGACGCCATTGTGCTTGACGTTATGCTGCCTGAGATGAACGGCTTTCAAGTACTTGAAAGCTTACGTTCGGAGGGGATTGAAACTCCTGTTTTAATGCTTACGGCAAAAAGCGAGCTTGACGACAAGGTGCGCGGACTTGACTGCGGTGCAGACGATTATTTAACAAAGCCTTTTCAAACTAAAGAGCTTCTTGCAAGACTAAGGGCAATAACCCGACGCAAGGGTGAAATTGAAAGCAGCACAATAACCTTTGGCGACTTGCAGTTAAACACCAACATTGGCGAAATTTCGTGTACATCAACAGGCAAAAGTATGAAATTGGGTGTTAAGGAATTTCAGCTTTTGGAATTTTTACTTAAAAACAAAAACCAAATTGTTACTAAAGACCAAATTGTTGAAAAGCTGTGGGGACTTGAAAGTGACAGTGAATATAACAATGCAGAGGTTTATGTGTCGTTTACAAGAAAAAAGATTAAATTTATAGGTTCAAAGGTAGCAATAAAGGCTGTGCGGGGCTTGGGATACACTTTGGAGGAAAATAAATGATTAAACGCCTTAGAATAAAGCTTATAGCGGTACTGACGCTTATACTTTCTTTAGTACTGTGCGGAATTTTAGTGGCGGTAAACATTTTTAACTACAATGTTAATATGGACGAGTCGTACCGCCGACTTAATATGATAACTTCAAAGGCAATTGGACAGCAGGACCGTATTTATAATTTTTACGGCAACAACAATGAATATTACTATGACAACAGCAGCAGCCTTGCTGACTCTGAAATATACATTGCCTATGTAGGGCTCGACGGCTATATTAAAAGTATTTATGCCGAAAACAACACCTCTTATACCTACGACCAAATTTCTGCATTTACAAGGCAAACCTTGTCACACTCGGCAAAGCAAGGCAAAATTGGCAACCTTATTTACACTGTAACAGAAATTAACTACAATGGCTTTGGCACAGCATATGCGGTTGGATTTATGGACAACAGCCGAAATATTGAAAGCTTTAACATAATGATAATAAGCTCGGTAATAATTTTTGTTGCAGGCACTGTTATTATATTTATTTTGTCACTAATGCTTTCAATGTGGCTCATTAAGCCTGTTGAAGACGCATTTAACAAGCAAAAGCAATTTATATCAGACGCAAGTCACGAGCTTAAAACCCCTATTGCTGTTATAAGTGCCAACGCAGAACTTCTTGAAGGTGACATTGGGCAAAACAAATGGCTGGGCTACATTCAGTCAGAATCTGACAGAATGAGCAAGCTGGTAAACAGTTTGCTTACTCTTACAAGAATAGAAACACAAGCAGACAAAGCTCTTATGACAAGGTTTGACATTTGCAACGCTATTATGGAGGTTACAATGCCTTTTGAAAGTGTAGCCTTTGAAAAGGGTGTTATGCTTGAATGCGACCTTGAAAACCAAATTTTTATAAATGGAAACGAAAGTCAGTTAAAGCAGGTTGTAGCTATACTAACCGATAACGCCGTTAAGCACTGTACAGAAGGCGGAACGGTAAGCGTAAGTGCAGAGCCTTTTAAAAGCAAGTGCCTAATAAAAGTTACAAACACAGGCGAACCTATACCCGACGGAGAAAAACAAAAGATTTTTGAACGCTTTTACCGTGCCGACCAGTCACGAAACCGTGACAATAACCGCTACGGCTTAGGCTTAGCAATTGCCAAACAAATAGTAACCAACCACCACGGTACAATAACCGCCAACAGCACCGACGGCACCACAACCTTTACAGTGCTGGTTTAATAAAATATATTCTTAAATTTAAAAATTTCGTATAGTTGTCACATATGCAACTTCCCTATCAAAAAATCAACAGGCATTTGCTTTTAGCAAACCTGTTGATTTTTTCATAAAACTACGAATAAACGCTTTTTGTTCTGCTAAAATTTAAAATCAAGATTTATATATTTCGTTATTATTCAATTGAAAAAACATTGACTTTAGTCGCTACCAATACTATAATCATGGTTATTTTGATAAAATTTTAATTAGCTATATAAAGTTTTTACTGACAAATTGTTAATTACAGAATACCTTATCCAGTTTATTACCTGCGATATTTATATAAAATTCTGACAGAATTCAAAATACATAGCATAGCCACGCCTGTGTCGGCAAAAACAGCAAGCCACATATTGGAGTATATTCCCGTTAATCCAAGCAGCATAACTATAATTTTAACAGCCAAGGCAAACACTACATTTTCTCGTGAAATAAATGTGGCTTTCTTAGAAATTTCAATAGATTGTGGAATAGACTGAGGTTCTGAATTCATAAATACAACGTCTGCTGCCTCAATAGCAGCGTCGGCACCGCTGCCCATAGCAGCACCAACATCTGCACCTGCAAGCACAGGTGCATCGTTAATACCGTCGCCTACAAACATTACACTGCCCTTTTGCTGTCTAATTTGCTTTAGCGTGCTTAGCTTATCCTGTGGCAACAGTTTTGCATGAACACTGTCTATGCCTGTTTGTTTTGCAACAGCCTGCGCCGTTTTTTCTTCGTCACCTGTAAGCATAGCGGTAAAAATGTGCTGTGCTTTAAGCCTTGAAACAGCCTGCTTTGCACCGTCTTTAACAGTATCAGCAATAACTACATAACCACAATAAGAACCGTTTACTGCCATTAACACCTGCGTACCGTCTGCACTGTTACTGTAATTTGAAAGGTCAATATTAAAGTCTGACATCAGCTTTATGTTACCGCACAAAACATGTTTTCCGTCAATTTCTGCTTTAATCCCCTTTCCGCTTATTTCTTCTATTTTGTCGGTTTTTATTATGGATACCCCCTGTTCATCAGCATAGTCAACAATGCTTTTAGCTATTGGGTGGGTTGAAGCCTGCTCACATGAGGCACACAGTTGCAACAAATCATCTTTATTACCTTTATAAGCAACAACACTTTGCACTTCAAAATTTCCTTTTGTAATTGTACCTGTTTTATCCATTACAACTGCCTTTATATTTGATAAAGTTTCCATAGAAATTCCGCCCTTAAACAGTATGCCCCTTTTTGAGCCTGCACCAATGCCAGAGAAAAACGCCAGTGGCACACTAAGCACTAACGCACAAGGACAGCTCATAACTAAAAAGCTAAGTGCAGTGTATATCCACTTTTGAAAATCCTGCCCAGTTACAAGAGGAATAACTATTGCCGTAAATAGTGCCACAGCAACTACAATAGGTGTGTAAACACGGGCAAACCTTGTAATAAAATTATCAATTCTAGGCTTACCTGCGGCAGCATTTTCAACAGAGTCAAGAATTCTTGTTACCATAGACTCTCCTAAGACCTTATCAACCTTTATTTTAAGTACATTTGATGTATTAACACAGCCTGACAGTACATGTGAGCCTTTTTCTGCCTTTACGGGAACACTTTCACCTGTTACAGCTGAGGTGTCAAGCCTGCTTTCACCCTCAATAATAGTACCGTCAAGGGGAATTCGGTCACCCGGTCTTACCAATACAATATCCCCCACTTGGGCATTTTCAGCAGGAATTACCGTGACAACATCATCTTTTACAAGACTTACTTGTTCAGGTCGAAGATCAACAACATTCATAATTTGGCTTCTGCTACGCTCAACTGCAATTTTCTCAAACAACTCGCCAATTCTGAAAAATAGCATAACACCTACAGATTCAGGGTATTCCGCAATAGCAAAAGCACCTAATGTTGCAATACTCATTAAAAAGTTTTCGTCAAACACCTGACCCTTAAGAATGTTTTTGCCTGCCTTAAGCAAAATTTCACCACCTAGAATTATATAAGAAATTACATACAACACAACAGCAGGAATATTAAAGGACCATATAGTTATTGTGTGTTCACAAACAACAGCTGCCACCAAAAACAGAACACCAAGAAATATATTTAAAAAATCCTTTTTATTCGCTTTGAAAATGCTCTGATTTTTTAAATCCTTTTGTTGTAGTTGTGCAACCTCTGCCTTTACTGTAACTCCGTCCTCTATGCTGTCACAGGTTTTTTGCAAAATTTCTGTAAGCTCGCCTACAGGCGTATTGCTGTTTACCGTCAGTTTTTTTGTTGCAAAGGTAAATACTGCACTTTCTACCTGCGGCAAGGTTTTTATTTTTTCTTCTATTTTAGCTGCACAGTGAGCACAGTTTAAATTATTTAATATAAATATTTGCTTTGTCATAAGACTGCCTCCTTTTATAAGATATATAAACATATGAACATATGCTCATATTTACTAACATCATAATACTACCCTTTACATCATATGTCAATAGTTTTAATAGAACTTTTTCATTTATTTTTATACGAATAAAACTGCTTTTCAAAGCCGGATATGTTAGGTTAGATAAAACTAATAAGAATACGTTAGTTTAGCCTAATTTACAGGGGATTATCAAATGCAAAAATAGAATTATACTATATTACTGTTATATAATTAATTTAAACAAAATTTATCTGCTTTTGCATTTCTATTAATTATTCAATAACAAAAAGAGACTGCACCAATTTAAAGTGCAATCTCTTAAATACTGTTATTATTCACTTTCTTTCATTTTATGCTGAATGTGCTTTAGAGCTTGGTTTAATATGTCAACCACATGCTGGTCATCAAGAGAATAGTAAATATTTTTACCCTCTCTTCTGGTTTTAACCTGACCCTCAAGCCTAAGCTGTTTTAGCTGATGCGAAACAGCCGACTGTGAAATGTCAAGAATATCTGAAATATCATTTACACACATTTCCTTTTGGGACAAGGCATATATAATCTTAACCCTTGTTTCATCACCAATAACCTTAAAAAATGATGAAAGCTTAGAAACAACCGAAGGCTCCATTTGGATAACATCTCCGTTACTCATTACATACCCCTCCTTAAACTACATATAATTACAAGACAGCGCATGATTTAACACTACAATATAAATGCTGCCAACATATGATTATAATTATAAAACCATTTTACCCTTTTAGTCAATGGGGAAAATGGTTTTAGCATAAATTAAATTATAAATAAAAGCAGAAATATAATAGAAGCTTATAACAAAACTATTAAAAGCAGTAGTTACTTTACTGAAATTCCAATCATAACAGTTTCGCCATTATAATTATTCCATATAGAATGAGGTATTTTACCTTCCACCAAAAAAGATTCATTCTTTTTCACAATCACCTCTTTATCACCAAGCAAAATTTTAGCTTCTCCTTGAGTAACTATAAACAAATGATTATGAGGATGCGTATGCACTTTGGTTGGTCCACCGCCATTAAGGTCAATATAAGCAATAGATCCATCTATTATTTCGCCTGAGTTTTCAAACAATTTTTTAGCCTTAAAATTAGTATGGTTCGGTGGTATAACGAATTTATCCATAATTTAATCTCCCTTAAAATCTGTTTTTAATGATTATACCACAGTTGCGATAGTTTTTCTACCTATATAAATATATCCCTCAGACAACAATCTGCGTTGTAAATAGATGTGACCCATTTTAGTTAAAAAATAAAGTCAAAGATAGGTATAATGTTTTTCTAATTTTTGGTTGAATTCTTCAACATTTCTGAAGGTTTCCCAGTCATAAAAATATCTCTGGTCATTTCTGTAACTCCTTTCCACCTTGCCTTTTAGGCAACTATACGGTACTTCCTTCACATCTATCTGCACTTTTTCTCCGGGTGTTTTTAGTTCAGGATATCTTCTGTGAACTCGACTTTTTTTCTTTGGTCTGGTCTTCTCTTTTAATCCCATTCGTTTCGCTGCATAGACCATACCTGAGAAACTTCGGCTGTATCCTTTTCTTATCAAATCGCTGTACACACCTTCCCATCCGTACCTTTCATAGCTCTTTTTGAACGAATTTTTTATTTGCCGTTCTTCTTTATGAGTATGCGTAATGGTATACTAAATTTGTAACACAAAGTTAGTATACCATTACAAGTTTAAGTCAATCAAGAACGCAATAATCAAAGAAGCTATGAAACTAAATCAAACAGAAAATGAGGTTGAGGAGCAAGAAAACACAAAATCAGTTAATCAATAATCCTTTGGAAATGAGAAAGCGAGAGAGGGAAGCGATATTTTGCACTCCGTTACAGATGAAGAAGCCAATCAACCCCCCGTTGAATATGAAGAAAACGCCTCCGACGAATTGAAGCCCAATTCAGCCGGAGGCGTTATATATCCTCATTATTATTCAAATTTAAAGCAGAACAACGCTGTGTTTTCTTCTCTTTATCTCCTGCGTTACCTCTGCAATGTCATTCAAAATCAACTTCGCTTTGAAGAAGAGCAGAAAGCTCAGAGGACAGATAAAAAAACTACAACAGAAGATTCAGGATAATAAACGTGATCAGGGATGGAAAATGTAATCACAAATTTAATGAATAAAGTTGGCAAAAGGGATTTTCTTTAAATCAATCTAATATCGGTAAATTATTTAAACATGGAGGTAAATGCATCATATGATGGTCAGTCATTGGAGTTAAAATCATACCTCCATGCGACAGCACCTTTTTATATTAATATCAAATGCGTATTGAACTATTTTTAAGAGCTTTTAGGCATTAAGATATTCCATATTAATATGTATCTAAAATATAACAATAAACATATATTTTTACAATTTTTATAATTCTAAAAATTGTAAAGAAAAAGCATAAAATACTGCTTTGTACAGATTGCTTTCAACTTTGCAGATGTCTTCGATTATTTTATAACATCTGTATGAAATTAGAACAAACTGCAAACAAGGTCACAGTATTCTACAGGGCTTTCTACAGAAAGACCTGCAATTAACAACGCTTGATTATAAAGTATTTTAGAAAGCTTTTCTGCTTTTGCTTTGTCAGAATTATACGCATTTTTTAAAGCCTCAAATACAGCGTGGTCAGCATTTAGTTCAAGCACCTTACTTGCCTTTGGCTTTGGCTCATCGCCCGGCATTTGTGAAAAATATTTTTCCATCTCAATAGAAATTGCACCTTCTGAGGACAAAAATACAGGATGTGATTTTAAATTCTTAGAAACAACTGCCTTAGTAATATTATCCTTTAATGTTTCTGCAACAAACTCCAACAGTTCTTTATTTTCTTCAGCTTGCTTTTCAGTTTTTTCTTTTTCCTCATCACTTTGCAGTTCTGCATGTTCGTCTGCAATAGACATAATTGTTTTTTCGTTATAGCTCATCAGTGTCTTTGCAACAAATTCGTCTATGTCATCAGTAAAATATAAAAATTCATATCCCTTGTCTTTGCAAAGCTCGGTTTGAGGAAGAGCTTTAATATTTTCGTCTGTGTCACCGCAAGCATAGTATATGTACTTTTGACTTTCAGGCATTCTTGAAACATAATCAGCCAATGTGGTATAACCATCTACACCTGAACTTTTGAATACAAGCAGATCCTGTAAGGCTTCTTTATTCATACCATATGATGAAGCAATGCCATATTTAATTTGAAGACCAAATGCTTTCCAAAATTCTGCGTATTTATCAGGTTTGTTTTTAAGAAGTTTTTGCAATTCTGACTTAATTTTCTTTTCAATATTCTTGGCAATAATGTTCAGCTGTCTGTCGTGCTGTAATAATTCACGAGATATGTTAAGTGATAAATCCTGTGAATCAACAACACCCTTAACAAATCTAAAATAATCAGGAACAAGCTGCTCACATTTATCCATAATCATAACACCGTTTGAATACAACTGCAAACCTTTATCGGATTCTTTTGTATAATAACCATACGGTGCAACAGCAGGAATATACATGAGTGCCTTGTAAGAAACAGTACCTTCTGCACTTACATTAATAGTAACAAGAGGGTCTGTCATATCCATAAATTTTTCTTTATAGTAATTATTGTATTCCTCTTGAGTAACTTCGTTTTTATTCTTTCTCCAAATAGGCACCATGCTGTTTAGAGTTTTTTCCTCTTTAACAGTTTCATATTTAGGCTCTTCGTCATCCTTTGCAGTATTTACCGAAGTTTCAACCTCCATTTTTATAGGATAACTAATATAGTCTGAATACTTTTTAACAAGAGATTGTATTTTATAGCTTTCAAGGTATTGCGAGTAATCTTCCCCTTCAGCATCCTCTCTTATGTGCATAATAATTTCTGTTCCGCAGCCTTGCTTTTCAGACTCATCTATTGTATAGCCGTCTGCCCCTGTTGAAAACCACTGATAAGCTTTGTCATTACCATATTTTTTTGTAATAACAGTAACCTTGTCAGCTACCATGAACGCAGAGTAAAATCCAACACCAAACTGTCCGATAATATCTGTTTTTTCATTTTCACTAAGTTCGTTTTTAAACTGAAAACTTCCGCTTTTAGCAATAGTACCAAGATTGTCTTCAAGCTCATCAAGGCTCATACCAATACCGCTGTCTGAAACAGTAATAGTTCTGTTGTCCTTATCTATATCAATTCTTATAAATAATTCAGGCAACTTCTCCGCTTTTGTATCTGTTAAAGACACAAAATGCAGTTTGTCTAAAGCATCGCTTGCATTTGAAATTATCTCTCTTAAAAAAATTTCCTTATGAGTATAAATAGAGTTAATCATAAGGTCCATTAATCTTTTGGACTCAGCTTTAAAATCCTTTTTTTCCATTATACTTACCTCTCTTATACAAATAATATGTTTTAAACCTTTTCAGGCTCCGGATACTCTATACCCTTTGTGTCAATTGTAACAGCCTTTATTACTTGAGGGTCTAAAGGTTTATCTGAATAGTCTGTATCACATTCTGCAATGCGGTTTACTGCATCCATTCCCTCTGTTACTTTACCAAAGGCTGCATATGAACCATCAAGGTGTGGTGCGTCTTTATGCATAATAAAGAACTGTGAACCTGCTGAATTTGGCATCATAGAGCGTGCCATAGAAAGAACACCGGCAGTATGTTTTAGTGTGTTATTAAAACCGTTTTGTGAAAATTCGCCCTTAATTCCATAACCGGGTCCTCCGCAGCCTGTACCGTCAGGACAACCGCCTTGAATCATAAAACCGTAAATTACACGGTGAAATGTAAGACCATTGTAATAACCGCTTTTTGCAAGACTGATAAAATTATTTACTGTGTTAGGTGCAATTTCAGGGTAAAGCTCCCCCTTAATCATATCACCGTTTTCCATTTCGATTTTAAAAATCGGATTGCTCATAAATATACTCTCCTTATGTTTTTAATTATATTTATCACTGTATGGTATTATATATCAATTAAGGATAAAATTCAAGCACTCTAACGGTAAGAGTGCTAATTTTTTGTAAATTTTGTTAGTACTAATTATTAATAAAGTTTTAACAAAAAGTTTAAAGAACTAAAAATAAAATATTAAACAAAATATCTCTACTAACACAGCAAATATTTATATCAACTGTTGAATTTAATACTGTAAATATGTTATCATATCAATAAAGGATGATTGATATGATTTATGACTATATTAGCCTTAATAAAAACAATAAAACACCTCTATATGTTCAATTATATACTAATATAAAAAATAACATTGAAAACGGTAATTTACAGTCCCACTGCAAGCTGCCATCTATACGAAAACTGTCAGATGACCTTAACATAAGTAAAACTACTGTAGAAAATGCTTATTCTCAGCTTTGTGCGGAAGGTTATATTATAAATAAGCCGCAAAGCGGTTTTTACACTGCAGACTTAATGTTAAAAAGTCAAATTGGAAATAATTCTACTGAAAAAATCTCTAAAAAAAACAATACTAAAATATATAGATATGATTTTACAGGCAGAAGCGTTGACACTGATGACATAAGTTTAAAATTATGGAAAAAATATATTCGGTATATTATTAATTGTGACTATTTAATTACCTCATACGGTGACCCTCAGGGAGAACCCCAATTAAGGCAAGCTTTGTCAGAATATAGCTACAGCGTTCGCGGAGTTACTGCCGAAAGTGATGAAATTATAATAGGTGCAGGTACTCAACCTTTATTATATTTGTTGTGTGGTCTTCTGCGTGAGAATTACGGTAACGCCATAGCAGTTGAGAACCAAGGGTTTTCCTATGCTGAAAAGGTTTTTAATGACTGCAACTTTAAAATTGAAAAAATAGACAATGGCACAGATAATATTGACACAGATAGCCTTGAAAATTTAAAGGCGAAAATATTTCTAGTAAATCCTTCGGGTAATCTGCAAAGCGGAAAAGCTTTAAAAGTTAACAAAAGAACTGCATTGCTGAATTGGGCTGAAAAGAACAATTGTATAATAATTGAGGATGACTACAACGGTGAGTTAAAATATTCTGCTAAACCAATACCGGCTATGCAGGGATTTAACAAAAACAGGGTTGTATATATAGGCTCTTTTTCGAAGCTGCTTGTACCTTCTGTAAGAATTGGCTATATGACACTACCACAACAGCTCTTAAATAAATATATTGAAAATAAAATTAAGTATAACCAAACAGCCTCTAAAATGGAACAACTGGCATTAGCTAAATATATATCTGACGGTCAGATGGAGAGAAATCTAAGACGGCTTAGAAAAATATATAAAGATAAAAGTGAATTTCTAATTAATCTGCTTAATAAAACCTTTGGCCCAAAAATTGCCTTGGCGTTAAAAGAAACTTCACTTTCAGTTAGCATAACTTTTTCAGAAATTAAAGATATATCAGTAATTAAAGACATATTATCAAACAAGAGCGTAAATGTCATTTTTAATGAAACCAACAAAAATTCATTTGATATTTCTTTTTCTGGAATAAAAAAGGACAAAATTCAAGAAGGTATTAATATTATTTATAATGCAGTATCTGACATATGTAAAAAATAAATAGTTAACTTTTCTCTTTTTTATGTTAAAAAGTTTTGAATAAAAAAACTGATGTTGCCTTACGGCAAACATCAGTTGTAATGTTAATTATAGAGAATTTTTTAGTTCCTTCAACCAATTAAGTCTTCAACAGAAACCCCTAAAATTTCTGAAAGAGCAACCAGCTCAATATCAGATACCATTCTGTTTTGACTTTCAATTTTTGATAACCCTGTTGATGAAATAGGAACTCCTTTCTCTACCAGTGCGTCGGCAAGACCTTTTTGTGTTAACCTTTTTTGTTTTCTTAAAACCTCAACCTTTGCACCTATAACATTTTTCGTGCCTATTATGACACATTTCTTTTTCATACCCTTCACCCCAATAAATCTGATATGGGTAATTTATTATTAACCCAATTGAATTTTACAACAAAATTAATTATTTTTCAACACATTTCGACAGGATTTGTCAAAAAAGTACATAAAAATTTAAATATGCATTTAAAAGGAGAATGATTATGAGTATTTTATCTGACGAACAATTAAAATTTCTTAGCGGTATAAATCGTACACTACTTAGCTTGCCGGAGCTTTCTGCTAAAGTATTGCTTCCAAATGAAACTTGTATTATAGTTGTGGATATGGTTAATGGTTTTGCAAAAGATGGTGCATTGGCAAGTGAAGATGTGCTAAAAATTAATGATAAAATTGCAGATTTTATTACAATATCAAGGGCAAATAAAATTGACGTTTATGCGCTTGCTGACAGTCATTCGGAACATTCACCAGAATTTGCCTGCTACCCTGCTCATTGTCTTGAAAACACACGCGAAAGCCAATTAACAGACGAGTTACTCAATGCCGGTAAAATAACTGTTATAAATAAAAATTCTACAAATGGTTTTTTAGAGGAAAAATTCAAGTCTAAAATTTTAGGCAAGGGCTACTCTAACTTTATTATTATAGGATGCTGCACTGACATATGCGTACAACAGCTTGCTTTAACATTAAAAGCTGAATTTAATAGACAAAATATTGTTAAAAGAATAATTGTGCCGTATAACTTGGTTGCCACATATAATTCTCCTGCACATAACAGCACACTGTGCCAGATGTTTGCTTTGTATAACTTAAGCATTAACGGAATTGAAGTCGTTAAGAAAATAATATAAAGGAAGAAATATAATATATGACTAGTTGCATTAACGAAAGAGCATTAACTATGCTTACAGATTTTTATGAAATAACCATGGCTAATGGCTATTTTAAATACAACTTTAAAAATAAGATTGCCGTATTTGATATGTTTTTCAGAAAAGTACCTGACGGTGGTGGCTTTGCTATTATGTGCGGGCTACAGCAAGTTATTGATTATCTTAAAAATCTAAAATTTACCGACGCAGATATTGAATATCTTAAAAGCAAAAAAATTTTCAGCAACAGCTTTCTTCAATATCTAAAAGACTTTCAATTTAGCTGCGACGTTTGGGCTGTGCCAGAAGGAACACCAATATTTCCTAATGAACCTATTATTACTGTAACAGGCCCTGTAATACAGGCTCAATTTATTGAAACTGCTATATTAGTTTACATTAACCATATGAGTCTTATAGCTACTAAAGCAAACAGAATAGTGAGAGCCAGTCAAAACAGAGCTGTAATGGAATTTGGTGCAAGACGAGCACAGGGCTGTGATGCCGCAATATACGGTGCCAGGGCTGCATATATTGGCGGATGTATAGGAACATCAAATGTTATTGCCGACCAAATGTTTAAAATACCGGCTATGGGTACAATGGCACATAGTTGGGTTCAGATGTTTGACAGCGAAGAAGATGCTTTTAGAGCCTATGCTGAAACCTATCCTGAAAACTGTGTATTGTTGGTTGACACGTATAACACGTTGAAAAGCGGTCTACCAAACGCTATAAAAACATTCAATGATGTTCTAATACCAAAGGGATACAGACCAAAAGGAATAAGAATAGACAGCGGTGATATATCTTATTTGTCTAAAAAAGCTCGAAAGATGTTAGATAATGCAGGCTTTGAGGATTGTACTATTTGTGCTTCAAATTCTTTGGATGAATATATAATAAAAGATTTGCTTGATGAGGGTGCAAAAATTGACACCTTTGGTATAGGTGAAAAACTTATTACAGCAAGCAGTGAACCGGTATTTGGTGGTGTATATAAGCTTGTTGCTATTGAAAAAAACGATAAATTTATTCCTAAAATAAAAATAAGTGACAATGTAAGTAAAATAACAAATCCTTGTCAAAAAGAACTTTGGCGTTTGTATGATAAAAACACAAATAAAGCCATTGCAGATGTTCTTACACTTATTGATGAGATTATTGATGACAGCAAACCATATGTAATATTTGACCCTGACAATACATGGAAGAAAAAAGAAATAAGTAATTTTAAAGCTGTAAGGCTGAGAGAAAAAATTTTTGAAAAAGGCAAATGTATATATACTTCTCCTACGGTAACTAATATAAAAGAGTATTGTCAAAAACAAATTGACACTTTATGGGATGAGGTAACCAGATTTGATAATCCCCATAAATATTATGTAGATTTATCAAAACCACTGTGGGATATAAAAAACGAATTATTAGTTAATAATCGAAAATAAACAATTTAAAATAACACGGCTGTTTCGGTGTCTTGATAATAACCTCTGTACCTGAATGGGTTAAGGTTAGCAACATTGGTAAACCTTCGTCAATCACCATTAACATTTGTGCAAGTCTAATATATTGCAATAACCTCTGTGTCTTAATTGTATTCAGCCACAGAGGTTATTTTTATTAAATCCTATGCTTTTCTAACTTAAGATTATATCATCTAATCTTTCTTTCGCATCTTTGAAATTAAGGTATACAGTAAAGAACAAAAACATATATAATAATACAAATATGATTAAATGTATTATAACCACATAAAATATAATGTTATTATCTTCATAATGACTGCATAAATTAGTTAACATATTTAATAATATCAATACAGTAATTAATACAGTAAAAACAATTTCCAATTTACCACACTTCATCTCTACCAAAAGCTGAGTGGAAGCGTTAGTTTCCTCAACTTTTCCATATAGGGTTGGATTAAAAAGATCTCTTCGAGCAAAATTTGAGCTAACATTTGCCCTTATTTGGAATGTATTTTCATCAATAATACCTACAAAATCTGGATCTTTTTTATCCTTTTCAGCTTCCGAATACCCTGGACTATACCAAGATAATCGTGTCTTTTCTTTTATCTTTTTAATAACTTCTTCGGTAGATTTATTCGTATTATAAATAAGATTCTTACACAACAGTGATTTCATTGTTTTGCTCCTTCTAATATAGTTTACACATCTGAACATTGCAGATCATATAGCAAATACAAAAAATGTTTGGTGATTTTTTACTAACATTTTTATTTTAGTCGTTTTGAGTTTATGGACAGAATATATTGCAATCTAGATAATCTTGGTATTGGAAAATTAGGAAAAAGATTACTTTTTTTCTATTATTTATTCTAGGGTTACTCTTAGATTTATAACTATATGGTGTATTCGACGTTGTATTATTAGAAAAATGATTCCTCGTGTTTATTGCAATAAGAGTATTTGTTGTTGCTGTATATTCATGAACATCTAATCCCACACCATATCCTACAGACGCAGATATACCGCTAAATACATCACTTTCTTCTAATTTTATCAAATCAACTCCAGCAGAAAATAAAGCACCACCAGATGCTCCTATAGTTACCGAATCCTTTTCCAAATCATATATTGTGTCAGCATCCCATATCACACCTAATGTTTTATTTACACTTGCATCTACTGCACCAACATACCCATTATTTTTATAATTTATATATGAATACTGAATCCCAACATTCCCCTTATCATCGTATACAAAATTTACAGAAAGATATGCTCCTAATCCAAAAGTAGCATCAACTGATAATCCTACAGAAAAAACTATTTCTCCAGAATAATCAACATAATTCACCGGATTATTTCTACAATACGAGTTCATATTGGTGTCAAGCAGGCTTCCGCCTGACTGGAAGTAACCGTCTGCATTTACAAAGCGGTGGGTTACTGGGTCATAATACCTTGACATTAG
>CABRLN010000031.1 GCA_902471875.1 uncultured Clostridium sp.
CGTTTACTATTGGAAAGGCTGATGCTGTTTTAGCGGCTTCACTTTTCCACTTTGGCGAAATCCCTATACCAACTTTAAAAAAATATCTTCATAAAGAAAATATTTCGGTCAGGTTGTAAATAAATCATAAAAATCGGGGCTGTCGCATTAAACCCCAAGAAAAAAGAAACCGGGTAGCCCGAAAGGGTTGCCCGGTTAATGCTTTGCATGTATAACTAAATTGCGATATAAACTATACAGAAAAATTATCATTCCTTAATCCATGCATAAAAATCTGAAGACATATTAAAGCCTATTTTAAAATAAAATTCTTGACCGGATAAAACAATTGCTCTTTTAGCACCAAGTGTTTTTGCACGAGCTAACGCTTCATATACAACTGCCTTTGCCAACCCCAATTTTCTACAATTAGGAATTGTTACAACAGGCTCTATATAAGCTGTATTACCTTGTGTGTACCAAACCCCACAATGAGCACAGTATTCTTCTTCATTTACAGCAAATACTTTTAATATTTTATTATAGTTAGGCGTGGACTCAAAAAATTTACTTTCCCACATTTTTGGTATTCCATCATTATTAAAACCTTTATGTATTACTAATTGATATTTCCAATTATCGATCTCAAAATTTGAAGAACTGATACAATAACCCTTAGGTATTTGATACTGTAAATCTTTATTTAGGTCAATCTGCAAAACACTTTCTTCTTTATTTTTTCTTACAAATCCCTGTTCCTTTAATACTTCACATAATTGTATGTCATTTGAGTTAGCTTTAACAACAGGAATTGCATCCTCATTATCAACAACAAAATTCACCATATCCCTTAGTAATTCTTTATCAGAAATTGAATGCAATAAATATGCTCTGTCATTGTAACTTGTATCATATGTAACTAATCCAACCATTTCTCCTGTATTATCCCTAAAAACAGCAATTGAAGTAAGCTTATCTTCATCCAATAAGGTATGTATCATCATCCATTCAAATCTTCCCCAGTGAAAATGTTCATTGTAACCTACGTCTGCCACTTTCAAAAGAAATTGATATATTTCCATATACTGCTCATTAAAACGCTTACAATCTTTATATTGCTCTATTATATACATTTTATAGCCCCCTACAGATAACTTCTCATATTTATTTCAAATTTCAATTTTAAAATTTATATTCTTTTACAATAATTTATTCTAAATTTTCCATCGTGAAGCTTTCGGTTTTTAAATCATAATAATGTCTGCCTTTAACTGCGGTAAATTTTAATACACAATAATCAGGATCATCTACTCCCTTTTTATAGTACATTATATCACCATCTCGCCATATTTCTTTTTTTATTTCTTCATTCTGCAAAACTTCCATATTGCCAATAAGCATAATACCTTCATAACGAAAACGCCCTCTGTGATAAAAATAAATACAGGCTTTCGAATTATTCATAAACTGCTGTGAACGCATAGATGATGTGTTTGTGGTAAAATAAAAGCTGTCTCCCTCTATCTTTCGTGGGACAAACATTGCTTTTGTATTTGGAAATCCGTCTTCATCAACTGATGAAATAAATGCTGTTTTTTGACTGCTAATAAATTCATAAATCTGCTGTTTTGTTTTCACTGCTAAATCTCCTTTGATAAATAATATTATTTGTTGTCATTTTCAAATTGAGTCAAAGTATTTACTATTCTTTCAAGACAGCCTTCAAATTCTTTCATCTCTTTATCTGAAAAGCCTTGATAAAACAAAGTATTCATTTGTTGTGATACATGCTCGTATTTTTCTTGTAAAGACTTTGCATATTCTGTAAGAGATATAATTGTTTGACGGCGGTTGTCAGGATTAACAGTTCTTTCTACAATACCTTTATTAACCATTCCGTTTACAATAATTGAAACAGTGTTTTTAGCAAGAGAGGTTTTCTCACTTATTTCACTAATAGTAAGAAAATCGCTTTTCCATAAAACAAATAAAATTCTACCTTGACCACCACTAATTTCAATACCGTTTTGCAGCAATAAGCGTTCAAAAATTCTATCTTGCAGTTGTTTTATCTGCGTAATGTAAAATCCGCCCTTTGTCTCCAATAAAGCACCTCAATTCTTATTAGAACATTTCTATTTAGAACAATTATAATATAGCATAAATAACTTTAAAAATCAATATAGGATATATTGATTTTTTTAAAATTGCTCCATTTAAAATTTTTATTTTAAGTTATAGTAATTTAAAGTTTGTCATAAAAATATTATAGTCTTTATAATTTATAAATAGAAAAATATATTAATCATAAAAGGAAGGGCAGGGTATAATATGAAGAAAATCACAAAAAAACTGTTATCAGTTGTGTTGTGTACAGTGCTTATATTGGGAGTTGAGGTAAACGCAGGTGCTGTTTCGGCTGATGAAATTACAGCACCATCAGCCGTTTTGGTAGAAGCAGAAACAGGAAAGGTGCTGTTTGACAAAGACTGCCACCAAGTGCGTGCCTGTGCCTCAATTACAAAAGTTATGACAATGCTTTTGGTACTGGAGGCAATAGACCAAGGTAAAATTAGTATGGACGACAACATTACAGCCAGTGCTCATGCGGCGTCTATGGGAGGTTCTGACATTTGGCTTGAGGAGGGCGAGGTTATGAGCGTGCACGACCTTGTAAAAGCAACAATGGTAGCCAGCGCAAACGACGCCGCCGTTGCACTTGCCGAAGAGGTTGCCGGCAGCGAGGACGCTTTTGTTGAAAAAATGAACCAAAAGGCAAAGGAATTAGGAATGAAAGAAACAACCTTTAAAAACTGCAATGGGCTTGATGAAGAGGGTCATCTAACTTCTGCATATGATGTTGCCCTAATGTCAAGAGAGCTTATAAAACATAAGGAAATTTTTGAATTCACCTCAATTTGGATGGACTATTTGCGTGACGGTAAAACTCAAATTGTAAATACCAACAAGCTATTAAAATCCTACAAGGGTATAACAGGCTTAAAAACAGGCACAACCTCGCAGGCAGGCAGCTGCATTTCTGCCACTGCTACACGTGACAGCTTGACACTTGTAGCGGTTGTTTTGGGCAGTGCATCAGGCAAAGAAAGATTTTCAGACGCCTCTGCCCTTTTAGATTATGGCTTTGCAAATTACTGTATTTACACACCAAAGTTTTCAGAAGAAATTCCTGAAATAGCAGTTAATAATGGCATGCAGCCAAACCTTAAAGCCCAAGCTAATATATCGGGAAATTTTGTTATTGACAAAGGCAAAAGCAAAGAAGTAACCTATAAACTCACATTAGAAGAACAGCTTGAAGCTCCTGTAAATAAGGGTGATAAAGTAGGAACACTTACCTTTTACATCGGTAAAGAGAAACTACGAGAATATCCTGTAGTAGCACAACACATTGTTGACAAAATGACATTTTCATCAGTTTTTTCAATGCTGTTTAGTTGCTTTGTAAAAATGTAGTTTATTATTTCTTTCAAACATAGCTACCTATTAATTTAATGCCATAAGAAATCATGATAATAAAAATATTAGGAGAGCATTTTGCTCTCCTGCTTTAATATCACTTCATATTAAACATAGGCATTTTTACAGCACAACATATATGTTTTACAGTACGGCACAAAAAATTTCAGAGGTTTCGCCCCAAGGGTGAAAGCCTGTTGCAATACGTTCAAAACCGTAATGTTCATAATAACCTATGTGGTCAGTACAAAGATAAAGCTTTGCAAAACCTGCTTTTTTGGCGTCTGACTTAGCCTTTTCTATAAGAAAACCGCCATAGGCATTGCCACGATTTTCTTCTTCAATATACAAAGCACAAAACCAAGGGTATAAATCCATACGGCTTATAAAATCGTTTGTAATAAGCCCTGCACAACCGATAATTTTGTCATTATCATACAGCAAATACCATTGCGGCAAAGGGTTTTCTGCATTAATACAGTGATTAATGCAGTCTTCATATACAGCCTTACTTTCGTCTGTTGCCCAATGATTTTGAAAATATTCTATTGCAATATCCGCATATTCGGGATTTTCTCTTACTGACATAACTTTCATAATAATTTACCTCTTAAATTTTTAATTTTATATTTCTCACATCAAATATTTTTAATAACTGCTTAAAAATATTTATTTAAACTACATTCTTTTATCAATGGCACTTTTAATTTTTTCAAAAGTTACACCGTATTTTTCGGCAATATCCTTTGCGTAGCTTAGTCCCTGCGGAGGATTAATAAAAACTTTAAAAGAGCGCTCCCCATTTTCTACACCCGTTACCATACTTTCTATTTTAGAGCTACCCTGCACCTGAGTATTCATTGCTGACGCATTAGCACCAAGATCATGCATATGGGTGTTAAAAATACATCTTACACCAAGGTAACGCATTGCTTTTACAACATCGGTTGCAATGTACACACCCTCGGTTACATTTGTTGTAGCCAAGCTTTCATTAAGCAACAGCAGACTTTTTGAGGTTGCTTTGCCAAAAATTTCTGCAAGACGTGCCGACTCCTCCCCTAGTCTGCCTAAATCTACAGTGTCATTTTCATCTGCCGGAAAGTGTGTATAAATATTATCACAAGGACTAAGTACAAAGCTACTGCATGGTACATATATTCCACATTGAGCCATAAGCACAGCAATTCCAAGTGCCTGTGTTATGGTGGTTTTGCCACCACGGTTAGGACCTGTAAGAATAAAAATCCTGCCAACATCGTCATTAAAATCAATATTATTGGTTACAATGTTAATGTTCTCTTCATTTACCGCCTTTATGGCAAGCTTAAGATTATACAGGTCCTTTGCACTGATTTCACGGTCTTCAGCAGTCAGAATTTCCGCTTTGCAGATTGGTAACCCCTTTGCTTTAATTTTTTCAATAAGTTCTGCCCATCTTATGTAAAAAATAATTTCAGGCATTAAAGAAATAAAGGTATAGCCGTTTACATTAACATGCTTTCGCAAAACATCTTTTATATTATTAACTATTCTGTCCATTATTTCGGTTACAATTTGCTTCATACTATCCGAAAGACGGTCCTGTCCCGTTGGAATATCGTCATAAGACAGTTTAAACTCCTTTGACGACGCAGGGTGAAAAGACTTTAAATGTGCATAGTCGTTACCGGGCAAAATACCTCCTTCTTTTTTTGCAGATATAGCCATAAATCTTTTTAAAACACCGCTGTCGGTAAACTCTCGGCTATTTAGTGAAAGAATACCTGCACGCACAGGTCTAAGCATACTGTCAAGGTTTACTCCAATGGTAACGCTGTGCAGTTGTCTAGCCTGTTTAAAAGCATCGTCAATGTCTTGCTGTAAGGGTTCAAATGAACCATCATTGTAAATTTGAGTAACCAATTCACGAAGCTTGCATAACCCTTGGGACTGCAGTTCAAGCTGTTCCAGAGTGGTTTTAAGTGATTTTATACATTCTATATAGCGGTTTATTTCACGCAGGCGGTTTATTAACTGCCACAGTGATGACGCATCAGTATCCTTTTTGAATTTTTCAAGTTCTTTTAACTCACTCAGCATTCCCAAAAGCTCTGTAAGACTTTCACGCAGCTGAGGCAATCTTAAAAAATCCTCAAAAACATCACATCTGTATTTTATAAGCTGTTGGTCACACTCAATTTGAGTCATTAACTGCTTAATACTGTTTTGCTCGTAAGAGTCTTGGGTTAAAACCTTTACTATATAATCTATCGACAAATCATTTATAGATTCACCACTCATTGTTATAGGTGATTTTTTGTAATTCGTAGGATAAAATAAACTAAAATCCACTTTAATATATACCTTCCTTTGGTTATAATATAATTATTTATAAACATATAATAACATATTCACCTAATTTTACAATAGATTATATATATTATTTGATTAACTTTCTTTAAATTTTCTTTAAAAATTTATATGTTATATGAAACTAAATGCATATTCACATCTATAATTGTAAAACCGCTTTGCGCCTTCATATACAAAAGGCTTTATAATAAAAAAATTATTGAAAATATTTCGTTAAGGACAATATCCTTAAAAACTGCAAGAATTTGAAAAGGCTTGCCTAAACTTTAATTTTTCCCCAACATTTACAATAGAAAACAAAAAAGCCCAACAGCTAAAACTGTTGGGTAAATTCTTTAATATATCCCGCCTGACCGCTAGGTGTTAAATGATAACCTGCCTACAAAATAGCCAGGTGGGTGCTTCTTGCCAGCTTTATTGCTCCCAACTTCCACACGCACCGTACAGTGCATACGGGAGGTCTGCAAACCACTGCCAAAGATTAAGCTCCCTAAATAAAAAGTGTAGGGTTATATAAACACCAAACACGCATCAAGCAGGACGTTGACTAATTAATTACTGCATTTATTATTAACGTAAGTACTGTAATTATTCTTCCTCGCCAAAGATTTCATCAAAGTGCTTTTCAAATTCAGATGCAAGTTCATCAAGAAGATCATCATCCTCAACCTCAAGCAAAAGCTCTTCTCCGTTTTCTTCAATTGTCTGGAAAATATAATACTCACCGTCATCCTCTAACTGTTCCTGAGCATCGTCATAAACCGGCAACAATGCATAATATACATTGTCATCCTTTTCAATACTGTCAATAATCTCAAATGTATGTTCTACATTTTCATCATCCAATAAAGTTATCAAATCAGCCTCGAATTCTTCATTACTCATTAGTATCATTCCTTTCATCTCTCTAAAGCTATTTTAACCATTTATCAGCTATAAGTCAAGTGAAAATTTGTGAAATTTATGATAATACAGGAAATTTAGTGCTTTTTAACAAATATATAAAACTTTTTAAAAATATTAAAAAAATGTGTTGACTTTTACAAAATAGATGCTATAATATAAGTAAATTAAGAAAGAGGTACAGACCAATGAGATAATTAGTTTTACTACAGTTTAATTTTACAAGCGAGGTACACTCCAATGAGAAAGTAACTATGACTAAACCAAAAATTCATTAAGAGGTATAGTCCAATGTAATATTCAAGTTTTTCTCAAGTAATTTTTAGTGAAAGGGGCTTAGTCTTATGGGCGAACTGGAACCTGAAAATTCAATAGGCTTTTACCCAATGGCAAAAGCCGAAAAACACAGTTAAAGCAAAGTGTATTATAATTGATGTTAAAAACAAAAGCATAGAAAGTAATAGCAGCAAATTTCTTATGGTGCTTATTATGTTTATCTTTGTTTTGATTTAAAAAAATACATAGTATATGACATGAATGCATATGCAAAGGCTGTGTTACTATTACACAATTGAATATTGTTTTTTGGGGATTGTAATTAATTTTACATATAACCTTGTTATTTGGCATATTAACCATTGGCTTCTTATCCGCAGGTGCGGTTATGGCACAGCAACAGGCTGAGCAATTAAGTTAAGCATTAAGGAACAGTACGATATATTCGTTGACCGAGGGTTTGCGGTGGTATAAATTCGCAGCCAAATGTACATATGGTTTATGCTGTTAAATTTGTAAATTTCCTTAAATATACAGACCGATAGCAATATTTGTTATCGGTCTTTTTTTACTCTGCCACATTTTAAATGTAACATTTAAGTTTTTGCAGCTATAGTCAAAAATTCCAATTATCAGACAAAATTTTCCACAAAATTTTTCACCTCTGCAATCAGAGAATATATAATATGTGTCACCGTTATTATTTATCTTCCATAAAGAAATTTTTTACCTCGTTGTAAATTTCAACTATTTTAAACCTATACTCGTATTTGTCTTTATTTTCTGTAATTTCACTCTGCTGACTATTAAGCACTTGGTCTAAGCTGTCTTCTTTAGTATTACTGTCACCGGTATTTTCTGCCATTGAAAAGCACATTGGCGGAAACATAACACACCACCAGTTATGGCCCTTGCCCTCACCTATTGTTATTCTTAGTGCATCATAGTTGCCTGCCGGAAGTGAAAAATCCTGATAATCTCGTGTATTAAAATACATTTGATATTCCATGCTGCCCTGCACCTTATAGTCATACCCCAGGCTATACACATACTGTTGTGCCTGCTGTACAATTTTTTCAACATTGGTAGTTGCGATATGCTCCGCCTCTACCTTATTATTAGCGTTTTCAAATATATCTCCTGCTATTGATAAAACATAATCTCTTACCTTAAGCTTCAGATTTTGGTCCTCATCACTATCAGAGTTTGCCAAAATATGCAAACGCACAAGATGGTTAGGAATATCTTCACATTCGGCATTAAAAAAGGTTTGAGTAATTATAAACGATAAAATGAAGGCTGATAAAATTGATTTAGCAAAAAATTTCATAATAAAAACTGTCCTTTCTTATGTAATCTGCAATTTTATTTATCTAACAGATTTTGGTAACATAATTATGGACAGTTTATTTTTTTTTATTCAGTTTATTTAAAAATTCTCTTTTCTTTTATTAACACAATTTTGGTTATACAATATATCAATACCTAACCGTTTTGTATATTTTAATCTTATGCAAAAACGCAGCCATGGTTACAGCAATTGGTTATAAATACGTCTGTAAATTCTTTTTTTAAAGCTTTAGCGGTGTTTTGTGCCTGCTGTAAGTTAGTGTAAATACCATAAACGGTAGGTCCACTGCCACTCATTACGGCGTTTTTTGCACCACTGTTTTGCATAACCTGTTTTATATGCTGAACCTTCTGTAAATTTAAAAGACTGTCAAAGTCATTATACAATCCTTGTAAAAATTGTACAGGATTATTTTTAACAAGTGCCTCAATTACCGCTGTGCTATGCACTGTTTTTGAAAACGGCCTGCTGTCTGCTTCTTGATAAGCCTTGGGAGTAGATACATTTATGTTAGGTTTACACAAAAGTATATAATATTGGTCAAGAGTAAGGTTAGTTTCAATTCTTGTAAGGTTTGTACCAATACCTGTCGCCAGCATGGTTCCGCCATACAAACAAAAGGGAACATCAGCACCGATTTTTTCACCAAGCTGTGCAAGACAATCCTTTGATAAATTTGTATTATAAAGCTTATTCAACGCCACAAGTACTGCTGCACCGTCTGTACTGCCCCCTGCCAAGCCTGCCTGTACAGGAATTTGCTTTTCTATATGTACATTAACCCAACATTCTATACCGCAGTGCTGTGCAAAAAGCTCAACCGCCTTGTAGGCTGTGTTACTGCTGTTGCAGGGAACATAAGATTTATTACAGGTCAAGCTTATAGCGTTGTTATTCGTTTTTTCAACAGTTACAGTATCAAAAAGGCTTACAGCTTGCATAACCATATCAACTGTATGGTAACCATTTGGCAATTTGCCTGTAATATCAAGTGTAAAATTTATTTTTGCTGGTGAAAGAACTTTAACCATAAAAAGCCTCCCGTTTCTTAATAAATTTACTTTTAAATCTCATCTAAAAATTCCTTAATTCTTTTCATAGCCTCCATTATGTGCTTAATAGAAAAAGAATAGGACACTCTTATAAAGCCCTCGCCGCTTTCTCCAAAGGCATTACCCGGCACAACAGCCACACTTTTTGATTTTAACAAACGCATACAAAACTCATCTGACGACAAGCCTGTGCTTTTTATGCACGGAAAGGCATAAAAAGCACCTTCAGGTTCAAAGCAGGTTAGTCCCATTTCATTAAATTTTTTAACAACAAGGCGTCTTCTCATATTATATTCATCACGCATTGCAGAAATATCATTATCACCGTTTTTTAACGCCTCAATAGCAGCATACTGGGCAGTGGTTGGTGCACTCATTATTGCAAACTGATGCAGCTTTGTCATTGCATCTGTAATAGGAGCCGGTGCAAGGGCATATCCCAAACGCCAGCCCGTCATAGAATATGATTTTGAAAAACCGCTTACTACTATGGTGCGCTCCTGCATATCTTCAATTTCTGCAAAAGACACATGTTTTTTGTTGTATGTAAGCTCGGCATAAATTTCGTCTGAAATAACAAGCAGATTGTGTTTTTTTACAACCTGTGCAATTTTTTCAAGGTCTTGCCTTTCCATAATTGCACCCGTAGGATTGTTAGGGTAAGGTAAAACCAACAGCTTAGACTTTGGTGTAATTGCTTTTTCAAGCAGTTCAGGATTAAGCTTAAACCTGTCCTCTTCTCTTGTTTCAACAACCACAGGTACACCGTCTGCCATTTGTACAAGAGGTAAATAACAGACAAAGCAAGGTTCGGGAATAAGTACCTCTTCCCCCGGATTTATAAGCGTTCGTATGGCAAGGTCAATAGCTTCAGAGCCTCCTACGGTTACAAGGCAATCGGTAACACCGTCATATTTAACATTAAAGCGTCTTTCGTAATACTTTGCAATTTCTTTCCTGAGTTCAGTTAAACCCTTGTTTGACGTATATTTTGTGTTGCCCTGTCTTAAATTTTTTATGCCCTCCTCCCTTACATGCCACGGTGTTTTAAAATCAGGCTCGCCAATGGATAATGAAATTACATTATCCATTTCGCTTGCTATATCAAAAAACTTTCTTATACCCGAAGGCTTAACAGTTTTAATTTTTTCATTGAGAACATTATTATAATCTATCACAATATAATACTCCTTTTGTCAGCGTCATCCTCGTCATCACAAAACTTTATGCCGCTTTCTTTGTACGTTTTCAGTTTAAAGCGAGTATTTGTTGCCACCACTGCATTAATAGTTGACAACTTGCGTGCAACAAACATTGCAATTTCTGTAACACTTTCGCCCTTAACGCAAACAAGCAAATCGTACGAGCCTGCCATTAGGTAAACAGAATCTACCTCTTCAAAATCCATAATCTGCTTAGCAATTTGCTCAAAACCCGTGTCCTTTTCAGGGGTAACGGTAAGTTCAATGTAGGCTGTTGTACCTGCACCTTTAACCTTTTCGTAATCAATAACCGCCTTATAACCCTTAATTACACCTTCCTTTTCGTACTGACTAATCTGCTTTTCTATATAATCTTCAGGCTCGCCCAACATTGCCGCAATTTCTTTACAGGTTAAACTGCTGTTCTCACCAAGTATCTGTAAAATTCTGTCCATAATTACTGCTCCTTTCAAAAATTCAAAATCCAACATAATTATATACCAATTTTTATTTACTGTCTATACCGCATCATATTTGAACAGTCAAAAAATGATGTATTATATTTATTCTCCTCAAATATACCTTACAAAAGTTGAATAACTCTTAACTTTATGTTACAATTTTTTGTATAATATATTGTCATGTTTATGCAAAAAATATAAACTTTAACACAAAATTAAAATGAACAAGACGGCTTACGCTGTTCTATTACGAGGCTTTATGAGAGAAATAATTATTAAAAAGAACGACGCCAACCAGCGCTTAGACAAATTTTTAACCAAACGCTTTAAAACAATGCCAAAGTCATTAATGTATAAGTATATTCGCACAAAATACATTAAGGTAAACAACAAGCGGTGCGAAATTTCTACACAGCTTAAAGAAGGTGATGTACTTAAACTGTTTATTAAGGACGAATTTTTTCAGGACGAGCAAACACAAAACGAAAGCTATGACTTTTTAAAAGCACCTGCAAAGCTGGACATTATTTATGAGGATGAAAATATTCTGCTGGCAAACAAAAAGCCGGGGGTTATTGTACACCCCGACGAAAGCTACCACTTTGACTCATTAATTTCACGAATTTTGCACTACCTTTATGACAAAAAGGAATATAACCCAAAATGTGACAAAGCCTTTGCACCTGCCCTTGTAAACCGCATTGACCGCAACACCGGTGGCATTGTAATTGCTGCCAAAAATGCTGACAGTTTGCGTATGCTGAACTCCAAAATGAAAACACGAGAGCTTACCAAGCTGTACCTTTGCCTTGTGCAAGGCACTTTAAAACATAAAGAAGGAATTTTAAACGGTTATTTAGAAAAAAACGAAAAGAAAAACAAGGTAACTATAAGAAAACACCCAACAGACAACAGCAAGCCTGTTAAAACAAAATATACCGTACTGAAAAACATCAATGGTAACAGCTTAACAGAAATTGACCTACTGACAGGCAGAACCCACCAAATAAGGGCACATATGGCATCAGTCGGCCACCCTTTATTAGGGGACACAAAATACGGCTACAAGAAAAAAGGTGAAAATGATTTTTATAAGTACCAGGCGCTATATGCTTATAAGCTGACCTTCAAATTTAAAACTGATGGCGGCTGTGTAGAGTATTTAAACGGTAAAACCTTTCAGGTTGACCCAAAAAGCATTTGGTTTTTACAGACTAAAAAGAAGTAGTATGGAATTATAACAGATCAGGGTTAACAAACGTACTTATTGCTTATGGCAAATTATAATTTAAACAGATAAAGTTAACTTCTTACTTTCGGCAAATTATGATTTAATACAGCTAAACTGGTAATTAAAAAATGTCAAAAATGCAATAAAAATTGACTTTTTTATTTTATGGTGGTAATATAAATTAGTATATAAAATTGTAAAAATTTTAGTAAATTCTACGGCAGTGCTGTGGTGCTTTTGAACCGTTAAAGTACATTTAGCCAACATACTGCCTGTATTATGGGAGATGCATTTATGAAGGTTTCTAAGCTATTAGGCGAAAGATTTAAAAACGCTCCGTCTGACTGTTTAATTGAAAGTCATAAACTGATGGTGCGCGGCGGATATATGAAATATATGGCAAACGGTATATATTCATTATTTATGCCAACTAAAAGAATTACAAAAAAAATTGAAAATATTATTCGTGAAGAAATGGACAAAATTGACGGTCAAGAGGTTATGTTCCCTGTTGTAATGCCTGCAACCATTTGGGAAGAGTCTGGAAGATATAACAGCATTGGCAGTGAAATGGCACGATTTACCGACCGTAACAAAAATAAAATGGTGCTTGGTATGACCCACGAAGAAGCAGCTGTACATTTAGCTAAAGACACTGCACAGTCTTATGCCAACTATCCATTTATGATTTATCAAATTCAAACAAAATTCCGTGACGAACCTCGTGCCAGAGGGGGGCTTATAAGAGTTCGTGAATTCACAATGAAGGACGCTTACTCCTTCCATACCTCGCAAAAAGACTTAGAGGAATATTACAAAAAAGCATTTAAGGCTTACGAGCGTATTTTTAAGCGTGCAGGTGCTAAAAATGTTATTTCTGTAAAGTCTGACAGCGGTATGATGGGCGGCAGTGTATCCCACGAATTTATGCTGCTTACAGACATTGGTGAGGACTCTCTTGCAATTTGCCCTGAATGTGATTTCAGAGCTAATATGGAGGCCTCCCCTTGTATTATAGAAAATGAACCGGGTGAAATTAAGCCTCTAGAAAAAATACACACACCAAATGTTAAAACCATTGAAGCACTTTGTGAGTTTTTAAACGAAAGCCCTAAAACCTTTGGCAAGGCTGTAGTTTACCAAAAAAATTCAAATGACGAATACGTAGTAGTGTTTGTTCGCGGTGACTTAGAGGTAAACGAAACAAAGCTTAGAAATTATTTAGGAGAAGAAATTCACCCTGCCCAAAATATTGTTACCGAAGAGTGCGGTATTGTACCGGGTTTTATTGGTCCTGTTGGCTTAACTGACAAGGCAACTGTTGTATATGACCAATCACTAAAGGGAATTAACAGTCTCGTTTGCGGTGCCAATGAGCTTGACTACCACTATACAGGCATTAATATGAGCCGTGATGTAGGTGACGTTGAATATGCTGATGTAGCCAAAATATTTGAAGGCGCTGTTTGCCCTGTTTGTGGCAAGCCTGTAATTACTATTAAGCGCGGTATAGAGGTAGGCAACATCTTCCAGCTTGGCACAAAATACACAAAGGCAATGAATATGACCTATCTTGACAACAAAGGTGAAGCACAACATCCTATTATGGGATGTTACGGTATTGGCGTTGGCAGACTTGCACAGTCTATTTGTGAAGAAAGCCATGATGATTACGGTCCAATTTGGCCTATTCCTATTGCACCTTGGCAAGTAGAAATTTGCAACCTTAAAGCCAAAGATGAAAATGTTACACAAGCTTGCGAAAACTTATACAAAGAACTTACCGATATAGGTGTAGAGGTATTGTATGATGACAGGGCAGTACGCCCCGGCTTTATGTTTGCTGATGCTGATTTGTTTGGTGTGCCTATAAGGGTTGTTATAAGCCCTAAAACTCTTGACAGAAATTGTTATGAAATTTCTTATCGTGATAAATCATACAAGGGTGACCTTCCTGTACAGAATGCCGCTGTTGAAATTAAAAATATGGTTCAGAAAATGCTTAGCGAATACAACAAGTAATATAACCTATCTTGGCTGGTAACAATAAAAAATGGGGTGATGTAAACTCGCCCCATTTTTAGAAAATGCTTAATCACTAATTTAAGCTGTGAAAAGTATTCGTCTGTTTAAAATTAGAGATTATTATCATATTATTGTATTAAGTTGTATATGCAGTCACATTAATTTTGTTTTCTAACCATTTTATATTCGTCATAAAATTTAAAGTAGTGACAGTCATCAAAGGTGTTTTGCATAAACTTAACTACCTCGTCCTCATCTAAGTTTACCTGACAAATATAACAATCATATTCTTCGTCATATGCATAATTAGCACAATGCTGACAGTTTGATTTACCTGACATAATATTCTCTCCTTGTTGGCTTTATAAGCTGTAATACAAATATTCTGTAAATATTATAACATACTTTTTATTATAACGCTACAATGTGATTTCTTATATGCTAATATTAAATACTTAAATATGCTGTTTGATATTAGCATTAAAGATATGCATCACATATTTTCTATCAGAAATCCAAAAAACACAAAAAGGATTGATGCCATATATGTACATAAACTACAAGCCTTTGGCTGTTTTTTTAAGAATGATTATAGCTATGGGTGGTACACTGCTGCTAGTGGCTAGAATTCAGCCACAATTATCGCAATTAAATTACTATTCAACAATAATTACACTGCTTATAGTAATTTACTATTATATGCTTTCTTTTTGGCAAATTAATAACACAAAAAAGGATAAAACCTGTATTGCACCGTGGCTGAAGGGCATGCTTACTCTATCATCTGTCGCAGGCTGTGCTGTAACCCATTTTTTAATAAATGACAATGCTATTCCAAACTGGTCGCAAAATCTTGTAAGCAACATAATAACCTATTTATTGCCTGCTGCACTTGTAATTGATTGGTTGCTTTTTGACAAAAAGGGTAATTACAAAATGTTCTTCCCTTTTATATGGTGTATTCCTGCCGCACTTTATACTGTTTATGTTTACATAACAGTACTTGTTTTAGACAAGCAGTTAAACTTTTTTGACAGTCACCCCTACCCTTTCAAAAGTCCTTATCCATACCCTTTTTTTGACATAGCAGCAAACGGCACTGTTACAACAGTGGCAACACTTCTTATGCTTGCCGTATGCTTTATTGCTCTGGGTTTTATAATATATTTAATTGATATGCTGCCTGTAAAGTTTAAGACATTTGTTAACAGCAAAAAATCAAGTGACTAATTATAATCCCCACATAAATAAAAAGTAAAACTCAATAATTAGTTTAAACATATCTTAATGATACTTTAAACCCGCCTGCTATTATTATTTATAACAGGCGGGTACTTTTTTACTAAAATAAAACACATTATAAATATGGTTATAATATATAGATACCGTTTCAATATACAAACATATCATCCAGATTCAAACTTCAAAAGCTATGCAAAATTACTTAAATTTATTTATGTTAGTTTTATTTGTTATTTCAATAGAAGACTCATGTTCAATTGTCTGTACATTTTCATTGCTGTTTCTTATATCATCAACGCCGTTTGTTGACCAAAAAGGATAATGAGTGGTTGTATCCCAGTACAATCGGTAAACAACAAAATCAATCATCTTAATGCCTGCATTGTCCTGCAAATTATTTTCGTTTATAACATCTTCAAACGAAATTCCGTCCTCATACACCTTTTCACCATATTTACCTGAATCGTGCTTAGCTATCATTTGATTAGCCTCACTAACAGCATTATTAATTAGTATTAAATCATCCATGGCGTCGTTAACTGTAGTATTTGTACCAAGTTCTTTAGCAGCCTCCATCCCTTCCAATACAGAGCAAGATGAGAAAGTAAACATCATTAACACACACAGTACACAAAAAAACTTTTTCACTTATTTATTTCACCTCCAGAAAATGTTAATCAGTAACAGTTGATTTATTCGAAATTATATTGTATAATTCGCATATAATAACTATATTAAACAAGTTTTCATATAAATATTACAATATTTATACTACAAATTTCAATATACAAATAATACGATATTTTAAATTTTATTGTTGTTACATAGAGTTGTTTTTACCAAATAAAAAAGTCCACGCAAAAGCATAGACTTTTTTATTGCCATATATTAGTAAGTATGCAATCACAAGCAAATTAATAATAATGTGTATATATAAACTCTTTTAACCTAATATATTTGGTTCTGTTTCATCAGGTAGTACAGACATACTGTACTACCTAAGAATACAGAATATATAATGAGGTATTTTAAAGAGGTCGTACGCAAAAATAATTGCTATTAACTGCTTTTTCTACATTTATTATAATATAATGCCTAAGTTATGTCTTGCATAAAATTACTGAAATATTGCACATTTGCACTAAGTTTACATTTTTAGGAAATTTTATAAAGGAGGATAATTATGACGAATGACAACATTATATTTGAAGAAAAAATCACAACTGATGATTTTGGCATGCCACTTAGATATTATTACGTTAATTCGTCTGACGAAAAAGATTTGGTAATGTTTGCCCATTGGCATAACGAAATAGAAATTCAGATTTTTTTAAATGGATGTGCTGCCATAACCATTGATAATAAAGAGTTTAATGTAGAAAAAAATGACATTGTATTTATTCCTTCCCAATCAATTCACTTTGGCTGTGCTAAATCAATAACCCTTGAGGTACACAATTTTGTATTCCATACAGAAGTTATGTGTTCACTAAATCATGATAGTAGTGTGCAAAAGTATTTTCTTCCTTTTATAAATCGTACAGCAAAAATTCCTTATGTAATTCACACTACTGACAAGGGTTACGCTGCACTTAGAAAGTGCTTAGACGAAATTGTAACCCTTACTAACAGCAAACCAAAATGTTACGAGCTGTTAATCCGCAATAATCTAATAAATTTCTTTATTAATTTATATTTGCATAACTACGTACAAACCAAAGCTACAAGTTCTGTAGCAGATAAAAATTATTTGGCTGTAAAGAATGCAATTACATATATTGAACGCAATTTTAGCAAACCACTAACAGTAGATGAAATTGCAGCACAGGCCGGTTTTAGCAAAAGCAGATTCATGAGCATTTTTAAAGAATTCACTAACACCACCTGCAAAAAATTTATTAATAACTGCCGTATGGAGTCTGCAAAGCAAATGCTTATAGAAACCAACCAAACAGTTTTAAACATAGCTGTCGCCTGCGGTTACAACAATATTTCTCTGTTTAACCGTGAATTTAAAAAATCCTACGGAATCACTCCTTTGGAGTTTAGAAAATCCAACAGAAGCAGTGAACAAACATTTTATGATTAACCTTAATATAAAGTATGTACTATTATAAGGTTAGTTATATAAACGTTATAATAGAAAAAAGAGAGGACTTAAAAGCGGGTCCTCTCTTTGATTTTGTATTCTGTAAAATACTTTATTATAAAATTTATTATAACTTTATACAATTTTTGTTTTGAAAACATTATCCAATACAATTTTAAAAATAGAAGATTTTTTTCAGATAAAATCTGCAGCAAAGAAAGTCACACATATAAGCAACAAATATATCTAAAATTTTTAAGTGTATAGGCTAATATTAAAAATATTCAGATATTGTGTTACACAAAGGGGTTAAAAAGTGCTTTAAGCTCTTTTGCAGCAGTAGTTATATTGTTACTGCCAATTATAGCGGACACTACGGCAACACCATTTATTCCTGTACCGTTAAGCTGTGTAATATTACTGCGCTTAATACCACCAATGGCTACAATAGGTACTTTTACAGCCGAGCGTATTTCTTTCAGCTTTTCAATGGTAACAGGCTTGGTGTCTGTTTTAGTTAGGGTGCTGAACATAGCACCTACTCCAATATAATCTGCTCCATCAATTTCTGCTTGAATAGCGTCTTGCAAATTATTGGCAGAAACACCTATTATCTTTTCTTCGCCCAATACTGCCCTTGCAATATCGGCAGGCAAATCCTTCTGTCCTAAATGCACACCCTCGGCATTTACAGCGGCAGCAATGTCAAGTCTGTCATTTATAATAAGAGGTATTTGATAATATTCCGTAATGCGTTTTATTGACAACGCAAGACTGTAAAATTCTCTTGAAGTTGTCTGCTTTTCACGAAGCTGAATAACAGTACAGCCGCCTTTTATGGCGTCATTTACAGCTTGCTCAAGAGTTGGAGCGGTCATTAATGAACGATCGGTACATAAGTACAAGGAATAGTCAATTTTACTTTTATCCATAAATTATACCTAAGGTTATGTTCGTAAAGCTAATTATAGTGTAACGTAAATGTGTTATAACACTGCATACCAAACCACAAGATTATAATTGGCAGTATTTGTTAACAATTAGATTATTATAAAGTATCCATACACTGTACTTAGGCATTACTTTTCTGAACAGAACTTAACCTCTTTTCCTTCTAAAATCATATTTGTAGTTCTTACTGCACACATTTTACCACACATTGAGCATGTATGTCTATCAGCAGGAGGTGTACTTTCAAAATATTCTTTAGCTTTTTCGCCATCAATGGCAATTTCAAACATTTTGTCCCAATCCATAACATGTCTTGCCTCTGCCATTTGGTTATCAATATCTCTTGCGCCTTTAATTCCCTTTGCAATATCTGCGGCATGTGCGGCAATTTTGCTCGCTACAATGCCCTCTTTAACATCACTAAGGTCTGGCAAACGCAAATGCTCGGCAGGTGTTACATAGCATAAAAAGTCTGCACCGCTTGCAGCGGCAATAGCACCGCCAATTGCACTTGTAATATGGTCATAGCCCGGTGCAATATCAGTTACCAAAGGACCTAAAACGTAGAACGGTGCATTATGGCAAATACGTTTTTGGAACTTCATGTTGGCTGCAATTTCGTCCATAGCCATATGCCCCGGACCCTCTACCATTACCTGAACGTCCTTTTCCCATGCTCGTTTTGTAAGATTACCAAGCTCGATAAGTTCAGATATCTGTCCTGCATCGGTACTATCATCAATACAACCCGGACGCAAAGCGTCACCAAGGCTGATAGTAACATCGTATTCTCTTAAAATCTCAAGCACTTCATCGTAATATTCGTAAAAAGGATTTTCATTACCTGTCATAGCCATCCACGCAAATAGCAAGGAGCCACCACGAGAAACTATGTTCATTTTTCTGCCCTCACGTCGGAATGCCTCAACTGCACGCTTGTTAATTCCTGCGTGAATTGTCATAAAATCAACACCTTCTTCTGCGTGAGCACGCACCACCTTTAAAAAGTCCTGTGCAGTAATTTCAAGCAAGTCTTTGTCAAGATAGCCAATAGCGTCGTACATTGGCACTGTGCCTATCATAGCAGAAGATTTTTCAATAAGCTGTGTTCTAAAGGTATTGGTTTTACCGTAGTTACTAAGGTCCATAATAGCCTCAGCACCAAATTTTATAGCCATATCTACCTTTTGCATTTCAACATCATAATTTTTGCAGTCACCTGAAATACCTAAGTTTACATTAATTTTTGTCTTTAAACCTGTTCCAATACCTTCAGGAGAAATTGACGTGTGGTTAATATTACACGGTATAGCAACCTGACCGCAAGCTACAAGCTTCATAAGCTGTTCTGCTTGCATATTTTCCTTTTTGGCTACTACTTGCATTTCAGGAGTAATAATCCCCTTTTTAGCAGCCTCCATTTGTGTTGCGTAGTTCTTCATTTAATCAAATCCTTTCATAGAATAATAATCATAAAAATGATGCAACGGACCGTTGCCCCTGCCTATTGGCAACGAATTTTTTATAGTATTGTAAATATATCTTTTCCCCATAAGCACAGCTTCTTTGACAGAATATCCTTGAACCAAAAAGGCTGTAATCGCCGACGAAAGAGTACAACCTGTACCGTGAGTGTTCTTTGTATTAATACGCGGGGAAGTAAACTTGTAAAAGCCTTTTCCATCATAAAGAATATCAACAGGCTCACCGCTGTAGTGACCGCCCTTAATAAGCACAGCTTGTGTACCAAAGGAGTAAATTATTTTTGCACATTTAAAAATATCTTTCATACTGTTTATTTCAGTATTTGCAATAAGCTGAGCTTCTGGTATATTGGGTGTCAGCAATGTGGTTATTGGTATAATTTCTTCCTTTAATGTTTTAAGTGCAGCTTCTTCCATTAGGGCACATCCATCTTTAGCTGACATAACAGGGTCAACCACCACAATATTAGGCTTGTACTGCCCTAGCTTTTTAGCAACAGCCTGCATTATGGAGGAGCTTTTAATCATACCTACCTTAACACCGTCAACGGCAATGTCTTCAAACACTGCGTCAATTTGCTGTTCTATAACAGTATCAGGCAAATCGTAAACAGAAATTACCCGGCTTGTGTTTTCAGCCACAACCGATGTTATAACGCTCATAGCATATGCACCATTGGCACACATGGCTTTAATATCAGCCTGTATGCCTGCACCGCCACTGCAGTCAGAGCCTGCTATGGTTAAGCAATTTTTCATAGATAATTCCTCTCTGTACAAGAACATAAACAGGGTTGAATTACTTATAAATAACACATATTTAAAGCAAAACTGCAATAAAGCATCAAAATAAAAGCACCCTACTAAGGGTGCCAAAAACTTACATTATTTCGTTTGCTCCCTACGGTAGTATTAACTAACAGGTTCAAAGGGTCAGGTTTTACCTTCTCAACTAAATTTTTAGTCCCCCTGCAAAATATTCTTTTTTAACTTATTTTTCATACTTATTGTACAATAGTCTATAATATTTGTCAACCGTAAACACAACAATGTAAATTAAAACAAATTATTTAGTTATATCAAGAGTAATTTTTCTAAATTTTGATATAAATCTTAAAATATTTTCACTAACAAAACAACTCAGGACAACACCTTATGATGTTGCCCTGCGCTGTGTATTTATGACAAAAATGTGTTGACTAATTTAATAAAATGATTATTCATTTATAGTCTATTATTGCCTTATTGTCTTTATATATTTAGTACGTTACTGCTGCAAATTATTTGCCGTAGTAAGCCTTTAGATACATATCCTTAATTTCTGAGATTAATGGGTATCTTGGGTTAGCACCTGTACACTGGTCATCAAATGCCATCTCTGACATTTCGTCTAGTGTAGCTAAGAAGTCCTCTTCAGAAATACCATAATCTGCAATAGTCTTCTTAATGCCAACAGTTTCTTTCAACTCTTCAATCTTCTTAATGAACAGGTCTAGTGTTTCTTGGTCATTTTTACCAACAACACCGCAGAAGTTAGCACACTCTACATATCTCTCTAGTGTGTGTGGATACTGATACTGTGAGAATGTACCCATCTTTGCAGGTACCGGGTCAGCGTTGTATTTCATTACAAGAGTAATAAGAAGTGCGTTAGCTACACCGTGTGGAAGGTGGTGGTAAGCACCCAGCTTATGAGCCATTGAGTGGCAAACACCTAAGAATGCGTTAGCAAATGCCATACCTGCCATTGTAGAAGCATCAGCCATCTTCTCTCTAGCAATAGGGTCGTTAGCACCGTTTTCGTAAGCTGATGGCAAATATGTGAAGATGTTCTTCATAGCCTTAAGTGCAAGACCGTCTGAATAGTCTGTAGCCATAACTGAAGCATAAGCCTCCAGTGCGTGTGTAAGAGCATCAATACCTGATGCACTTGTAAGACCCTTAGGCTGGTTCATCATATTGTCAGCGTCAATAATAGCCATGTTAGGCATTAGCTCGTAGTCAGCAAGAGGGTACTTAATGCCTGTCTTTTCGTCTGTAATAACAGCAAACGGTGTAACCTCAGAACCTGTACCTGAAGATGTTGGAACAGCAACAAAAGTAGCCTTTTCACCCATCTTAGGGAATGTATAAACTCTCTTACGGATATCAATAAATCTCATTGCCATATCCATAAAGTCTGCCTCTGGGTGCTCATAAAGAACCCACATAATTTTACCTGCATCCATTGCTGAACCGCCGCCCATTGCAATAATAACATCAGGCTCAAACAATCTCATTTGTTCAACACCCTCAAGAGCTGATGCAAGAGTTGGGTCTGGCTTTACATCGTAGAAGCATGTGTGAGCAATGCCCATCATATCAAGCTTTTCTTCAATTGGTGCTACATAACCATTCTTATATAGGAACTGGTCAGTAACAATAAATGCCTTCTTCTTATTCATAACTGTGCCAAGCTCGTCAAGTGCTACCGGCATACAGCCCTTCTTAAAGTAAACCTTTTGTGGTGCTCTAAACCAAAGCATATTCTCTCTCCTCTCGGCTACTGTCTTTGTATTGATAAGGTCCATAACGCCAACATTATGAGAAACTGAGTTACCGCCCCAAGAACCGCAGCCAAGTGTTAAAGATGGAGCAAGCTTAAAGTTATAAAGGTCACCAATACCACCGTGTGATGAAGGTGTGTTTACAAGAATACGGCAAGTTTTCATTGCAGCTTGGTGCTTAGCCATTTTCTCTTTTTCAGCAGGGTGAACATACAAAGATGCTGTGTGACCGTAACCACCGTCAGCAACAAGAACCTCTGCCTTTGCAATAGCCTCGTCAAAGTCCTTAGCCTTATACATAGCAAGTACAGGAGATAGCTTTTCGTGAGCAAACTCCTCAGAAATATCTACAGATTCAACTTCACCAATAAGAATCTTTGTTTCTTTTGGTACCTCAACACCTGCAAGCTGAGCAATTGTGTAAGCACTTTGACCAACAATTTTAGCGTTTAAAGCACCGTTAATAAGAATTGTCTTTCTTACCTTGTCAAGCTCATCGCCCTTTAAGAAATAACAGCCTCTATCTTTAAATTCTTTCTTAACTTCGTTGTAAATAGTTTTAACAACTGTAACTGACTGCTCAGAAGCACAAATCATACCGTTATCAAATGTCTTAGAGTGAATAATTGAGTTAACAGCCATTTTAATGTCTGCTGTGTCATCAATAATAACAGGTGTGTTACCTGCACCAACACCCAAAGCCGGCTTACCTGAAGAATAAGCAGCTTTAACCATACCAGGACCACCAGTAGCAAGAATTGTGTCTGCACTCTTCATAACTTCGTTTGTAAGTTCAAGTGATGGAACGTCAATCCAACCGATAATGCCCTCAGGAGCACCCGCCTCAACAGCAGCCTCAAGAACAATTTTAGCAGCCTCAATAGTTGACTTCTTTGCACGAGGGTGTGGGCTGATGATAATAGCGTTTCTTGTTTTTAAGCAGATTAATGACTTAAAGATAGCTGTTGATGTTGGATTAGTTGTAGGAATAACTGCGGCAATAAGACCAATAGGCTCAGCTATAACCTTTGTACCAAAAGCTGTGTCCTCTTCAATAACACCGCAAGTTTTTGTGTTTTTGTATGCGTTGTAAATATACTCGGCAGCATAGTTGTTTTTGATAACCTTATCTTCAACAATACCCATGCCTGTTTCTTCTACTGCCATTTGAGCCAGCGGAATACGAGCCTTATTAGCGGCAATAGCAGCAGCCTTAAAGATTTTGTCAACCTGCTCTTGTGAGTAAGTAGCGAATTCTTTTTGTGCCTCTCTCATTGCCTGAATTTTTGCCTGTAAAGCTTCAACAGTGTCAATAACTGCAGGTGCTTTTACTTCTGCTTGTTTTGCCATAAATACAGTCCTCCTAGTAATATTGTTAGAAATATAACTGACTTCTTAAAGAGTGATTTTATTTAGAATTAAAGCAAATTTAACTCTCTTTCATTTATCACTGTACCCATTATAAATGCTTGTTAAAAAATTGTCAATATCTTTTTTTAAGATATTTTTCGCCAAATTCTGCTTACAAGCCAATGTGTAAAATCAATTGTAAATTCATTAAAATTATATGTAAAAAATGGTTAAAACACTTACAAATATTTATTATTTTTTAATAATATTCACATATTTAACTAAATTTGCACCTGTAAAACCACACTTTTGCAAAATTATATATTTTTTTAATCCAAATCTTTGTGCAAAAGATAGAAAATTCATATTACTTTAAATTTACAAAAAATCATCTTGAAATAACTATTGTCTATAATGTAAAATGGTTGTACATAAATTATACAGAAACACTGTGTTGTTTTAGTTTATTAAGGCGATATAACAAGTTAAGACAAAATCAGTGTTTCTTTAACTTTTAATATGGGGATATAGCTCAGCTGGAAGAGTGCATCAATGGCATTGATGAAGTCAAGGGTTCGAACCCCTTTATCTCCACCAATATATTAAAAACGGCTTAAACAAGCCGTTTTTCTTTTTTTAAATTATTTATCCACGAAAAATCCACGAATTATTGTGAGCTTGGCTTGCAAACACCAGAACTTCCAACCTAGGGTACTGGTCAGGTACTGAACAACTTGGCTATAAGACTTATATATAAAAATAATCCCTTATCCCCTCATAAAGAGGAATAAGGGATGATAATTAAATATTTATGTACCTGCTAATTTGTTGCAACTGATGTTTGTACCGCTCTGCCCTATTTTCAGCGGCAGCAGAGAAGCCTTGTAATAATTCACTGGACTTTAAATTGCTCTCAAGCGTTCCGACAAGACTATAGCAGTTATCGTCTTGTGCATTCTTGTATTTTTCATAGTGCTTATACTCAACAAGTACTATTTTTTTAGCATCTTCATTTATGTTTACTTGTAACACTGCATACGTCAAAAAAATCAACCCCTTTAATATCTTTTACAATTAAAATAAACAAATAACTCATGTGAGTAAACTATCAATTTTACCTCTAAATAATTTACTTCAACCCTAAGATTATTTTTATATTAACATATTATTTTGCTCTTGTGAATTGCTATCTCGAAATTTGTATAAATTCATGAAATTAGTGTCACATGTTTGTACAAAAAATAAACACCCTAACCCTCAACTAAGAGAGTTAGGGATAAGTGTTAATGCAACTATCTTTTTATGTTTCATAATCTTTACCTCCAATTAATATTTAATACACAAAGTAATCACCCACAGGAAAACTGTCAATTACACC
>CABRLN010000032.1 GCA_902471875.1 uncultured Clostridium sp.
CAAATGTGAATATGTTGCTGTAAAAACTTATGCAAAATATTAACTTTTTGTAAATACTAAAACATTGGAAAAAACTTTAAATTTTTTCAATAAATTTTCAAGGTTAGAGAAATAATATATAGACATTCCAAGGAAAAATAAATAAAAAATCATGTAAAATCAAAAATATTAAAATTTTAAAAAATTTCAATAAAACTTCAATAATTTAGTATTATAATAAAATTACTTCAGATAAAACTAATATCTGCAAACAATTCTTTTAAAATAAAATATTTTAATAATTGCAATATTTCAATATTTTTTCAAGGAATATGAATTATTATAAAAACATAAAAAATAAAAGATAAATTTTTGAAAGGATGAATTTTTATGAATAATAATTATAACGATCCATTCAACGGTCAATACGGTAATGCAAATAACAATAATAATGACAATAACAATGTATATTCAAATTCGCCATATAATAATGCTGATTATCAAAATCCATATTCAAATACTAACATTCAGCAAAACATAACAGGCACAGAATATGATAATAATCTTTATTCCTCAAGTAACGCTTCACAATCAAGCTACAACAGCAGCTATACTGTACCAAAGCACACAAAGAAAAAAGGCGGCAGCAAATCTGCACTAAAAATTATTGCAGCAGCACTTTGCTTTGGTATTATAGCAGGCGGTACAATGTTTGGCATTAACTATGCAGGCAATGAACTTACAAATACATCTTCAACTGCTTCAAGCCAATTATCAAACGGCAAAACTGCATCTACAATAAAAAATACATCAGGCGGTGAGGTTGGCACAACATATGATGTTGCAACAGTTGTTCAGAATGTAATGCCTGCAATGGTATCAATAAACATTAAAGCTACTACGCAGGTAGAAAACCCTTACAGTCAATTCTTTAACTTTGGCTATGGCAACAACGATACTTATGAGTACCAGACAGAGGGCAGCGGTTCCGGCATTATTATTTCTGAAAACAGTTCAGAGCTTTTAATAGTAACAAACAATCATGTTGTTGAGGACGCTACAGAAATTAATGTAACCTTTGTAAATGAACAATCTTGTTCTGCAACAGTAAAAGGTACAGACCCTGACCATGACTTAGCCGTTATTTCTGTTAAGCTTTCTGACATTCCGCAAGACACAAAAACTGCTATTTCAATAGCAACACTTGGCGACTCAACAAAATTACAGCTTGGACAGCCTGCTATTGCAATAGGAAATGCACTTGGCTATGGACAGTCTGTAACTGTTGGTTATATAAGTGCATTAGAACGTGAGGTTCAAATGACAGACAACACAATGTCTTTAATTCAAACAGATGCTGCTATAAACCCTGGTAACAGCGGCGGCGCATTGTTGGATATGAATGGAAATGTAATAGGTATTAATTCTGCAAAATATACTGATACTGATGTTGAGGGCATGGGCTATGCTATACCAATATCTGTAGCAAGTCCTATTATTGACGACCTTATTAACAACACAACTGTATCTGAAAGTCAACAGGCTTATCTTGGAATTATTGGTACCGATGTTACAACAAGCTATTCTCAGTCTTTTGGTCTTCCAGCAGGTGTTTATATATCAAAGGTAAACAGCAGTTCTCCGGCAGCTAAAGCCGGTATTCAGGCAGGAGATATTATTACAAAGTTTGATGGTAAAGAAATTAGCACTATGAATGGTTTACAAGCTAAGTTAAAGAACAAAAAAGCCGGAGACACTGTTGAGATTACACTGCAGCGTCAACAAGCAAATGGTGATTTTAAAGAAGAAACTGTTTCTGTTACTCTTGGTGCTAAATCAGACGCACCTGAAATTAATGATAGCTCCTCAAGCAATTCTGACAACTATGGCCGTCAAAACAATAAAAACAGTCAAAACAGCTTTAGCTACTAATTGAGTATTACTAATAACTATATATTATTATGTGGCTGCAGCACCTCTCTCCTTAATTTTAAAATATATTCTGCAGCCACCAACCACAATAACAACTTATTCATATATACATCTTATATCTTTATGATATAATCCCTTAACTGCAGCGGTGTTCTACCCCCCTCTCTCTTAAGCTTTTATATTATTTAACACACCGTTGCAGCTATCCCTCCAAACATAATTAAATATATTTTAGATAACTTCTAACCTTAACATAAATTATTTCTCTTTCTTTCAAAAAAGGTGCTGTCGCAAATGAATAAAATCATTTGCGGCAGCACCTTTGAGTATTTATATTTAGACTATTAAAAAGATATCAACTTTTAGATAACCATAATTATAATATAAATAAAGTTAAGTAATACTTAAAATTATGGCAGCAAATACTTGAAATGTAAAATAACAAATAAGGAAATGAGTTTAGCTTAATTACCGCTTTGTATAAAAACAGACCGAAAGCTATAATATTAATGTACTTCGGTCTGTTTTTGTTAATTTAAATTTTATATGCATAGTTATTACTTATTGTCTTTGTAATACAGCATACAATGACAATAACCTGTAAAATTTGGGTCTTTTATTTGCTCGCGAAACTCCTTGCACATACATTTGTTATCCTCTGACTTTTCAAGTCTGCAAGGGCAATAACCATTTTTCTGTTTTAAACCCTCTTTTATTTTTGCAACAAGCTCTTTGTTTGGATTAAGAGTAATCATAATATCACCTGTACTTTTCAACTAAAGCAAGTAAGTCATCTTTTGCTGTATAACCAACCTGTGTACTTACACACTCACCGTTTTTAAACAACATAATTGTAGGAATAGACATTACACCGTAAAGCATAGCAAGGTCTTGCTGTTCATCAACATTTATTTTGCCTACTGTAATATCGTCAAGCTCTTCTGCCAGTTGTTCAATAATTGGTGCCTGCATTTGACATGGTCCGCACCACGTTGCCCAAAAGTCAACCAACGCTAAACCTTTGTTTTTGGAAACCAACTCTTCAAAATTGTCTTTTGTTATTTCAAATTCCATAATATATAACCTCCTGATTATTATTAAATAAATCTACATTTTTATTATACAACATTTTTCCCTTAATCTACATTAACAAAAAGTAAATTATTTAATAAAATAATCTTTCTTAAAAATAGCATATAAACCGACTTTTTTATTAACATAATTAATATCTCATTGTTAGGCTTATTCTGTTTTTATCTTGGTCAACACCCAATACCTTAACATTTACAATATCGCCAACCTTTAAAACCTCACTGGGGTGTTTAATGTATTTATCACAAATTTGCGATATATGTACAAGTCCGTCTTGATGAACACCAATGTCAACAAACACACCAAAGTCTATAACATTTCGCACAGTGCCTTTAAGCTCCATTCCCTCCTTAATGTCATTTATATCAAGCACGTCCGTTCTCAACATTGGTGCAGGCAATTCATCACGAGGGTCACGTCCCGGCTTTGCAAGCTCTTTTATAATATCATTAAGAGTTGGAATATCAACTTCAGTTTCTTTTGAAAGCTTGTTTATGCCATAAACATTTGCTTTTTCTGCAATATCTGTTAAAGCTCCCTGTAAATCCTTTTTATTATATCCTAATGTTTCAATCAGCTTTTCTGCCGATTTATAAGATTCCGGGTGCACTGCAGTGTTATCCAAATTGTTTTTGCTTTCGGGTACTCTTAAAAAACCTGCACATTGTTCAAAAGCTTTTGGTCCCAACTTTGGTACTTTCTTTAGCTCCGCCCTTGTTTTAAATTCTCCGTTTTCTTCTCGGTAAGCAACTATATTTTTACATACGGTTTCACTTAAACCCGATACACGCTTTAAAAGTGCCGGTGAAGCTGTGTTAAGGTCTGCTCCAACCGAATTTACGCAGTCCTCCACTACACCGTCAAGAGTTTCTCCAAGCCTTTTTTGAGGCATGTCGTGCTGATATTGACCAACACCAATTGCCTTTGGTTCTATTTTAACCAGTTCTGCAAGAGGGTCCTGCAAACGTCTTGCAATAGAAACTGCACTTCGAAGTGTAAGGTCAAGGTCAGGAAGCTCGCTTACTGCCAGCTTTGAAGCTGAATATACCGACGCACCTGCCTCGTTCACCACCATATAACTAACAGGTTTTGAAGCGGATTTTATAACATCAACCGCAAACATTTCTGTTTCTTTGCTTGCTGTACCATTACCTATTGAAATAATATCTACATTATGCTTTTCAATAAGATAAAGTAATTTTTCTTTTGATTGCTTTACCTTAACCTCTGAATGGGTTGGATAAATAACAGCTGTATCCAAAACCTTACCTGTACCGTCAACTACCGCAACCTTACAGCCTGTGCGGTAACCGGGGTCAAGCCCCAACACTACTTTTCCTTTTACAGGAGGCTGCATTAAAAGTTGTTTTAAATTTACTGCAAAAACCTTCATTGCACTTTCGGCAGATTTCTCGGTAAGGTCATTTCTTATTTCACGCTCAATAGATGGATAAATAAGCCTTTTATAAGCATCATCACAAGCTTCTTTAATAACGTCTGCACTTATACAGTTAGGATTTGTAATTATAAGTGAATATATAACATTCAGCGGTTTTTCTGCAGGTAAATCTATAGATACCTTTAAAAAACCTTCTTTTTCACCACGGTTAACAGCAAGAACCCTATGTCCTGCAATTTTATTTACAGGCTCTCTGAATTCGTAATACATTCTGTAAACACTATCTTTGTCGCTGTCAACTGCTGTTGAAACAACAACACCGTTTAATACTGTAAGATTACGTACACGTTTACGTATTTCTGCATTATCAGAAATTTGTTCTGCTATAATATCCATTGCTCCTGCCAAGGCTTCTTCTGCCGTAGCAACACCCTTATCTTCATTAATATAATCCTCAGCGGCTGTAAGAGGAATAAATTTAATGTTTTGTTTTAAAATATCATCTGCTAATGGCTGTAAACCCTTTTCTTTGGCTACAGAAGCTCTTGTTTTTCTTTTTGGTCTGAATGGTCGGTAAATATCCTCAAGTTCACTTAATGTTACAGCATCATCAAGAGATTTTGCCACATCATCTGTCAGGTTATCCTGAGATTTTATAAGTTCTCTAATTTCTTCACGTCTTTTATCAAGTCCTCGCAGATAATCCAGTTTTTCACAAAATTCTCTTATCAACTGGTCATCCATAGAACCGTGCATTTCTTTTCGATACCTTGCAATAAAGGGTATGGTGTTGCCTTCATCAACAAGGTTTATTATATTCTCTGCATATTCCTGCTTAATTTTAAACTGTTCTGAAAGTACTAAAGAATAATCCATTTTATCTCCTTTGATATTTAAAATATACAATAATTTTATATTTATTAATTTGTAATCAATTAGGTAATAATTATAACATATTTTTTATAAAAACAAAACCCATACCGCCTGCTTATATGCACAGCTGTATGGGTTTTGTATGTTTGGGAATTAATTTATAGAAATATATCTTAGAAAGCATTAAATAAGAGGATTAAATAAAATTATCATTAGGTATAATTCTAAACAACGGTGTATGAGAGTAAATAATTGGCTGTGACGCATGAAAGAACACAGTACCGTTTACAGGCGACTTAACCTTGTCAATAACAACACCTGTGCGTGGGTCAACAATCTCTGCAATTAAGTCACCCTCGTCAACTCTTGAATTAACATTTGCATATCTTATAAAAAAGCCTGCTACATTAGATTTTACATTTACAAGGTTATGCCCCTCTATAAACTGCGAAACATAACCTTGGTGACAGTTATAATCTATAATTCCTTTTTTGCTTAAAAAGCACAACACTGCATTTACGCCTATTCTGGCACCCTGCAAATCAATTTTTTCGGTAGCATTTGTATAAACAGAAAATGCTTTAGTCTGCCATAACTGCCAATTGTAATTTAATGTGGTGGTATCGTAAGGTCTTGAATTTCTTCTAAATATATAAGGCAAGCCAAAATTTTTGGCGTCGTCAACATTTTCAAAGCCTGTCTTCATAATTCTAACATGAGGAATAAAATTGCCCTGCATATAAAAGCTGGTAAACTGAATTCCATATTCATAGTCATTAATGTGCTTAAACACACCTCCGGCAATTCTTTGGGTAGTTTCACCCAAGTCATAGCCCGGAAACATACGGTTAATATCAGTGTCGTCTGTACACCAAAACCTTTTGCCTATATTCATTGAATGGCTGTTAACAGTGGGAATAACCATTATAGATTTATCGCCTTTTATTTTTCCCTGACGTTCAAGCTGACTGAAAATTTTAATTAACTGCGAGCATAGAAAAACCTGTTGAACCTCGTTACCTCTTGTAGCACCAACTATACAAACAGACTTTTTGCCTTTACCAAAGCTATAGCCCTTAACCCTCATATTATCTCTATAAACTGATTTTAATTCATATAAAATTTTTTCTTCCATAATTATCCTCCTAGGCAAGAATTCTTGCAATTAATGAACCTTCTGAAACAATAGGATACTCACGAAGCGTAAATACAATTCCGTCTGTTTCGGCCAGTATTTCTTGAACAATATCACCTGTAAGAGGATTAAGTATATCACCAATATGGTCACCTTTTTTAACGTTTTTCCAATGTTCAACAGCAGGCACAAACACCCCTGATTCACCTGCATTAATAAACGATACTTCGCCGTCTTCTGAAATAATTGGTTCTTTCGGCACAATAACATCTCCACTCCAAATACCAAGTTCTTTCATTAATACAAAAATTCCGTCAACAAGCTGGTCGCCGTATTCCTTGGTAATTCTCATACCAACACCCATTTCAACAACCAGCATAGGCGTACCTATACTGTTAAGAGAATATGCAAGGGTTGATTCAAGCACCGTTGCAGAAGAATGCACCCATATGTAGTCAATATTTATCAATTTTGCATACGGTACAAGAACCTCCTTTGTAATTTCGTTAATTCTTACCTGCGGAATTTCCTTTAAAAAAATGTTACTGGCGTGAATGTCTATTGAAACATCACTGCCACGCAAATCTTCTACAATTTTTGAAGCTACATATTCAGGCATTGAACCATTTTTAGAACCTGGGAAAATCCTGTTCATATCAAGGTCAAATGCAGGAATGCCTCTTGTAATTGAATCTATGCCCAATGGGTTAATTGCAGGGTAAATATCGACAATACCTTGAAGGCAATCATAATTTTCTTTAATTCTTCGCTGAAGCTCGTAGCACACATACTGACCCTCAAGCTCGTCACCGTGCGTACCAGTTACAATACTTATACGCTTTTCATCACCTTGCAGTCCTTTTTTGGGTACAAGACGATTTTTTTTAATCATTAATGTTTCATCAACCGGCAAACCGACTGTTGCAATGGTTTCTACCATAACTAAAATTCCTTTCCGTTATTAATTCACTGTATAAAAATTATTATAATTCTTCAACTACTACCAATTCTGTTTGGATTTGTTCTGCCACCCCCCTAAAGATGCCTCGTATAACAGCACAATCTCCGGAATCACGTCCACAGGAGATTTTTATATATTCGTCATCAACAAGCTTGTTGTTGGTGGGGTCAAAGCCGTACCAATAACCGTTGCACAGCACCTCTGTCCAAGCATGGCTTGCACCCTCACCCTGCATAATACCTACAACATATCTGCATGGTATGCCTTCAATTCTAAGCAGTGAAAGCATTATGTGTGCGTAGTCTTGGCACACACCTTCACCAAGCTTAAGAGCTTCTTCGGCAGTTGCATGAATTTGTGTAGAACCTGTTACATATTTAAAATGTGTGTAAACTGCACGCATAATATGTATGGCTTTTTCATAGTTACTGTTAAACTGCTGCAAATTTAAGCTTTTATGGTAAGAGCTTATTGTACTTAAAGGATAAGTAATCGCTGTTTGATATTTAAGCAACGAAAAAAACGAGGGGTCTTGCGTATATTCTTCGTAAATTTCAAGCCCTGTTGTAGCAACACCACTTACCAATACAGAAAAGCTGTTGTGAGATTGAATAATTTCTCCGTAAAATTTATGGTTTCCAAAGTTGTCTTTAGTAGTGTAATATTTGTTAACATTGCTTATATCAATGTTAACATCAGTAATTTCTTGTCTACAGGTATTTAATGGCACAAGCATTGCAGAAAAGCTGTGGTGAACAATTGTGCAGCTGTACTCTGCCTGCAACTTATAACTAAATTTTAACCTCTTAATGTTAATCACACTTTCTTATTCAATAATTAAATTACGCATAAGACTGCGTGCAGTTTGATAATTAAAATCAGACGAGTTAATTAAGGCCCCAAATGTATAAATAATGCTTTCGTCATATCTCATACATGACTTTGTTAAAAACTGCTTCATTCGTCTAAATTCTCTTATAATTTCGTTTATTGGCTTTTCTAAAGCTAAGTATAAATCAATTCTCTCAACACCTTTGCCAAGCTTAATAATATTTCTTACCTGTTCATCATCTATAAGGTCATTTACACAACCCCAAAAAGCAAGTAAATGATCAACAACAAGCATTAAATCAGCAAGCTGAATGCTGCCTCTTTCAGCTGCTTGAACATCATCAATAGCAAGCTGAATGTACGCCATAGTTTCTGTTCCGATATAGTCACGCATTACAATAGCGTTGTCGTAAGCACGATTTAAATTGCTTATAATTGAATTGCTGTCGGCGACATCAAAAGGGTAGCGTTTTCTAAAATTTTCTCTTGAGCCGTAAATATCAGGAATACCAATTTTGCTGCAAAAAACCGCATAGTAATTTGGGTCAGAATCAATCATCCTGTCTGAACCCTTTAAATATAATTTAAGAGTTGTGTGTACTCGCTCTGTATATCTGCCCAACCAGTAAAGGTGGTCGCTTTTTTCTATCGTGATAATACCCATGTGTCTTTAAAACCTCCGCCCTGTGATGAATTTACAATAAATGAATCCGGATTTCTTGAAAATCTTGTTAACCCGCTTGGCCATACTCTTGTTTCTCCGTTTGAAAGTACAAAAGCTCTTAAATCTGCTTTTCTTGGTACTTGCTCTCCTGTTTCATCAAGTATATCCAGATCATAAAAATCAATAACCTCTTGTGCAATAAATCTTCTTGGTTCTGACTTTAACAGGCTAATAAATTCTTCTTTCTTTTCTTTTGTAAGAGAACTTCCAAAAACTACACCATACCCACCTGCTTCGGCAACATCCTTAATAACAAGGCTGTCAAATTTGTCAAGCACATATTTCATATCATCTTCATAATAAGGCAAATAAGTTGGAGCATTTTTCAAAATTGACTCTTCGCTAAGATAATATTTAATCATCTTTGGCACAAAGTAATAAATTCCTTTATCGTCAGCCACACCGTTCCCCGGTGCATTAATCAATGCAACATTCCCCTTTTTATAAGCCTCAAAGATATGCGGAATACCTATAACAGACTCCTGATTAAATGTCATAGGGTCTAAAAATTCGTCTGATATTCTACGATATACAGCACCAATACGCTGTTTTTTTCCATTATAATCAGTATAGTAAAGATTATCATTTTCGCATACAATATCGTTTCCGGTTGTAAGAACCGCACCCGTTTTTTCTGCTAAATATGAATGTTCAAAAAATGCAGCATTATATCTGCCCGGTGAAAGAATAACATTAATTCCACCAGTGTTAACATAATCCATAACTTCTTTTAAGAGGTCTGCATAATTTCTGTTGTCTATTATGCTGTTATTTTGGAAAGTGTCCGGCGTACTTCTGCGTTGCAGTTCCCTGGCAATCATCGGGTAAGAAGCCCCTGATGGTACTCTTAAATTATCTTCAAGAATATACCAATTATCATCTTTAGACTGAACAAGATCTATACCTGATATGTGACTGTAAATATTTTTTGGCGGTGTTACCCCATCACACGGAGGCAAAAAGCCTGAGGCTGAATATATGAATTCTTCCGGAATAACGCCGTCTTTTACAATTTGCTTTTTACCGTAAATATCTGCCAAAAAACAGTTAAGGGCATTAACCCTTTGAATTAACCCGCTTTCAAGATATTTGAATTCGTCATTTTTAATTATTCTTGGAATTGGATCAAACGGAAAAAGCTGTTCTTTAAATGTTCCATTTTTGTAAATTCCAAACTTAACGCCATACCTTGACAGCAGCTTATTAATTGTTTCTGAATTTCTTATTAGTCCATCCATAATTAATTCCCCCATAATGAAAAGGACGTTTTACACCAATAAATGTAAAACGTCCTTGTTTATGTTAAATATTATAGCATTGTTATAGAAGGATGTCAACGCTTTTTGCAATTTTATAACAGCAAACTTGCAAAAGCACGTAAAATTGTAAAATATAAATCTGTTTTAGTTAAGAATTATGCAAAACTCATCAACTATAATTGCAAATATAGATATATATCATTAGCATTAATAAAAAATACCTATAAAAAATTCAACATTAGCACAAAAGGAAAAAGGTAACAATGCATCTAGAATAATTTTTGTGCTACAGCTTACAAAACAAATACAGTTTTATTTATACATATCACATATAAATTAAATATACAAATTATTCATTGCGGCATAATTATCTCCGGCATACTTTTTGCACTGTTTACAGCAAGAAGTCTTATCATACGTCTTAAAAACCTACCTGTTTCTTTATCAAGAGATGCTATCTTTTTAGCTATTACAGGAAGATTTTTTTGAAGATCTGCTCCCAATTCATCAAAACTGGAAACACCTGTTTCCTCCAAAATTTCAAAAATCACATTAATAAATTTTTCCCTATCCTCTTGATTCATTTCACAAATCCATTTGTTTATACTTATATAAATTAACTTTGCATCTGTTGTTAAGTCATTTTGGTATAACAATCTTCCGTCTTCTATTTTCCACGAAAACAGATTGTGCTGTCCAACACCTTTCTCGCGACTTTTAACAATATGATATTCACACTCTTGTTCAAATATCATACCAATCATCGATGATTGAGGAAGAGTTTTGTGAATACGATCTCTAATTCTATCAAATCCATCATCAAGCTCTTCAGGCAAAAATCCGGGACCATCGTGGGAGTAAACACGTACTATATGTTGCTGAATTTCACGGCTGCATTTTGCAGCTGCGTATACTGCAAGATTTCCGCCCTTTGAATGACCGCCAACCATATAAGTGCCATTAAACTTTTCAGCTATATTCTGTAAATATTGATACGCTTTTTTCTGAGACGATATTGGACCCTCCAATGCAAGGCGCATATCTTCCTTCCAACCAATAAACGTACAATCTGTACCACGAAATGCAATATAATAATTATTGGGGGCAATTTCATAGGTAATAGCTGCAAACTGGGTACATGTATCATAATCAAGCTCCTGCTCAAAGCACAAAATACGTATATCTCTAAATCTTGGGCTTGCAACAACAGCTGTTAGAAGTTCCAATGTTTCTTCCGGAGAATTAACCCCTTTAAGCATTTCATCAAAATATTCTGCACAAAATATATCCCTTAAATGCATACCGACTTCTGTTGCTAAATCACAAAATTTTTCAGGAAAATTCAGATATGACAACCACGAAAGAATAATGCTGTCAATTTCTGAAAACGGACGTTCACTAAATTCATCAAAAATTGTCTTCGCATATATAATCATACTATAACTCCCTTCTATCTAAGATTTATCAAAGAAAAAGCAACTGCATAACTTAAGTGTTTGATTTTACAATTCTGTCACTTTGTAAGCTAATTATTAATGATTTTTCTGCAAAGCACAACAAGGTAAAACAATTGCACATTTAAGCCGCCTTTGAATTATCGTTTTTATTACTGCCCTTGCTAATAGTAATACTTTTAGTTCTTTCAATGGTAACAGGCTCCAGCATTTTTAGAATTTTAATTGTTTTATTTGTGTGACTTTTTTTATTAAAAAACAGTTCTTTTTTTGCTGTCAATGATTTTTCTGCACCACGCTTACTGCGATTATACGTTGCCTTTTCTGTTTTGGTAGGAGCAGAAATATCTGCAATAAACATAACAAAGCTTACTATGATACAAAGTGAAAATTTAATTTTATCCTCTATATCCGACATAAACTTAGCACTTATCATCCACAGCACTTTTCTTACTGCAAAAACCACAAATATTAATAAACATAAATTAATCATACAAAGCATCTCCTTTACAGATACTATTGTACAAAATAATGTGTACAATTTTTGGTACAGTTCTGTAAAAGAAAATCAATATTTTTTGAATACATAAAAATGATTATTCTCAATAAAAGCAAATACACGCTTTAAGTATGTAATAACAGTATATTTAATATTAAAATATAATATTCTAAAAATACTGTGGCATATCTGCAAACAGAAAAACAACTATTATTTAACTAAAGAGTATAAAGTTCCAATAAGAGCAATAAGATAATGTAATTTTAAAAACATTTTTCCATAACTATTTATAAAGCTTTTTAATTCCTTTTAGAGTTTTTTTGAACTCTTTAACTACGTTGTCAGGTGACACAATGGTTACACCCTCTCCTAAGCCGAAAATCCAGCCATAAAACTGTTGGCTTGTATAAACCCTTACCACAACATTGCTGTGGTCTTCGTCATCCTTTATAATATGGTAGTCACTGCCAAAACGATCTATAATAACACCTATAAGCTTGTTATTTATTCTAAGGGTAACCTCCTGTGGTTTGTCACCGCCAAACATGCCAAATGTACGTTTAACATATGTGGAAACATCAAAATCGTTAAATTCCTCTATACCTTCACGATTTTCATTAAGAATCTTCACATTCTTAATTTTATCCACTCTGAAATGCTTAATTATTTTTTGTTTGCTGTCATATGCCACCAAATAATACTTTTCGTCATTCCACAACATACACCATGGACTTACATTATAGAGCTTCCCATCCTTTTTTGGCTTTTCAGAAACCTTTTTATAACCGCCAAATTCTATAACCCATTCATAATAATTAAAGGTAATTTGTTTTTTTCGCTGAATGGCACGGTAAATTTGGTCTATGCTTATGTAAATACTTTCGTTATCTGTTTTTGAACGCTTTTCAATAAACACTGTACGCTGAAGTTCTTTCGCTTCGTTAGCACTAACCTCTTTTTCAAGCTTTTTAATAAGCTCGTTAGTTTTCTTTTTAGTAATAAATCTGGTTGATTGTATAGCATCTACCATCAGCTTAACCTCAGCAAGCTGATAGTTTCTTCCCGAAAGTACACTATATTCAAATCGGTGACCTACTTTTTGCTTAGAAATTTCTAATCCAAATTTGTTAAGCAAGGCAATATCATCGTACAAACTTTTACGTTCTGATGTAATATCATATTTTTTCAGTTCATCAACTATTTCACTAATCGACAAGCCATGTTCATCGTCTGTTTTTTCAAGCAATATTTTTTGTAGATAAAGCAGTTTTAGCTTTTGATTTTCTGACCTTGCCATAACATCACCTCTAATATGTTTACAATTTTAATTACCACACTAATATACTAATATATTATGATAGGTATTCTGTCTGTGACAGAATACCTATCATTTTATTCGTATTATTACTCTCTTATAAGATTATTTTCTGCAAGATATTCATCATAGCCTGACGTAATATCCTTAATTCCGTCTTCCTGTATAAAAATAATACGGTTTGCCACAGTAGAAATAAATTCGTGGTCGTGAGAGGTAAACAGAACAATACCTGGAAAATTTGCTAACCCCTTATTTACCGCTGTAATAGATTCAAGGTCAAGATGGTTAGTTGGTTGGTCAAGCACTAAAACATTCGCTCCTCCCATCATCATTTTAGAAAGCATACAGCGCACCTTTTCGCCACCACTAAGCACTTTCACAGGCTTAAACACATCTTCGCCGCTAAACAGCATTCTGCCTAAAAAGCCACGCAAATATGTTTCAGTATGATCTGCTCCTTTATTATACTGTTCAAGCCAGTCAAGAATAGAATCGTTACAATCATTAAAAAATTCAGAGTTGTCTTTAGGAAAGTAAGAGGTGCTTGTGCTTACGCCCCACTTAAATGAGCCTGAGTCTTGTTTTTCTTTTTCCATTAATATTTCAAACAAAGCTGTAACTGAAGTTTCTTTGTCACTGATAAACGCAATTTTATCACCACGTTCAACTCTGAACGAAACGTTTTTCAGCACGTCTTCACCATCAATTTTTTTGCACAAATCTTCAACAGCAAGAATTTCTTTACCAACCTCTCTGTCCTGTGTAAAACCAACAAATGGGTAACGACGGCTTGAGGCAGGCATTTCTTCTACAGTCAGCTTGTCAAGCAATTTTCTTCTTGATGTTGCCTGCTTTGACTTTGACTTATTTGCTGAAAACCTTGCAATAAAATTTTGCAGCTCTTTTATTTTTTCTTCGTTCTTCTTGTTCTGCTGTTTAATCATAGCTTGTACCATCTGGCTGGACTCATACCAAAACTCGTAATTACCCACATACATTTTAATTTTTCCGTAGTCAATATCAACCATATGAGTACATACTGTATTTAAAAAATGGCGGTCATGGCTTACAACAATAACCGTACCTTCGTAATCCATTAAAAAATCTTCAAGCCATGAAATAGCCATAATGTCAAGGTTATTGGTAGGCTCGTCCATCATAAGAATTTCAGGATTACCAAACAAAGCTTGTGCAAGCAGTACCTTAACCTTTTCGTTACCTGTAAGAGTTGCCATTTGCGAATACAGAATGTCCTCGGTTAATCCTAAGCCCTGAATAAGCTTTGAAGCATCACTTTCTGCCTCCCAACCATCCATTTCGGCAAATTCTGCTTCAAGCTCGCTTGCTCTTATGCCATCTTCATCGCTGAAATCAGGCTTAGCATATAATTCATCTTTTTCTTTCATAACATTATACAGTTTCATATTTCCCATTATTACGGTGTCAAGTACAGTATATTCATCAAAAGCAAAGTGATCCTGCTTTAATACACTCATACGCTCACCATCAGGAATAATAACATTGCCTGTAGTTGGTTCAAGTTCGCCTGTTAACACCTTTAAAAATGTTGATTTACCCGCACCATTTGCACCAATTACACCATAGCAATTACCCGGTGTAAATTTAAGGTCAACCTCTTTAAATAAATCTGTTCCGCTAAAATTAATGCTTACATTAGATACTGTTATCATTTTATTTTTATCATCCTTTTTTATTCATATAGAAAATGTTGTTATATTCATTAATACATATAATTATATCATTAAAGTTATCAATACACAACATTTTATAAAAAGTAATACAGATTTTATTTTAAAAGTTTTTCTGTAAAATTATATAATTTATATATTTCAAAATTACCCGTAAATGCCCTATTTTAGCGTTTTACGGAGAATAAAGCAAACTATTCTTTTATGTAATAGTTAACAAATTTAATCAGGTATTTTCGTTAAAATTGTAACAGTAATGGAATTTTATATAATCATTTGACAAGTGCATTTTAAAGATTATATAATGTATTTGTAAACATCGTGCTTGTGTACGTATGGGGCATATTTAGAGGATTAAATTTTACTTGATTGAAAGAAGGTATTTTTTATGGCTACTACAAAAAAAACAACAGCTGTAAAAGCTGCTGAAAAAGAAACTGAAGTTAAAAAAGACGCTAAAGTTGAAACAAAAGCAGCCGCTAAAACAACAGCTAAAAAAGCAACAAAAACTGCTGAGAAGGTTGCTGAAACGGTTGAGGCTGTTAAGGTTGAGGCACCTGTTGAAGATCCTGCTAAAAAGACAGCAGCTAAAAAAACTACAACAAAGAAAACTTCAGAAACAGCAGCTAAAAAAACTACAACAAGAAAAACAACAAAAAAGACTGTTGAACCAACAGTTGATTTCTATGTAGAGTACAATGGCATTCAGGAACAATACGCTACGGTTATTGAAAATGTTAAGAAGTCTTACCTAGAGGCTAATAACAACGCTGAAATTAATGACATTAAGGTTTATCTAAAGCCTGCTGAAAATGCTGCTTACTGCGTAATTAACGGTGAAACACAATTTAAAATGGACGTTTATTTCTGCTAATTAAATTACATATTACATAGCAAAAATTCAGGGTGCAAGCCATGGCTTGCACCCTTTCGTTATAATGAAGTCAACATTTAACCAAGAAAATGTTTTTTAAATTACATAGTAATAGTTTACAACTATACTTTTTTCGACTATCCCTTTATATTACATATTATAACTCAAAATCCTTTGGGTCATATTTAGGAAAGCTAGGTGCTGTTTTAGGAACACGCATAAGGGGATTATACTTAAATCTGGAACAAGTACCGTTTACAATTTCTTTGTTAGCCTTGCAAATAATTATCCCGTTTATTTTTTGAGCATTGTGGCAGTATTCACAGCTTACATCTATATTATTTCCAAAAAGATTCGAACTAAATAATTTCATCTTAAATACTCCTACTATTACAAAGTGACCGCAGTCACAAACTGCACATAAAAAGTTAATAAATCTTCTCTTGTATTATAACACCGACAGTAATATAATGTAAAGCACAAAGATAATAAAGCTGAACACCAATAAAATTAATGCTGCTAAGGGAGACAAATTATGAATTTACCACCATTTAAGAGTAAAATAATGAACTTGAATATAAAAAATGATGTTCCGTTCTTAACATACAAAAAACTAGAGGAAATATCTTTTATTAAACATGCCTTTTCAACCAAACTAGGAGGTGTTAGCCAAGGCGAGTTCTCTACAATGAACCTTGCCTTTAACCGAGGTGACAACCCTGACAATGTTACAGAAAACTATAAACGGCTTTGCAATGCCGTTGGTCTTAACTTTGATACACTTGTTGCCTCTGCACAAGACCACCACACTTATGTAAGAAAGGTAAGTTCTAACGAATGCGGCATCGGCATTACAAAACCAAGAGATATTGAAAGTGTTGACGCTCTTATCACAAACCAACCTAATGTCACTCTTGTTACATACTATGCCGACTGTACGCCTATATTTTTTGTAGATATAAATGAAAAGGTTATTGCACTTGCTCATGCCGGCTGGCGTGGTACTGTTGGCAAAATATGCAAAAAGGTTATAGATATAATGGTTAATGACTATGGAAGTAATACAAAAAGCATAATTTGTTGCGTTGGCCCTGCTATTTCAAAATGCTGTTATGAAATTGACAAAGTTTGTTATAACGAATTTGCTAAGGTTAGCGGTCTTGACCTTAATAAAATTATGACAAGCAAAGGTAATGGAAAATATATGGCAGACTTACTTGAAACCAACAAACAAATACTTATAGCAAGCGGTATTAATGAAAATAACATAATCATAAGTGATGTTTGCACCATGTGTAACAGTGACCTTTTGTGGTCACACCGTGCAACTAACGGTCACCGTGGAACAATGAGTGCATTTATGTGCTTAAAACCATAAAGGAGGAATATTAAAATGTGTAACAAGTTAATTGCAATTATAATGTGCGGACTAATTTCTGCCTGCGGTTTAACTGCATGTAATACCAAAACAGAAAACACAAATACAGACAGCACTAAATCCGTTTCGGCAACCGTATCTGATAATGCTACCCAAAACGCAACAGGAAATACTGATTCATCTGAAAAAACTTCAACAAAAAACGAAACTACCGAAGCTGATACTACTTCAGACAGTACTGTAACACCTGAAGAAACTACACTGGCTGAAATTGATGATGACTCTTACGAATTTGTTGATGAAACTGTTAGTAATCCCACAGTAGCGCCTATTGAAATTCAAGAACCTGACGAAACCGACTCATCTGCTAATATTACAGAAAAAGATTTAACAGGCACATGGAAACCTCTTATAGCTACAAGCGTTGCCGACAGTAAAGAAGTGCCGTTTCAAGATATTTTTGGTTCGTCATTTACCGAAAACGGAGGCTCACTGGTAATTACTGACGGCGGCAATTTCACTATTAACATGGGAGCCGCCATAAAATCAAAGGGTACTTTTACAGTTAGCAACTACTACTTACTGGTTAATTATTCTGATAACTCTGCTGATACATTTTTGTATATTCCTGAATATCAGAATAAAGAGGTTATAAAAACTCAAATTAATGACCATTATATCTACTTCTATAAAGAAGCATAATTTTATAATAATTATAATTTAGTTATGTTACAAAAACATCTGCTAACAACTAACAGCGGTATGCACTTATTTTACGGTGCATGCCGCTATTTTGTTGACTGAGTTCACCAAAGGACTTACCTTTTGGCAGATATCTGCTTGTATATTTTCAAAATTTTCAATTAATCCTTCTAATCTCCTTATTTTATAATATTAAATCTGACACAATATATTATCCTTCATCAATTGTGTGATAATTTCAACCAACAAATATTTTTGGTTGTTCATTAATACTAACAACATAACATACTATATTGGGATTAGTTAGTAGAAATAGACAAATGTTTTTATTTTTTAACAAGTCATAACACGGCATAAATTAAGTGTTTTGATATTCACCACTACCCCAAAGAGGATTATAGTATTATTATATTAAAAAAATAAAAAACTCTGCCAATTAGCAGAGTTTCTTTGATGATAATAGAATTAAATTCTATACATAAGATAAAGAAAAAGGAGTAACTTAATTTTACTTAAATGCTTAATTAACTTACAATAATATAATACCATATTTTTGTTAAAAGTCAATATGTTTTTAATAATAAAATTTAATATTTGTTAAATTTATACATTTTACTAATGTTAATATTTCATTTTCTACGGTTTTAACAAATCAAAAAAGAACACCTAAAAATTAGGTGTTCTTTTGATGTTTATTTGTTGTTCTTTTGTTGTGCTTTTTTCAATTTTATACACTTTATTACTATTTGAAACAATCCAGCTTTTACAAAATATACTATATACCTAACAGTGGTGCTAAATATTTACCCGTATAGCTGTCAGAATTTTTTGCTACCTGTTCAGGTGTTCCTATGGCAACTATTTTGCCTCCTCTATCGCCACCTTCCGGGCCGATGTCAATAATATGGTCAGCAGTCTTAATAAGATCAAGATTATGCTCAATTACTATTACAGTATTTCCTGCGTCAACCAACTTTTGCAATACCTGAGTCAGACGATGAACATCTGCAATATGCAAACCTGTTGTAGGCTCGTCTAAAAAATATATTGTTCTGCCAGTCGAGCGTTTAGAAAGCTCTGTAGCCAATTTTACCCTCTGTGCCTCTCCACCGGACAAAGTTGTTGCAGGTTGACCCAGCTTTATATATCCCAACCCTACATCAAGCAATGTTTTCAGCTTACGATGAATTTTAGGCATATTTGCAAAAAACTCTACTGCCTCTTCAACTGTCATTTCAAGTACATCATAAATAGACTTTCCTTTATATTTTACCTGCAAGGTTTCTCTGTTATAGCGTTTTCCCTTACAAACCTCACATGGAACATAAATATCCGGCAGAAAATGCATTTCAATTTTAATAATACCATCACCCTGACAAGCCTCACAGCGACCGCCCTTTATATTAAACGAAAATCTTCCTGAACTGTATCCTCGGATTTTTGCATCTTGAGTTGAAGCAAATAATTCTCGAATATCAGTAAAAACACCTGTGTACGTTGCCGGGTTAGAACGAGGAGTTCTTCCTATAGGGGACTGGTCTATACTAATAACCTTATCAAAATTTTCAATACCTGTAATCTCTCTAAATTTGCCCGGCTGGCATTTTGCACGGTTAAGCTGTGCAGCTAAATGCTTATAAAGAATTTCGTTAACCAAAGAGGATTTACCTGAGCCTGACACACCTGTTACACAAATAAATTGGCCTACAGGAAATTCAACTGTAATATTCTTAAGATTATTTTGCTTTGCTCCTTTTACCACCAGTTTACTACCTGTACCCTTGCGGCGTTCTTGCGGAATTTCTATTTTTCTTACACCGCTAAGGTACTGACCGGTAATAGATTTTTTACATTTCATAATCTTATTAACATCACCGCAGCAAACAATTTCACCGCCGTGTACACCTGCACCGGGACCAACATCTACAATATAATCAGCAGCACGCATAGTATCTTCATCATGCTCAACCACTATTACAGTATTGCCTAAATCTCTAAGTTTTTCAAGAGTACCAATAAGTTTGTCATTATCTCTTTGGTGCAAGCCTATACTAGGCTCGTCAAGAATATAAAGTACCCCCATAAGAAACGAACCTATTTGAGTAGCCAAGCGAATACGCTGACTTTCACCACCGCTTAATGTTCCCGATGCACGAGAAAGTGTAAGATAGTCAAGACCAACACTGTTTAAAAATCCAAGTCTGCTTTTAATTTCTTTTAAAATTGGTTCAGCTATAGCCTGTTCTCTTTCATTAAACTTCAAACTGTCAGTAAACTCAAGTATCTCTGCGACCGATTTATCACATAAATCCGCAATATTTATATCACCAACTGTTACAGCAAGGCTTACGTCTGACAACCTTTTTCCCTTACAATATTTGCACGAAACCTCACTCATATAAGTTTGAATTTCTTCTTTAATCCATTTACTTTGAGTATCTTTAAAACGGCGTTCAAGATTATTAATAACTCCTTCAAAGTCTGTATAATAAGAGCCTTTGCCATATTCTGACTTTCTGTGAACCAAAAATTTTTCGCCATTAGTTCCATAAAGCAGAATATCAATAATCTCTTTAGGCAAATCCTTTAACGGTGTATCAAGACTAAATTTATAATGTTCTGACAAACCTTCAAAATACATTGCTGCAATAGAACTACCCTCCATTGCCCAGCCGCTGCCTCTAATACCACCATTACGTACAGTTTTATTCCAATCTGTAATTATCAAATCAGGATCAACTCGCATAAATATTCCCAAACCCGTGCAGTGAGGACAAGCACCCATAGGATTATTAAAAGAAAACATTCTTGGTGACAATTCTTCAATACTTATGCCATGCTCAGGACAAGCATAATTTTGTGAGAAAAGCATATCTTCACCGTTAATTATATTTACAACAACAAGTCCTCCGGCAAGCTTTGAGGCAATTTCGACAGAATCTGCCAATCGCGAACGAATTTTCTCACCCACTACCAGTCGGTCAACAACAACTTCAACAGTATGTTTTTTGTTTTTTTCAAGTTTAATTTCTTCAGAAAGGTCGTATATATTACCGTCAACTCTAACTCTTACAAAACCGCCTTTACGGGCTTTATCAAGCTCTTTTACATGCTCACCCTTCTTTGCTCGTACAACGGGTGCCAATATCTGAATTTTTGTTTTTTCCTCAAGTAAAAGTACCTTGTCCACAATTTGGTCAACCGTTTGCTGTTTTATTTCACGTCCACATACGGGACAATGAGGAACCCCTACCCTTGCATACATTAAACGCAGATAATCATAAATTTCTGTTACGGTACCAACCGTTGAGCGGGGATTTTTTGATGTAGTTTTTTGATCTATAGAAATTGCAGGCGACAATCCGTCAATGCTTTCTACGTTTGGCTTTTCCATTTGCCCTAAAAACATTCTTGCATACGATGACAAAGACTCTACATATCGTCTTTGACCTTCGGCATAAATTGTATCAAATGCCAGTGATGATTTACCCGAACCTGATAGACCTGTAATAACCACCAGCTTATCTCTTGGTATTTCTACATCTACATTTTTAAGGTTATGCTCTTTTGCACCCTTTATAATTATTTTCTTACTTTGCATAATTACTCCTTTAAAAATACTTATAACGTTTGCTTATGCATTTATAAATTACGAACACACATTCGCTTATATTTATTATACCACAAGATTTCATATATTCCACCCCTTTATAGCAAATAATTATTTATTATATTTTTCATTATAATTGATTATTTTTACTTTAATAAAACACCTAATTAACTATCTGATAAATTATGATTTAGCGAACTAACTGTTTGCGAATGTACGGTTACTAAGTTGGATCCAAGGTCACTGACCTTGGTCGTGTAAGGTGGGTTTCAAAAGGGAGGAAATCGAAATTCCTCCCTTTGTGGTCTTTGTTTACTTTCTTCCATAAGAGCCCTGTAGCTTTTTTGTAGTAAATTATATTATTTAACTTTTAGATAAATATAATAAATTATGATTTAGCGAACTAA
>CABRLN010000033.1 GCA_902471875.1 uncultured Clostridium sp.
ATGCAACCAATTCTCACAGTGAATTGGTTGCATTAGGCATTTACTTTCTTATGGAAGAAAGTAAACAAAGTCAACAAAAGGGAGGAATTTCGATTTACTCCCTTTGGACACCCACCTTAAACGAACAAGGTCACTGAACTTGGATCTTACCTTACTTTATTTTTTCAAATAACACTTTAATTATTAGTACATATTTAAAAGGTGACAGCTGTAAAATTAATGCTGTCACCTCTTTTTTGAGTGAGTCTAAATTATATTAAATCAGTCTGCAAACAATGGTGTAGAATAGTATCTGTCACCGCTGTCAGGCAACAGTGCAACAATAGTTTTACCGCTGTTTTCAGGTCTTTTAGCAAGCTGAAATGCTGCCAAAAAAGCCGCACCAGACGAAATACCCACAAGCACACCTTCTTTTTTGGCAATAACTTTTGAAGCTTCAAATGCAGCTTCATTATTAATTTTTATAATCTCGTCATAAATACTTGTATTAAGTGTTTTAGGTACAAATCCTGCGCCAATACCCTGAATTTTATGCGGACCTGCCTTGCCCTCTGAAAGCACAGGCGAGGTTTCAGGCTCTACTGCGACAATTTTAACATTAGGATTTTGTGACTTTAAATATTCTCCTACACCTGTAATAGTACCTCCTGTACCAACACCTGCAACAAAAATATCTATCTTTCCGTCTGTGTCGTTCCAAATTTCAGGTCCTGTGGTTGCTTTATGAATAGCAGGGTTTGCAGGATTTTCAAATTGTCCCGGTATAAAGCTGTCTGGAATCTCCTTTGCTAACTCCTCTGATTTTTGAATAGCACCCTTCATTCCCTTTGCACCATCTGTTAAAACAATTTCAGCACCATATGCCTTTAAAATATTTCTGCGTTCAACGCTCATTGTTTCAGGCATTGTAAGAATAAGTTTATACCCCTTGGCAGCTGCAATAGCTGCCAAGCCTATACCGGTGTTGCCAGAAGTAGGTTCAATAATAACAGAATTTGGTTTTAGTAAACCTCTATTTTCAGCGTCATCTATCATAGACTTTGCTATTCTGTCCTTAATACTGCCTGCCGGGTTAAAATACTCAAGCTTAAAAAGAATGGTTGCATCAAGGTTATTGTCCCTTTCAATATTTACCGCTTCAACTAACGGTGTATTTCCAATTAGTTGTGTTGTTCCTTTATAAATCTTAGACATAATCGTTCCTCCCATTATATCAGTGCAACACAACAGTAATTATTAAACTGTTCTGCTGCACCATTATTTTTTGTAATACCAAATGTAAAGCTTAAAAAGACTATTTATTAAATGCTTGCTCTAAATCAGCAATAATATCCTTAATACTCTCTGTACCAATAGAAAGTCTGATTGTATTCGGTTTAATGCCCTGGTCAGCAAGCTCCTCTTCATTTAACTGTGAATGTGTTGTGCTTGCAGGATGAATAACTAAAGATTTAACATCAGCTACATTAGCAAGTAATGAGAATATCTGTAATCTGTCAATAAACTCCTGTGCTTCTTTTGCACCACCTTTAATTTCAAATGTAAATATAGAACCTGCACCATTTGGAAACAATTTATTATAAAGCTTGTGGTCAGGATGGTCAGGTAATGAAGGATGATTAACCTTTTCAACAAGCGGATGATTGTTCAGATATTCTACAACCTTAAGTGCGTTTTCAATGTGTCGTTCAACTCTTAGCGATAGTGTTTCAAGACCCTGTAACAATAAAAATGCGTTAAACGGTGACAGTGTTGCACCAGTGTCACGCAGCAAAATAGCTCTTATTTTTGTTACAAATGCTGCCGCACCAACAGCTTTGGTAAAAGATATACCATGGTAGCTTGGGTTAGGGTCAACTAATGACGCAAACTTACCGCTTGCCTCCCAGTCAAACTTACCGCTGTCAACAATTACACCACCCAGTGTAGTACCGTGGCCTCCAATAAACTTTGTAGCTGAATGTATAACAATGTCAGCACCATATTCGATAGGACGAATAACAAAAGGTGTTGCAAATGTGCTGTCTATTACTAGCGGAATTTTATTGTCATGGGCAATTTCAGCTAAAGCTTCAATATCGGCAATATCACTGTTTGGGTTACCAAGTGTTTCTATAAAAATAGCCTTTGTATTGTCCTGAATTGCATTTTTAACCTCATCTAAATTATGAATATCTACAAAGGTTGTTGTAATACCATATTGCGGCAGTGTATGTGCCAGCAAATTATAAGTACCGCCATAAATTGTTTTTTGAGAAACAATGTGGTCACCCTGCTGTGCAAGATTTTGAAATGTATATGTTATTGCTGCTGCACCCGAAGATACAGCCAGTGCTGCAACACCCCCTTCAAGTGCTGCAATTCTCTTTTCAAAAACATCTTGTGTTGAGTTTGTAAGTCTGCCATAAATATTACCTGCATCCTGCAAACCAAATCTTGCTGCTGCATGTGCCGAATTTTTAAATACATAAGATGTTGTTTGGTAAATTGGCACTGCCCTTGCATCTGTTGCAGGGTCAGCACTCTCCTGTCCTATATGTAATTGTTTTGTTTCAAAACCCCAATTTGTTGTATTTTTTATATCTGCCATTGTAAATTCCTCTTTTCTAAGTTTATATATTTTACGTCACACACTCTAAGAATAAGACATTAAATTGTGCGATGCTGCGTATGCTTATTTTTGTTTTTTATTATTTTGTAAATTAAAATGCCATACATACAGCGTTATTCGCAATAATTACATTGCAACTACACATTATATCAATCCCCTGAACTACTGAAAAAAATTTCATATTCTTTGTCATTATATGACCTCCTATCAGCAACTATTCTGTAATAATTACTTTATAAAACATATAATTTTGATATGTTTAATGTGACATTATTATAATCCACAAAGAAAAGATTGTCAACACATTTTCCTATTATTCTGATAGGATTTCAGAGTTTTGTTGTATATAGATGTATTTCACCTCGATTTAATTTTAATTTTTGTTAAATTTTATATATTCTTCCAAATATTTAATACAATTCTACTTTGAGTTTATAAATCAAACAAACCAAAAACTGTTTGATGATATATGTGTCAAAAAGTAATTGACAGTTTCACTGTTTAGCAGTAAAATTAAGTATGTGTGAGTATTGTAATACTTACAATTAAATCTTTAACAAATAAGAGGTGAGAAGAATGGACGCAGGAAGTAGTAACAACACAGCTCCCGGGCCTTTATTGAATATGTTGAAAAACGCTTTCTGCGTTTATTTTTCTGTATAATCAATAAATTCCAGCTGTGTTTACTATACTTCTAAATTTTAAATTGGAATTAGGAGGATGGAAACATGGAAGAAAAAAATATAATGACCATAGGTAAAACTATTGAGTCATTACTTGAGCAAAAAAAATATGTAACAATTCGTGATGTATTTACAACCATGCAAGCTTTTGATATTGCTATGCTGTTTAACGACATTGACCAAAATAAGCTTCCTCTTTTGTTCAGACTGCTGCCAAAAGAGCTTGCGGCTGAAACCTTTGTAGAGATGGACGAGGATGCCCAAACTATATTAATTCACGGTTTCAGTGACACAGAACTTAAAGAGGTTGTTGACGAATTGTATGTTGATGACATGGTTGACCTTGTTGAAGAAATGCCTGCCAACGTTGTTAAAAGAATTTTACTTTCGGCAGATAATGAAACAAGAAAAGCTATAAATGAAATTTTAAAGTATCCCGATGACAGTGCCGGCAGCATTATGACTACCGAATATGTTACACTGCGGCCTGATATGACGGTTGATGACGCCATTAAACGTATAAGACGTACAGGTGTTGACAAAGAAACAATTTACACCAGCTATGTAATTAACTCTAACCGTATGTTGGTTGGTATGGTTTCAATGCGAACTTTACTGCTTTGTGATGATGATGACATAGTACAGGATATTATGGAATCAAATGTAATTGCAATAAACACTCTTGACGACAAAGAAGAAGTTGCAAACCAGTTTAAAAAGTATAACTTTTTGGCAATGCCTGTTGTTGACAAAGAATTCAGACTGGTAGGTATTGTTACCATTGACGATGCCATTGATGTTATGGAAGACGAGGTAACAGAAGATATGGAAATGATGGCGGCTATTACACCAACTGACAAGCCATATCTTAAGACAGGTGTTTTTGAAACTTGGCTAAAGCGTATTCCGTGGCTTCTTTTACTTATGATTTCAGCTACATTTACAGGTATGATTATTACAGGGTTTGAAAATGCACTGGCTGCACAGGTAGTATTGACTGCATTTATTCCTATGCTTATGGATACAGGCGGTAACTCAGGAAGTCAAGCGTCTGTAACTGTTATAAGGGGCTTATCACTTGGTGAGATACAGTTTAAAGATATTTTCAAGGTTATGTGGAAAGAAGCACGGGTTGCAGTAATGTGTGGTTTAACACTTGCTGTTGCAAATTTTGCAAAGCTTATGCTGTTTGACCGCCTGGGTGTTTCTGTAGCATTGGTGGTTTGCCTTACATTGGTTATTACGGTGTTCTGTGCAAAAATTATAGGCTGTGTATTGCCTATGCTTGCAAAAAAGATAGGTTTTGACCCTGCTGTAATGGCAAGTCCGTTTATTACAACAGCCGTTGATGCTGTTTCACTTTTGGTTTATTTTCAAATAGCTACTTTCCTTTTGGGTTTATAGCTAGAAATAAATTTTACCAATTATATATAAGCATGTTAACAAAGATTTATTTAATAGGTATAAAATGAAGCTTAATGGTTACCATGCTTTTTAAAATTTATAAAATAAAAAGGAGAAAATGTATGAAGAAACTATTTAAAAAGGTGATTGTGTGCTAACCGGGAGGTTTGCACAATATATATTTGCAATGCCTCCAAAGGATTATTTATGATAATTTTAGGAGGAAACCCCAGTGAATAGAGAAAATAAAAGAAAACAATATCAAAAAGGTTATTATAAAAATCATGCATGTAATGACACATTTACTTGCAAAGTATGTGGACGTCAGGTTGTACCGCACGGTGCAGGCAGTAATCATCGCAACCACTGCCCCAACTGTCTTTGCAGCTTACACGTTGATATAGAACCCGGCGACCGTTTGTCTGACTGCGGCGGCATTATGGAGCCTGTTGCAGTGTGGGTTCGCAAAAATGGTGAATGGGCTTTAATACATCGCTGTCGTCGTTGCGGAGCATTATCCTCAAATCGTATAGCAGCAGATGACAACCCTATGAAGCTTATGTCAATAGCTATGAAACCTGTGGCATTGCCACCGTTTCCACTGGAACGCATAGAAGAAATGACATTACATATGGGCGGTGACGGCAGTATAAAATACTAACCCCCCCACAATGCTTATTTCAATAAAACTGATATATAAATAATCTAAAAAAGCCGATGAACTTATAAAATCATAGTTCATCGGCTTTTCTTTTAATTTATTTTGAACAATAAATTAAAATAGCTTGTTTCACAAATTCAGCAGTACCGCTTCCGCCCGCTTTATCTATATTGTGCTTCATACGTTCATCATTCACATACATTTGACTTAATCCCTTTAATATTTCATTAGTGCAAACATAATAATTGTCCGTAATAAACTTTTGCAACATACATATTTTCTCCTGTACTTCCTTTTCGTTAGGCGATAGCTGTTGCAGTGAACCAATTTCAGCAAACAAAGCCATTAATTGATTTTCTGTTTCTCTCAGTTCATGTTCTGTTTTCTGTTTTCTATTTTTCTCATATTCTTCATATGCCTTGGTAGAACCCCATTTTTCTTTAACTTCTGCTGCATAGTGGTCAATTTCAGCCTTGCTAAAAGCATTAAAATTCATTTTGATTACTCCTTTTTCTTGAATTTCACGGGCAAAAGAAATAAGTTGCTCAATATGCTTTTTCTGTAATTCCAACAATTTAATTTGCTGTGTTAATGCCTCTGCCTGGTCAAAATCAGGGTTATCAAGTATTACTTTTATTTCTTTCAAAGAAAATTGCAGTTCACGAAACATTAAAATATTTTGTAAACGACTTATGGCTGTATCGTCATACAACCGATAGCCTGCTTTGGTTACCGTTGTAGGTTTTAAAAGACCAATTGCATCATAATGATGAAGTGTGCGCACACTTACACCTGTGAGTTTACTTACTTCATTTACTGTTCTCATGTTTATCCCTCCCGTGTAACGTCATTATAAACTATAACGCAGCGTTGGGGTCAATAGTATTATCAAAATAATTTTAAAAATTTTTCATACTATTTTAGATAATTTTGATAAATATATATAAAGAAAAATTTCGATATTTTAATTAATTTTCTTGTTTCATTTTTTCTTACAATAATAATACAACTGTATGTTATCATATCTCTGTTTAAAACAATCTTTTTAAATTTCTTCTTATAGAGGTACTCAGCTTCTACTCAAAACCTTTTTTTAATGAAGCAATCCATGCTTCAATTGCCTGAACCAGTATAAATTGTTGCTCCAACACCGCCATACCAGTTTCAGGAATATCCGGTATATTTTCTTTTAGACGTATATTTTCTTGCACATAATCCTTTAAGACTTTTGTATTATTTTCAATATTTGTCAAACATAACTTTTGATTTTCCGGTGATAAGCTTTCTAAATTTACAATTACAGCATTAAAGTCCAAGAAAATGTGAATAGGTTTGCAAGCAATTTCTAACATAAGCTTGTCAAATTGCTTTTCACCTGCATCTGTTAAAGAGTAAATCGCCTTTTCAGGCATTTTACCGTCCTTTTCAATGCGACTTTCAATGTAACCCTTTTCTGCCAATTGTATTACTTTTTTATATATCGACGGGGTACTTATTTTCACCCATTTAGATATGTTACGATACTCAACTAATTTCTGAATATCATAAGCACTTAAAGACTCTTTTTTTAACATTCCCAGTACAATTAAATCAATAGTTGCCATAATGTCCTCCTTTTTCTCTTGACAAGTAATATAAATTATAGTACTATATCTTTTGCGACGCAACTACTATAATTTATAGTACTATAATTTTACCTCAGTCAAGAAAAAGGAGAACAAATTATGAATAAACGTAATAAAAAAATGGAGTTGCTTGGAAGTTCACCAATATCAAAAGCACTTTTAGCTATGGGAATTCCTACAATGATTGGCATGATGGTTAATGCACTATATAACCTGGTAGATGCCTACTTCGTTGGAGGCTTGGGAACAAGCCAGATGGGGGCAATTTCTGTTGTGTATCCCCTAGGACAAGTTGTTGTAGGGTTGGGACTGCTATTTGGAAATGGAGCCGCCTCTTATATTTCGAGACTATTAGGAAACGAAAAAAAGGTAAAAGCAAACAAGGTTGTCAGCACAGCCTTATACAGTAGTATTTTTGTTGGAGTGGTAATTATTATATGTACCATCGTTTTTCTTAACCCAATTCTGAAACTCCTAGGAGCAACCGAAAGCATTATGCCTTATGCTGTAACATACGCAAGCATTTATATAATTTCATGCATCTTTAATGTATTTAATGTTACCATGAACAATATCGTAACAAGTGAAGGTTCAGCAAAAATAACTATGTTTGCACTAATGGCAGGTGCCATACTTAATATAGTCTTAGACCCTATTTTTATATATGTATTAAATTTAGGTGTAGCAGGTGCAGCAATAGCTACAGCAATTTCACAAATTATTTCTACATTAGTATATCTATGCTATATATTCAGTAAAAAAAGTATTTTCCGTTTTAGCATTAAAGACTGCTGTTTCTCAAAAGATATTATATCTGAAATTTTAAAAATAGGCATTCCTACACTTGTATTTCAGTTATTAACCAGCCTTTCTATTTCGCTTATCAATACGCAGGCAAACGAATATGGTGATTCAGTAATTGCTGCAATGGGTATTGTAACAAGACTTATTTCTATGGGAAGTCTAATGGTGTTTGGATTTATTAAGGGTTTACAACCAATTGCAGGATATAGTTATGGAGCAAAAAAATATGACCGTTTACATAAAGCAATTAAAACTTCTGTATTATATTCAACTATATTTTGTGTAATTTTTGGGTTATCCGCAGCAACATTCTCTACTGCAATTATCTCTCAATTTACTGCTGATGACATGGAAATGATTAGTATTGGTGAAAAAGCGTTGAGAGCAAATGGCTTTTCTTTTATACCTTTTGGCTTCCATACAGTATATTCTTCACTTTTTCTTGCATTAGGAAAAGGTAAAGAGGGATTTATTCTAGGTGCTTGCAGACAAGGCATTTGTTTTATACCTGTTATTTTAATTCTTCCTGTAATTTTAGGCATAAATGGTATTTTATATGCACAACCTATTGCCGATGTTATCTCTGCCATTATAACTGTGTTTATGGCTATAAATTTTCATAAAAAATTAGACGCAGCACAATTGCATTCTACTTTGACAACTGATACAAGCACTTAAAAGTAGTTTTTTATTATGTAAAAACAGAGTCAATATTTGCAAAATAATTAATAGCAAATATTGACTCTGTTTTAATTTTTCTTAATAAATATAAATATTAATTTACTTCTTATCTTTTTGATTTTTTCTTTAGGTTTGCCATTTTACCCTGAATTCTGTTTTTTCTGTTTTGAGTTTCAGCTTGATTAACAGCAATGTTGCCTTCGTCATCAATATTAAGCACATCGCCTTCTTTTGCTCCCTTTGGTATTTCTTCAAGCACAATACCAAAAAAATTGCAGTTATCGTCCTCACAAATAGCATAGCCATTTTCAAATCTGTCTATAATTAAAGTTTTCATAATGCACCTCTCTATATATTAAGTTCTGCCTTTAAAGGACTTATTTTTTTTGCCCTTCAGCTTATTTTTACTGTTCGGTTTTCTTCCTGTTGACACCTTGCTGCCCTTTTTGCCGTTATAACTTCCCTTGCCCTTTTGAGTATTAAACCCAGGTGGCGGAGTTACTAAACAGTTTTTGCCCGTACCTATAAGGTCGGATCTGCCTGCCGCCAGCAATGCCTTTACCACAGTGTCTTTGTTTTTGGGGTTAAAGTATTGCAGTAAGGCACGCTGCATTGCTTTTTCTTTTGGTGATTTAGGCACATATACTTCTTCAAGAGTATATGGGTCAAGCCCTGTGTAAAACATACAAGTAGAAACCGTACCCGGTGTTGGGTAAAAATCCTGTACCTGCTCAGGTCTAATATGCTCTCGTTTCAAAAAAAGCGCAAGCTCAACAGCGTCTTTTAAAGTTGAACCAGGATGTGATGACATAAGGTACGGCACTAAATATTGTTCTTTGCCCACACTATTTGTAATTTGATAAAACTTGTCCTGAAAACGCTTGTAAGCTTCAATATGCGGCTTGCCCATTTTATCAAGAACTGCAGCCGAGCAATGCTCGGGTGCAACCTTTAACTGACCGCTTACATGGTATTTTACAAGCTCTTTAAAAAATTCGTCAGATTGGTCCTCCATCATATAATCAAATCGAATACCCGAACGTATAAAAACTCTTTTTATTCCGTCCAGCTTTCTCAGTTTACGAAGCAGCTGTAAATATTCTGTATGATTAACTTGCAAATTCTTACATGGTTGTGGTGCTAAGCATTTTTTGTGCTTACACATACCAACTTTTTCTTGAATTTTACAGGAAGGCTGCCTAAAGTTAGCAGTAGGTCCTCCAACGTCATGAATATATCCCTTAAAACGAGGATTTTTTGTAAGTGAAACAGCCTCGTTAACAACAGATTCTTCACTTCTTGTAGTAACAACTCTGCCCTGATGAAAAGCTATTGAACAAAAGTTACAGGCACCAAAACAGCCGCGGTTATGAGTTATAGAAAATTCTACCTCTTGTATGCCCGGTACACCGCCAAGAGCTTCGTAAGAAGGGTGATACATTCTTTCATAAGGCAAAGAATACACCCAGTCAAGCTCAGGCTGTGTAAGAGGATGCATTGGAGGATTTTGAACCAATATATATTTTCCGTGACGTTGAATAATCCTTTTTCCGCGTACGGCGTCTTGTTCTTCCATTTGCTTTCTGCAAGAAATTGCATATTCTTTTTTATTCTCTTTTACAATTTCATAACTTGCACATTCCGAAGCTGCTGTCGGAATATAGTTTTGTGTTTTAACAGCATAGCAAATCCCGCGAATATCATGTAAGTCTTCAACCATACATCCACTGCTTAGTCGGTCAGCAATTTCTATAGTCTGGTTTTCACCCATACCGTATGTAAGAATATCTGCACCGCTGTCAAAAAGTATTGACGGTCTTACTGTGTCATCCCAGTAGTCATAATGGGCAAAACGCCTTAAAGAAGCCTCCAGTCCTCCTATAATAACAGGTGAATCGGGGTACAGTTTTTTTATTATTTTAGAATATACAATAACTGCCCTGTCAGGTCGGCTGCCACTTTTACCGCCTGCTGTGTAGGCATCATCACTTCGTCTGCGTTTTGCTGCAGTATAGTGTGCCACCATACTGTCAATATTACCCGAAGTAACTAAAAAACCAAGCCTTGGCTTTCCAAATTGTTTAAAGTCCTTCTCGGTATTCCAGTTTGGCTGTGACAAAATTACTACCTTGTAACCTTTAGCTTCAAGTACTCTCGACAGTATGCTTACACCAAAGCTTGGGTGGTCAACATAAGAGTCACCCGTAACAAACACAAAATCAGGCTGCTGCCAACCACGACTATTCATTTCCTCTTTTGTTATAGGTAAAAAAGCCATAGCTCTGTCCTCCCTTATTTATCCCAGTTTATCTGAAAAAATATATACAAAACCAAAATTTTTTTTATTTCGATGTATTACAGAGTAATCACAATTAAATATTGTAAAAATCTATTCTTAAACATCTTTTATACACTCTTTATAAAGAAAATAAAATTTTAATTATTCGCTTAAATTATTTTTTCGTTCAAGCCACTGTTGGTATGTCATTAGAACCTCTCGTGATTTTGAACCTACATGAGGACCTACAATACCCATTTGTTCCATTTCGTCAATAAGTCTGCCTGCTCTTGCATAGCCTAAACGCAGGCGACGCTGCAACAGTGAGGTTGAAGCTTGTCCGTTTTCTACAACAAGTTTAATAGCTTCCTCCATCATCTCATCATCACTTGAAACACCGCCTGAGCCGCCATTGTCGCCATCTTTGCCTTTTGTAAGCTCTTGCTGTGTAATTTTTTCAATTTCTTCCTGAACCTCCATATTGTACTGAGTTGCATGGTCTTTCTTTACATAGCTTGTAACATTTTCAATTTCTGCATCAGAAGCATAGCATCCTTGAACACGCATTGGTTTTGCAGAGCCTATTGGAGCAAAAAGCATATCACCTCTACCTATAAGCTTTTCTGCACCACCAACATCTAAAATTGTACGGGAATCCAACTGTGATGAAACCTTTAGTGAAATTCGGCTTGGAATATTTGCTTTAATTACACCTGTAATTACATTTACCGTTGGTCTTTGGGTTGCAACAACCAGGTGCATACCTGCTGCACGGGCTTTTTGTGCCAGACGGCAAATAGAGTCTTCCACCTCTGTCGGAGCAGTCATCATAAGGTCGGCAAACTCATCAATAGCAATTACAATGCTAGACATTTTTTTGTCAGGAATAGGTATGCCTTCACTATTCACTATAGGTTCAGCCTCTAGTTCTTCTTGAGTACGTGTAGCACGAATTTGATTATATGAATCTATCATAGCATTATAACCGCCAATATCTCTTACACCATATGCCGAAAAGGTTTTATACCGGTTTTCCATTTCATTTACCGCCCAGTTTAAAGCTCCAGCAGCTTTTTTAGGGTCTATTACAACCGGAATAAGTAAATGAGGTATTCCCTTATATTTTGAAAATTCAACCATTTTAGGGTCAATAAGCAACAGTTTAACCTCATCCGGAGTAGCCTTATAAAGCAGACTTATTAAAATAGAATTAACACATACCGACTTACCGGAACCTGTAGTACCCGCAATCAGCAAATGGGGCATTTTGGCAAGGTCTGTTACTATTGTATTTCCTGAAATATCCTTGCCAAGCACTACTGACAGCTTGCTTTTTGCACCTGTAAACTGTCTTGAGTCTATAAGCTCACGCATACTTACCATTGTAACTACCTTGTTAGGTACCTCAATTCCAACAGCCGCCTTGCCCGGAATTGGAGCTTCAATACGAACACCGCTAGCTGCAAGGTTTAATGCAATATCGTCAGAAAGATTTGTAATTTTGCTTATTTTAACACCCGGTGCAGGCTGCACTTCAAATCGTGTTACCGACGGTCCTCGGCAAATATTTATAATGTTTGCATTAACGCCAAAGCTTTTTAAGGTTGATTCCAGCTTATTACCGTTGCGTTCAAGCTCTTCCATTGCCCTTCTGGTATCTTCCCTACTGCTTGACGGATGCAAAAGCTCTATTGGAGGGTAGTTATAGCTACCCTGTTCACCGTCATCTGTATTTTCGCTGATTTGCTTTGATATTTCCTCTTCTGCCTGTGCAAGCTCGCTTTTCTTTGTTGGTCTTTGGTCCTCTTGCTTTGGTTTGCTTAACTTATCAAGAATACTTAACTTTTTTTCAGAATCATTCGTTTGCTCATTTTCAGGCTGTTTTTCGGTACTGCCATTCATTTGGCGTGCCGCTTCTAACAGTTTGTTACGGTGTTTACCTGTACTTAACCCATCTGACTGAATGCTTTCTTGATAATTATCATTATAATCCGAATATGACTGTTTTTTTCCAATGTTCTTTGCCGATTTTATTGCCTCTACCTTTTCACTCATTGAAGACAGGTCAATATAGTCATCAATATCGTCTTCATCATCACAAACATCACTGCTGTTTGACAGCAGTGCAGGTTTTGCAGCGACCTTTTCTGTCCTTTGTAAAGCAACCTGCTTTATGCCTTGCTTTACAGCCATAACAGGCTTATGTACAAACTGCGCAACATCTTTTGCTGTAATGCTGAACAAAAACATAATGTCAACCAACAATAATAAAACACATAAAATCTCAGCAATAACTTTTCCAAACAAAAAAGCAAGTGGGTAACCTAAAATACCGCCAAACAAACCTGCTGCTGAACCGTTTGAAAAGTCTTTCATTCCGTTTTGAAACAGCATTCCAAGGCAATTAAAATAATCAACATCAGTCACCTTGTCATTACTTCCAAACAAAAATACACAGGTTGAAATAAGCACAACAGCAACAGAGCCTAAAAATAAATTATTAACAGCTTTACCGTTCAACTGTTTTTCCATGGCAGTTATTACACCCAAATATACCAAAAGTATTGGCAGCATAATACCTAAACAACCAAAAATACCCTTTACACAATTGTGTGCCATTGTCCACACATTTTCACCGGGATATAAAACTAAAATAAATAAAATGGCAGCAGCCAAAAACATAATTATTGCCTTTGCCTGTACGGGAAATTCTATTTTTTCTTTCTCAGGCGTCAGTTTTGGAATTTCTGTTGTTATCTTTTTAGAATCTTTAGCAACTTTTCGTTCATCTTGCTTCTTATTTTCTGCTTTTTTTGTATCTGACTTTTTTGCAGCAGGCTTCTTAGTTGTTTTTGATTCACTTTTCTTTTTTGTACTTTCCTTACTAACCATTTTTATCCCCTGTCTTTTTTCCACATGCTTTAGAGCAACACTGCATAATCTTCCTGCGGTTCAGCATACAGCTTGTATATTTTCTGTTATTTTTGTAAAAAATACAAAAAACTAATACCGCAATCTTCACACTGTAATTATGTATTGTTACCTTTCTTTTTGTATATAAGCTGAAAAATTATTCGGCTGTTGCAAAAAAACAAGCTGAATAATTTTCCTGATTTTTTATTCACTTTGTTTACATAAATTCAAGAGCTTTTCCTGTAAATATATTTACACCGCTGTTAAGCTCAATACCACCAATAATTAAAATGATCAATCCTGCTATTGCTGTATATGCTACAAATATGTACATACGGTCTTTTCTTAACATCCATTTAAACAAAACAATTGCAAAAAAACCAACTATTGCCGAAACAATAACACCTATAATTACAGGCAATATCATATCAGAAGTAACGGCTCCTTCTTTTATAGCGTCTTTTCCCTCAAGTAAAGCAGCAGCAATAATTGACGGAATACCTAAAACAAAAGCATAGTCAAGAGCCTTTTGCTTATTAAGTCCACGCAGTTCTCCAACAGCCAATGTTGAACCTGAACGTGATATACCCGGGAATATAGCTGCAAACAGCTGTGCCGTACCAATGCTTAAAGCGTCAATAACATTCAAATGATGTCTGCCTGTTCCGCTTTTTCTTATTACTCCCTTATCTTTATAATTTTTTTCTGTAATTTTATTTGCAAATATTCCTAATGTAAGCAATGTGCTTGTAACCAAAAGAGAAATACCTATAACAATTAAGTATCCGCTTTTTCCCGACCATATTTCGGCTAAATCCTTTGCATTCAGACCACCGCTAAACGGCAGCGGAACAAAAAGTAAAAACAACGGCAACAAACCAATAACTAACATTACAACAAGGTTTTGGTCATCTGTCATTTTGCTCCACTTGTATTTTCCTGTTACAATATCTTTTACCATAGTAAAAAAAGCAACAAACAATCTTCCTATAAGCTTGTAATAAACAGCAATTACTGCCAACAATGTACCAACATGCAGCATCACATTAAAAAACAGGTTACTTTCTTCTACCCCTAAAACATGCTGTGATATTGCCAAATGTCCGCTGCTGGACACAGGCAAAAACTCGGTTAAGCCCTGTACTATGCCCTGAATTATCGCATCAAAAATGCTCATATGTAACTCCTCCTTATTTATGCCTTGCCCCATTTTACAGGGCAAGGCTATATTTACCTACCTTATGTCGTGTATTATACGGTAATATATTTACTTATTTTCTTCCGTTTTCTTTTTTCTTTTAGGTTTTTTATTGTTATCAATCATTTTATACAAGCAGTCCAGTGCATCTCTTATGGTTCCAACCTCATCAATAAGTCCCTCTTCTACAGCTTCTTCGCCCTCCAGAATAGTTCCCACATCAAGAACAAGCTCTTGCGTATTCATTGCCAATTCATTATATCGTCTGTGAGGAATATTTGAATTACTACTAACAAATGTGGTAATACGCTCTTGCATTTTTCTGAAATACTCAAAGGTTTGAGGTACTCCCAATGTCAAACCGTTGCTTCGCACAGGATGTACTGTCATTGAAGCAGAACGGGCTATAAAAGAATGTTTTGCCGCCACAGCTAATGGTATGCCTATAGAATGACCTCCGCCCAATACAATAGAAACCGTAGGCTTATTCATACCGGCTAAAACCTCGGCAATAGCAAGACCCGCCTCAACATCGCCGCCTGCCGTATTAAGCAAAATTAAAACACCTTCAATATCATTACTTTCTTCAATAGCAACTAATTGCGGAATAACATGCTCATACTTGGTAGTTTTATTTTGAGGCGGCAAAATATTATGCCCCTCAATTTGGCCAATAACTGTAAGACAATGTATTATATGCCCACCTACAGCAATAATTGAACCACTTTCTTTAATTTGTTCAAGTGCGTCATTATTTATAGGGCTGTTGTCCTGCAAAAACTCTTCTTGCTCGTTATCTGATGTATTATTGTTAATGCTTTTGCAATTTTTAGAACTGCTGTTTTTATTACTTTTGCTTCCCATATATTGCACCTCCTAGAAAACATTGTTCCCCCGAAGGTTAAAAATATACATTTTAATTATATCACCAAAGGCATTTTAACGCAACCAACTTACCATTTAATAATAGCTCTTATATTAATAAAAATTTGTTAAAAATTGACTTTAATATTTTTATGTTTAAAATACATATTGTGCTATATTAAATGCATTAACAAATTTATATAATGCTTTATAGCCGGGCTGCTTTATACTTATAAAAAAATAAAAGGCCGTTAACCTTCAACGACCAATTATATAAATTTATTTGTGTTTTGAAAAATCCCATTTACTTAAAGAATCGCCTTTTACCATATAGCTTTGTTTAGCAAGCTTAGCCAGAGGAGTATCGCTATAGGAATCAGAATAAAATTTGTCTATAACAATATCCTTTGGAAACTCTGCATACAAACGTCTAACCTTTTCTTCTCCATGGCAGTTTTCACCTGTATATTTTCCTGTAACAGGGTTTACTCTGCTTGCAATAAGCCACTTAATTCCCAACATTTTGCACGGCACAGCCAGTAAAAATTCAGGCGATGCCGAAATAATAATATCCTCCTTCTGTTGTTGGTCTTTGTACCAAGCTTTTATATTATTTATTTTTACTTTCCAAAAGTCCTCAACATCTCTTTCTATATTACAGAATTTTAAAAATTGGTACATTTTTTCTTTAAATTCAGTTTTTGTACCTTTTTTTAAGACATAATATTTTACAACACCTGTAATCAATGATGGTACTTTACAAATAATTTTCGGGTGCTTTTTAAGGCAATACATGTAAAAACAGGCAGTGCTGTCACCCTTAAAAATTGTATTGTCAAAATCGTAAATATTCATTATGTCACCTCGACATTAAAATAATAAAAATAAGTATAAATAAAAAATGTCAAATTTTCAATTATTTAATAAAAAAATTCACATCTTGTTAATTATAACGGCTTTTAAATATAGTAAAATATATTGTATAATACATTAGGGAGAAGTATATGTTTGGATATTTACAACCCTATAAGCCGTACTTACTGGTTAAAGATTATGAGCTTTACAAAAGTGTTTATTGCGGTTTATGCAAAAAACTTGGAAACGAATACGGTATATTGGCCCGTATGACATTAAGTTACGACTGTACATGTTATGCGCTTTTAGCAATGGGGCTTCAAAACAGATGTGAAAATGTAAACCTTAAAAACTGCACCTGCAATCCTCTAAAAAAGTGTTTTTACTGTGCTGATGGCAGTAAGGAGCTTTCGCTCGCATCTGCCATTACTGTTGTAAGTGTATATTACAAACTGGAAGATGACATTAAAGACAGTTCGTTTTTTAAGAGCTTATTGTCACGTTTTTTAAAGCTTTTTGCTAATCATTGGCGAAAAAAATCAATAAAAAAATATCCTGACATTGATAAAATAATAAGTCAACTTAATGAAGACCAGTATAAGGCTGAACATCTTAAAGTTCCCACTATAGACGAATGTGCTGAACCAACAGCCATAATGATGCAAAAGCTTGTTTTACTTTTAGCTGAAAATGAAAATCAAAAAATGGTTTTTGGCGAATTCGGCTATTTTTTAGGAAAATGGATTTATCTTATGGACGCGGCTGACGATTACGAAAAAGATATAAAAAAACATAATTTTAATCCCTTTGCATATTCCTTAAAGGAAATTCCACAGCAAGAACGCAGTATATATATAAATGGCTTGCTTAACGACACTGTTTGCAGAATAACAGGTGCATATAACCTAATGAATATTTGTTCATTTAAATCCATACTTGATAACCTTGTAAATATGGGACTTGGACAAATGCAAAAAAAAATAATTTTTGATAAATATAATAGTAACAATAAAAAATCACAGAAGAATAACAGAGAGGAAAAAAATATATGAGCGATCCATACAGCGTATTGGGCGTATCTCCTACTGCTACAGACGAAGAAATTTCTAAAGCATACAAGCAATTAGCAAAAAAATATCACCCTGATAATTATTCAAACAGTCCTCTGGCAGATGTTGCAACTGAAAAAATGCAAGAAATAAATGAGGCATATGACCAAATAAGAAAGACAAGGCGAAGCGCAGGCAACTATACTAACAGCAATTACAGCAACGGTTATGGCAGCAACTACAATAGCTATGGCAACGCAAGTGCCAAATATCACGATGTTCGCATGCTTATAAAAAATGGCAGAATAGCTGATGCTGACCAAATTTTAAGCGGAGTACCTACAGGCAGCAGAGATGCTGAATGGTTTTTCTTGAAAGGTACTATCCTGTACAGAAAAGGCTGGACAGACCAAGCATACAACCACTTTCAACAAGCCTGCAATATGGACCCCGGCAATGGCGAATACCGTGCCGCCCTTAACCAAATGAATTCAAGGCGAGGCGGTCAATATGGAGGCTATAACCCCACACCGCAATACAGTACCGGAGGATGCTCCGGCTGTGATGTTTGTACAGCACTTTGCTGTGCTGACACCTGTTGCGAATGCATGGGCGGTGATCTTATAAGATGTTGTTAAGGTGATAATTATGAAGAATAAAACCTTTTATGTAGCTCTTTGCGGTGTTATAGCATCTTTAGCAGTAGTTATTATGCTATCAACAGCACTTGTACCAATTGCAACTTATGCCGCACCTGCACTGGCAGGTGTTATAATGGCTGTATTAGTAATAGAAATAAATAAAAAATGGGCATTAGCCGCATATTTCACCGCAAGTATAATTTCAATATTAATTGTACCGGACAAAGAGGCAGTCGCATTATTTGTATTGTTTTTTGGTTACTACCCTGTTTTAAAACAATTTATAGAATCCCATATTCAAAAAAAATTTTTACAGCTTTTACTAAAGGTATTTTTCTTTTCTATTGCAGCAGTAACAAGCTATTTTATTGCAATAGGCATTCTTGGTATTTCGGCTGAAGAATTTGATATTTTTGGTGTAAACTTACCTATTTTATTTTTATTCGCAGGAATTATAATATTTATAATTTTTGACAATGCATTGTCAGGAGTTATTGTTACCTATGTAAATAAATTGCGAGATAAATTATTTGGAAAATTTATTAATAAAAATTCATAAAAAAAATTTTTAGTACGCATAAGCCATTAAGTGTTTATGCGTATTTTTGTAAATTAATTTAATAAACCGACCTGTTACAATAAATTATGATTTATCTTACTGACAAAAACAATAAAACAAGCAAATTGACAAACTTTAACTAGAACTAACCAGAGAATGTACTGTTACTAACTTGGATCCAAGGTCACTGACCTTGGTCGTTTAAGGTGGGTTTCAAAAGGGAGGAAATCGAAATTCCTCCCTTTGTGGTCTTTGTTTACTTTCTTC
>CABRLN010000034.1 GCA_902471875.1 uncultured Clostridium sp.
ACTGTGGAAAGCAAAATTGAATAGTTGACAAACAAGCAGTAAACTGTTTTACGAAATACAACTGTTTTTGTCAACTGATGAATGTAACAACGCCCTAAGTCTAGTTAATAAACTTAGGGCGTTTGCTTTTTGTACAAATATACAACAAGTATTTTATGAGTTGTTACAATCTTAGGTGGCGTTTTTAATGCTTACTAAAACAAATAAGTTAGCTCATTTTCAAAATGTTTTTAATAGCCGCTAAAAGCAATCCGCCGGATACTGTTGCAAAGGTACCTGTTGTAAAAGTGGATAAATTATCAATAATAAAATCTTTCAACGACTTTTTATCACTAACATAAAGTTCTTTAGCTTTTCTTGCACATTCTTGTTCCGTTTTATCTTTCGCGTGTTTTAGAACTTCATCAAGACCTTCTATAAAACAATCGTTTTTTGTGTGCTCTTGCTGTACTATATTATGATCGCCTATTATAGCTCCGTTTAATATACCACCAAAGATGGTATTGTTTTCAAATTTTGTTTCCATAGTTAAATCTCCTTTTTTATTTGCTGACTAAAGTACTCTTATTTAATACGCCACCGTTAATTGTACATTTTTCAAAATTTATTGAATAAATAGAATTATTCTTATTTTTTATGCTATCAATCATTGTGGAAACAACTTGTTCTAGAAAAATTACATCCTTACAATTGAAATACAAGGTTGTACCTGAATTTAGGTTAATTGCTAAATTTTTTCCTCTATTATAATTTTGGTTAGTAACAACGATAAACCATATTGTTGCAGCAATCAAAATAAGTATGCCAAAAAAATTTATCGGTGTAATAAGGACACCTACTATTGCTAATATAATTGCACCTATCCAAGACATATTTGGTGGAACAGGTGAAATAGTAATAAGTGATATGCTATCGGTACATATAAACGAATTTCCATATGTGATAACGTTTTTATCAATTTGTATTGATGGTGTATTTACTATTTCAGATTTGTTTGAAATTGTCATGAATATTCTCTCCTTTTGACATTATTATTATAAAGATTGCGCAAATGATTATAATCTAATATTATACGTGAAAGATGTTCACTACACCTTTAATATAGCACCATAATAATAAAATGTCAACAGTTTTCGCTAAAAATGCAAAAATAGATTTATTAGAGTAACTAACACATAACTAACAAATACACTAGTATTTCTCATAAATACTAGTGTGTCAATTTGCCTGTATGTTGGTTTAAACCTGTCAATGCATTAAAAAGCGTGCTTTTACCTACATTTGGATTACCTGCTAAGGCTATAACCTTTTCAGACAATAATCTCACTCCTATTACAATGTAATTTTGCCTAAAGTCAATATCGCATAACTGTAGTGTGTAAAATATTCAATTGTATTTTTAGCAATTTGCTAGCAATAATTAAGATATTTGTTTAAACTTAAATTGTTGTTATTGTGCGATGTTGTCTTTATAGTTACTTACTTATAAAATATGCGAATGGTTTAATTAAGTTACACTTATGTTTTAGTTAGAAAGGTAACAGATAATTTTATCAAAAATAAATTTATCATTGACAAAATAAAATATATAATGTAAAATGTTCACTAGATTGGAAAGTTCCATGAAGGGGTACACCACCACGGGTGTAAACTTTTGTGGGACTTTTTCTTTTTGCGTGCGAAAATTTGTTCGTGCGATTTGTTGCTTCAAGATATTTAGCTTTACAAATTATTATTATTTTAGAAGGAAGGAGTATTTTATGATAACTATTAACGGGAAAAAAATTAATGTGGCAGAAATAAATCTTGATGACTACCTTAAGCATAACGGATTTAACACCGAAAGAATAGTAATTGAGCTTAACGGAAATATTTTGCCTAAGTCTGAGTACAAATCTACAATATTAAAAGAAAATGATGTTGCAGAAATTTTAACTTTTGTAGGAGGCGGCTAATATAAAAATTTATCTTAATGGAGTACGGGTTACCACACAGGCTAAAAAAATAAGTCAGTTAGATTACAATATAAATGATGAAACTGTAATTATTGTAAATGGATTTCAGATTGACAGCGATGTTACTCTTGCTGACAATGACAGCGTATTCTTAATTCAAAAGGGCGTAATGCCCGACAAAAATCAACTTGAGGCTATGCTTATGGCAAGGCATACCCCAAAGGTACACAGCAAGGTTAAAAAAGCAAGTATAGCAGTTTTGGGACTTGGCGGGTTAGGTTCAAGTATTGCTGTTCAGTTAGCACGCACAGGCGTCGGAGCTTTACATCTAATAGATTTTGATGTTGTTGAACCAAGTAATCTTAACCGTCAGCATTATAGTATTAAGCATTTGGGTATGTTTAAAACCAAAGCTTTACAAAAGCAAATTTTAGAAATTAACCCATATGTAAAGGTTACTGTGCACAATGTAAAGCTGACAGAAAAAAACATTGCAGATTACATTAAAGATGACGAAATTATTTGCGAGGCTTTTGACCAGCCCGAATGTAAGGCTATGGCTGTTAATACAGTAATGGAAAAGTTTCCGCAAAAGTATATGGTTGCATCTTCAGGTATGGCAGGACTTGAAAGCAGTAATGCCATAATTACAAAAAAGCTTTCAAAGTATTTATATATATGTGGTGACGGTATAACGGGTGCAAAACAGGGCTGTGGCTTAATGGCGCCACGGGTAAGCATTTGTGCAGGACATATGGCAAATATGATTTTACGAATTATTACAGAAAATTATAGTGTTTAAGGAGGACAAAAATGAATAACGATAAACTTATTTTAGGCGGACACGAATTTAACTCAAGATTTATATTGGGTTCTGGTAAATACTCACTCGACCTTATTAACGCGGCTGTGGAAAATGCAGGTGCTGAAATTATAACTCTTGCTTTGCGCAGGGCAACAACAGGCAGTGTTGAGAATATTCTTGATTACATACCAAAGGGCGTCACCCTTTTGCCAAATACCTCAGGTGCAAGAAATGCCCAAGAAGCTGTAAGAATTGCCCGTCTTGCACGTGCATCAGGCTGTGGGGATTTTATCAAAATAGAGGTTATTGCAGATTCTAAGTATCTTTTGCCAAATAATTATGAAACCTGCAAGGCAACTGAAATACTTGCAAAAGAGGGTTTTGTAGTAATGCCTTATATGTACCCTGACCTATATGCCGCAAGAGATTTGGTTAACGCCGGTGCAGCGTGTGTAATGCCATTAGGTGCGCCAATAGGTTCAAATAAAGGAATTTGTACGAAGGACTTTATAAAGATTTTAGTTGACGAAATTGACCTGCCGATAATTGTGGATGCAGGTATAGGTAAACCGTCGCAGGCGTGTGAGGCTATGGAACTGGGAGCAGCCGCAGTTATGGCGAACACAGCTATTGCTACAGCAGGCGATATTCCTGCAATGGCAGAGGCATTTAAGTACGCAATTATTGCAGGCAGACAAGGATATTTAGCAGGTATGGGCAGAGTGCTTGAAAACTCAGCGTCAGCGTCGTCACCTTTAACAGGTTTTTTACAAGACTGATAAAACCATATTTTCTTAAGGAGAGCATAAAATGGATAACAAAAATAAAGTTGACCATATGAAATATATGGAGGGTATGGAGGTACTGGAGTCTGATATTATGGACAAAGTTATTGCAGAGATGAACAGCTATGACTATAACTCTTATACAGCGTCAGATGTAAAGCAGGCACTTGCTAAGGATATTCTTTTACCACAAGATTTTAAGGCACTTCTTTCGCCCGCAGCTACACCGTTTTTAGAAGAAATGGCACAAAGAGCACAGCAGGAAACAAGAAAGCACTTTGGCAATTCGGTTTATATGTTTACACCGTTATATATTGCCAATTATTGTGAAAATTACTGCATTTATTGCGGATTTAACTGTCACAATAAGATTAAGCGTGCAATACTTACACCACAGCAAATTGAAAAAGAGATGCAAACAATAGCAAAAACAGGCTTGCAGGAAATTCTTATTTTGACAGGAGAAAGTCGAAGTAAAAGCGATGTTAAATACATAGGTGAGGCATGCAAAATAGCGTCAAGATATTTTAAAGTAGTTGGTGTTGAGGTTTATCCTATGAACAGTGATGAGTATGCATATTTGCATAGTTGTGGCGTTGATTTTGTTACGGTATTTCAGGAAACGTATAATTCAGATAAATACGAAACATTGCATTTGGCAGGTCATAAAAGAATTTTTCCTTACCGTTTTAATGCACAGGAAAGGGCTCTTAAAGGCGGAATAAGAGGCGTAGGCTTTGCAGCACTTTTAGGACTTGATAATTTCAGAAAGGATGCCTTTGCAACAGGATACCATGCATATTTGTTGCAAAGAAAGTATCCTCACGCAGAAATTGCTTTTTCGTGCCCAAGATTAAGACCAATAATTAACAACCAAAGTATTAATCCTAAAGATGTACACGAAAAACAGCTGCTACAAATAATTTGTGCTTACCGAATTTTTATGCCTTTTGCTAACATTACAATTTCCAGCAGAGAGTGTGCAAGATTTAGAGATAATATTATACAAATTGCAGCTACAAAAACCTCGGCGGGTGTTGATGTAGGAATTGGGGCTCACAGTGGTGAGCAAAAGGGCGACGAGCAGTTTGAAATTGATGATAGCCGCTCGGTAAAAGAAATGTACGATATGATAAAGTCAAAGGGTATGCAGCCGGTAATGAGTGATTATATATATGTGTAAAATTTTGTGCATAACTAATAGTCAAATTTGTGACTTTAACTTTTTAAAACACATTGAAGTACTTGCACAAAGCAATTTAATGGGAATTGTATTGCGAGAAAAGCATTTGTCGCAATCTGAATATTATGAACTTGCAAAATTGGTTTTAGATATTTGCAATTATTACAATATGAATTGTATTTTGCATAATTATGTAGATGTGGCAATTGAGTTAAAACATTATGCAATACACCTTCCGTTGCCTGTACTTGAAAGAGAGTGTAGTAAACTTTCTTCGTTTAGAGTTATTGGTGCATCAACACACAGTCTGCAACAGGCAAAAGCAGCCGAAAGGTTGGGGGCAAGCTACATTACTTATGGTCATATATTTAAAACGGATTGTAAAATTGGGATGTCACCAAAGGGTGTAAACTCTATAGTTGATATTATAAATAATACCAATGTTAGTGTTTATCCACTTGGCGGAATAGGCAGAAAAAACTATAAGCAAGTTTTACAGCAGGGAGCAGAGGGGTTTGCTGTAATGAGTGGACTTATGCACAGTGATTACAATGAAGTTTTAAACTTGGCAAAGAAGTAGAGACATTGTGGTTTATTCGTCAATTTGTTTTAAATGGGTATAAAACAAGTTTTTAAAATTTGTTTATAAGTGTATATTGTAAACAAATTATTAACAAAATAGTTACAAACTTGAAATTATTTAACCCTTTATCTATAATTATATTTGTAATTATTTGTAATTTTTAAAGGGGAAGAAGATTATGCGTTCAAAATCGTTACTGAAAAAGTCGGTATCTGCGGTATGTGCTTTAGTTTTGTTGTTGACTGCTTTTCCAACAGTAGCTGCGGCAAATACAGTGCAAAATAATGCTGATATGTCAACTGACGCTTATGAAAAAAGCGATATGACGGTACAGGATTCAACTAAGAATACAAGTGTTTCAGCTACTGAACCTGTTACTGAAAATAGAACAGAAACTGTTACAGAAGAATATACAGAAATAAATAATTTTATAATTTTTAAAGATAAAAAAAATACCGGTATTATATCTTCTTCAGGCTCAATTTCACCTTCCGGTGCAACAATGGGTGTTGGTGAACAATATACTCTTAAACCGAAGTTCAGCAAAAGCGGAACATATACATGGGCTTCTTCTAACAGCATAGTTATGTCAGTTTCTTCCAACGGTGTTGTTACTGCTAAAAAAGTGGGAAGTGCGGTCATTTCTTGTAAATTATCAAATGGCGAAAGAGCAACGGCTACCTTTACTGTAAAAGCAGCACCAAAGGCCATGACATTGGACAGTACAACTGTAACCTTGGGGGTTGGAGAGATACATGATTATTCAAGTACTGTGAATTCAGGTGCGGGTGCGTACCAGAGATATTATTCTTGCAGCAACACTATAGGAATGAATATTACAAAATCCGGAGGAATTGCTACTGCTCAAAAAGCAGGCAGATATGTTGTGGCTTGTACGGCATATAATGGTGTGCGTGCAACATCTACATTTATTGTAAAAAACGCCCCCACATCAATTTCATTAAGCAAATCCAGTCTGACTTTGGCAAAAGGTAATACGTACACGCTTTCACCAACATTGTCATCAGGCAGTTATTCAAGTAATTATACTGTCACGTCAAGTAACACAAATGTTGCAACTGTTAAAATGACATCTGACAAAAAATTTGTTGTAACAGCAAAAAATACAGGTTCAGCCACTATTAAGGTTACTACATATAATGGAAAAACGGCTAGCTGTACTGTAAAGGTTACCGACGACACTACTTCTTTATCCATTTCATCTACTGCTACATCTATATTGAAAGGAAACCACGCATATATTAAGGCTACAGTTTCACCTTCAACAAAAACTGCTACATATTCATCGTCAAACACAGCTGTTGCCAAGGTAAGCAGTAACGGTATTGTTACCGGCGTAGGTGCAGGTACTGCAACTATAACCGTAACTGCAGGTACAAAAAAGAAAACCTGTGCTATATCTGTTTTGTCAAGCTCGTCAAGTACATATGTGCCTTACACTACTTATACACTTAACAATGGCAAAACGCTGTACCTTAAATCAAGCGGTTCAAGCTTTAGCTCTTCAGACTCAACGGTTGCGTCTGTAAATTCTAACGGTTTTGTAACAGCTAAAAAACAGGGTGTTGCTATTATTACAGCTAATTATAACGGTTCTAAGCGAACCTGTGCCGTTACAGTTATAGGCTCAGACCCAATACGTTTTAGCTATTCATCACCTAATTCAGCTTCAAAAAATCAAAAGGTAACACTAATTGCAATTACTGATAAATATCGTACAGCTGTTAAGTTTAATGTACAGGTGGGCGGTACAACAAAAACAGTTTCTGCCAGCACTAAAAGCCTAGACAGCTCGGGTAACAGATACATCTGGAAAGGCTATTATACTTTTACTTCAGCAGGTGAATATCCTGTTACAGCATATTCAATTTATAACAATAATGGCAAATACAGCACCTGTGCGGCAGGTAAAAGTACAGTGTTTGTAACCGATGTTACATCTTCTACTGCGGTTTCATACAGCAAACGCAGACCAAGTAACGACATATTAACACTTAACTCTAATTACGAGGGCTACTTAGGCAGCGTAACAGACGACCCGCTTGTTTACGATACTCCAACAGTAGGATATGGCTATGTTGTAAGAAGCGGAGATGTTTTCTATAACGATATGTCAAAAGATGAAGCTTTTGCATTTATGGTTTCAACAATGAATGACAGTGTTTACTCATCGTCAGTTAATAATTTTATGTCAAACTACGGCATTAAATTTAATCAACAGCAATTTGATGCTTTGGTAATGCTTGTTTATAACCTTGGTCCGGGTGTACTTAATGACAGTGATGTTTCAGGTATTCTTACGAATTGTTGGCATAATGGGGTAAGAAATATGGACTATGTAAATAAAACAAACCTACAGCATGAGCTTATTCAATGGCACCATGCCGGCGGGTGCGTATGGGGCTTGCTATACAGAAGAATAGACGAGCTTGAGGTATTTTGCTATGGTGACTATATAAGAGATGGTAACCTTAACAAATACGGAATGACTTACCGCTGGAACTGCTACGGATAATAAAATTATAAATTTTTTAACAGGACAATCTTATGCTAACACTAAAGAAAAGGTTAGTATAAACGGTTGCCCTGTTTTTTTATATTATTATTAATTTTGTATTTGATTTACTTTATGCAAACGCTTGTTTAAATTTGGTGCATATGGTATAATATTTGTTCAGAATGGGTAATTATGATTGAATTTAAAGTTATTTGTAAACGGAGGCAGTAATGGTTGTGTTAGGCATTGACCCTGGCTACGCTATAGTGGGCTGGGGCGTTGTGAATTATGCAAGAAATATGTATAAGCCACTTGGCTACGGTGCAATTACTACAGATGCAGGTATGCATTTTAATAACAGACTTGAGTATATTTATTCTAATATGGCAAGACTCATTGAAAAGTCTAAGCCCGACGCTATGGCTGTTGAAAAGCTCTATTTTCAAAATAATCAGAAAACGGCCATTAATGTGGCACAGGCAAGAGGTGTTATATTGCTTGCGGCACAACAGAATAATGTGCCTATTTTTGAATACACACCTTTGCAGGTAAAGACAGTAGTAACAGGATACGGAAAGGCAAAAAAGCCGCAGGTTATGGAAATGACTCGCCGTTTGCTGCACCTTGAGGCTGTTCCAAAGCCCGACGACACTGCCGACGCTTTAGCCATTGCACTTTGTCATATTCAGGCAAGAGGCACCAATTTAAGAAATATAATTACACAAGGGAGATATAATTAATGTTTTACAGCCTAAGAGGTAAATTAATATATTCAGCACAAAACTTTGTGGCTATTGAGTGTGGTGGTGTAGGCTACAGGTGTTATACATCTTTAACAACACAAAATCAGTTACCGCCAATTAATAATGAAATTATGCTTTATACTCACCTTGTTGTGCGTGAAGACGCTATGGAGCTTTACGGCTTTTCAACCGAAAAAGAGCTTGAATGCTTTGAACTTCTTATTACTGTCAGCGGTGTAGGAGCAAAAATGGCGTTGGCAGTGCTTTCGGTGTTGACAGTTGACCGTTTTGTGCTTGCTGTGGCTTCGTCAGATGCTGCTGCAATTTCTCAGGCAAATGGTGTAGGCAAAAAGAAGGCAGAACGTATTATACTGGACTTAAAAGATAAAATAAAAGTATTTGACAGTGCATTGCCTTCCTCAAGTGTTGGTGTAAAGCCAACGACAGCACCAAGCGCAGGTAATATTTCGAAGGCTGTAGAGGCACTTACTGTATTGGGTTACACTTCTAACGAGGTTATGCCAATTTTATCACAAATGGAAAGTACATTGCCTGTTGAAAGGCTTATAAGCAATGTACTTAAAGAAATGGGCAGACGATAAAGGAGGTTAACAAATGGATTTTGATGATATTGATTTTGAGAACAGAATAGTTGACCCGGAGGAACTGCCCGACGAATTCGGCGACACAGAAAATCCTTTAAGACCCAAAAATCTTGATGAATATATCGGGCAGGAAAAGGTTAAGGAAAATCTTTCAATATATATACAAGCGGCAGTGCAAAGGCACGAAACTCTTGACCATGTATTGTTATACGGTCCTCCGGGACTGGGTAAAACAACCCTTGCAGGTATAATAGCAAATGAAATGGGGGTAAGCCTGCGTATTACATCAGGTCCTGCAATAGAAAAACCGGGTGATTTAGCAGCATTGCTTACCAATTTGAATGACGGTGATGTTTTATTTATTGACGAAATTCATCGTTTAAACAGACAGGTTGAAGAAATATTATATTCTGCTATGGAGGATTTTGCCATAGATATTATTACAGGCAAAGGTCAAATGGCAGCTTCATATCACTTGCCGCTGCCTAAGTTTACACTTGTTGGTGCAACTACAAGGGCGGGGCAAATTTCGGCACCACTGCGTGACAGATTCGGCGTTGTTTTAAGACTTGAGCTTTATACTCCTGAGGAATTGGGTAAAATAGTAACACGCAGTGCTAATATTCTTAATATGCCAATAGATAATGACGGTGCATTAGAAATAGCATCTCGCTCAAGAGGAACACCCCGTATAGCAAATAGGTTTTTAAAGCGTGTTCGTGATTTTGCACAGGTTATGAGTGACGGAATAATAACCTGCGAAACAGCGCAAACAGCTCTTGAAAAGATGGAAGTTGATGAGTTGGGTTTAGACTCCAACGACAGACGTATGCTTGAAACAATGATTAAATATTACAAAGGCGGTCCTGTTGGTGTAGAAACATTGGCAGCTACCATTGGCGAAGAGGCAGTAACCATAGAAGATGTTTACGAGCCTTATTTAATGCAGATAGGCTTTATAAACCGTACGCCTCGCGGCAGATGCGTAACCGAGGCGGCTTGCCGTCACCTTGGCTACAGTATGCCTAACAATAGCAACAGTGGGTTTCAGCAAAAGCTGTTTTAAATATAAAAATAAGCTTATTATATTGCAGTAAAAAATAATTAATTTTGGAGGAATAGATATGGGAAGATTATTTGGAACAGACGGTGCAAGAGGGGTTGCAAACACAGAACTTACCTGCGAGCTTGCAATGAATATTGGCCGTGCAGCAGCAATGGTGCTGACCGAGCAAAGTAATAAAAAGCCAGTTGTAATTATAGGTAAGGATACCCGCTTAAGCTCAGATATGCTTGAGGGTGCAATTATTTCAGGATTATGCTCAGTTGGTGCAGATGTTATTACACTTGGTGTTGTACCTACGCCTGCTGTTGCCTTACTTGTGAAAAAATATAATGCAGATGCAGGCATTATGATTTCTGCTTCTCATAATCCTTATGAATTTAACGGAATAAAAATATTTAGCGGCACAGGCTTTAAGCTGCCAGACACACTTGAAGAAGAAATTGAGGCTATTGTACTGGATAATGTTAAACCATATAATATAGTTTCTATGGATAAATTGGGAAAGGTAACTGTTGCTGATAATGCTGTACAGGAATATATAGACCATGTTGTTTCAACAGTACCTGAAAAGCCGCAGGGATTAAAGGTAGCGTTTGATTGTTCAAATGGTTCGTCGTCACGTACGGCAAAGACTATTTTTGAGGAGCTGGGAGTTGAGTGCCATATGACTCATTTTGAGCCAAATGGTATTAATATTAATAAAGACTGTGGCTCAACGCATATTGACGCTCTTGCTGAATATGTTAAGTCAAACGGGCTTGACTGCGGTATTGCCTTTGATGGTGATGCAGACAGATGTTTGGCTGTTGATGAAAACGGAGAGCTTGTTGACGGTGACTTTATTATTGCAATTTGTACAAAGGATTTGAAAGAAAGAGGCTTGCTAAAGAATAATACCGCTGTAGGTACAGTGCTTACTAATATGGGTTTTAACAAATTTTGTGAAGAAAATGATATTAATTTTGAAGCTACAAAGGTTGGAGACAGATATGTGTTAGAATCCATGGTGGCAAATGGCTATGTAATTGGCGGTGAGCAAAGCGGTCATGTAATATTTTTAGATTATTGCACAACAGGCGACGGACAGACAACAGCCGCACAGTTGCTAAGTCTGATGAAAAGAAAGAACCAAAAGCTTTCAGAGATTGCTAAGGTTATGAAGAGATTTCCTCAGGTAATGATAAATGTTAAAATTTCACCCCAGGGCAAAGGTAAGGTGAACAGCGATGCTGATGTTCAGGCAAAGGTTCAGCAGGTTGCAAAAGCGCTTGAAGGACATGGCAGGATTATTGTAAGAGAATCAGGCACAGAACCTTTAGTAAGAGTAATGCTTGAGGGGGAGGATTACTCAGAAATTGAACAATTAGCAAACGAAACCGCCGAAGTTGTAAAAAATAAGCTTGGCTGATTGTTAAATATAAATATTATTAGTGAAATGCCGTAATATTGAATGTGATAATAAATATAATGACTAATTAAAAAGAGTTTAATAAATAGAATGGGAGGAATACTTTTGCGAGCAGCAAATTGGGAAGATTATGAACTTGTAGACGCTTCTGCCGGTGAAAGACTGGAGCGCTGGGGGAATATTATTTTAGTCAGACCCGACCCTCAAATAATCTGGAATACACCAAAAAACCACTACCTTTGGAAGCAGGCACATGCACGCTATCATCGTTCATCATCGGGTGGCGGTAAATGGCAGGTGTACAAAAAAATTCCCGATGTTTGGAAAATAAAAAATAAAGATATATCCTTCCAAATAAAGCCTATGGGGTTTAAGCACACAGGAGTTTTTCCGGAGCAAGCAACAAACTGGGACTTAGTTGACGGTATTATACGAAAGTCAAATAAAGAAATGAATGTGCTTAATCTGTTTGCCTACACAGGTGGTGCAACCTTAGCATGTTTAAATGCAGGTGCAAGGGTTTGCCATGTTGACGCATCAAAGGGTATGGTACAGTGGGCTAAAGAAAATGCGCAGGTGTCAGGGCTTGCGGGTAAGCCTGTACGTTGGCTTGTTGACGACTGTATTAAATTTGTACAGCGTGAACAACGCAGGGGCAATAAATACGACGGTATTATAATGGATCCCCCGTCATATGGCAGAGGACCTAATGGCGAGGTTTGGAAGTTGGAGGAGCAGTTATATTCGCTAGTCCAATTGTGTTCAACTGTTCTTTCAAAGCACCCTGACTTCTTTGTTTTAAACTCATATACAACAGGGCTTTCACCTGCTGTAATGGAGTACTTACTTGGTACAGTGCTTGTACCGAAATTTGGCGGAAGGGTAAGTGCTGACGAAATCGGTTTAAGGGTAACAACTACAGGCTTGGTGTTGCCTTGCGGTTCAACAGCAATATGGCAAAGAAATTAAAAATGAAGAACATAAATAAATTAAATTAATACATCAGAATTTAATGTTAAGAATATTTGTGTTTTTACCAAAGGTGATATGATGAGCGAGTTTATTAAGGTTGACAATGTTAATTTTTCTTACGATGAAACTCCTGTGCTGAAAAATATTTCTCTTACAATTAACCAAGGTGAGTTTGTGGCACTTTTGGGACATAACGGCTGTGGTAAATCTACCATAGCTAAGCTGTTTAACGTGCTTTTGTCACCGCAAAGCGGTACAGTAACAATTGACGGAATTACAGCTGAAACCGAAGATGATATTTATGAAATACGTAGTAGAGTAGGGCTTGTTTTGCAAAATCCCGATAATCAATTGGTTGCAACCATAGTTGAAGAGGATGTTGCATTTGGACCTGAAAATTTAGGTGTTCAGCCGCAGGAAATCAGACAGCGTGTTGATAATGCTTTAAAAGCTGTTGATATGTACGAATACCGCCGTCATGCACCGCACAAGCTGTCGGGCGGACAAAAGCAAAGAGTTGCTATTGCAGGAATTATTGCAATGGAACCAAAATGTATTGTGCTTGACGAACCTACAGCTATGCTTGACCCAAAGGGCAGACAAGAGGTTATGGAAACAATAAAGCGTTTAAACAATGAGCATAATATAACTATTGTGTTAATTACCCATTATATGGACGAGGCAGTACAGGCTGACCGTATTGTTGTTATGGATAAGGGCGAAATTCTTACACAGGGGACACCTCAGCAGGTATTTAGTGACGTGGAGTTGTTAAAAAATCATGCCCTTGATGTTCCGCAGTCAGTTGAGCTTATGTATATTCTAAAAAAACATGGCATATCTGTAAAAGCTTTACCCCTTACACCTGAAAAGTGTGTCAAATTACTGGAGAATATGCTATAAGTAACAACACAAAAATTTTAAAACGATTAAAATTGTATTTATGGTGTTATATTTACCTGCTATTGTTTTAGTATGTGTTGCCGTATAATAATTCTTCTGTGAGCTGCTAGACTAATACAATGTTTTGGTGTTGGTATATGTATGTAATGAGAATATGGCTTTTAAGCTTTTAAGGAAGTATGCTTTTGGGCGTTTTGGCGTTAACTCTAATTACTGTTTTGCTTGTTTTCTTAATTTAATAAGATGATATATACTTATTCTGACTGTATGTAAGGTAAAACAAAGCAAAACAAAGTACAAATTATAGTAAAGGTTTGATTTATATGAATGTTATTGAAGTGAAAAATTTATCATATAAATACGGCATAGGTACACCCTTTGAAAAAACAGCAGTAAATAATGTATCTTTTACTATTAATGAGGGAGAGATTGTAGGCGTTATTGGTCACACCGGTTCAGGTAAGTCGACCCTTGTGCAAATGCTTAATGGTCTTATAAAGCCAACAGACGGAAGAATACTGCTTGAGGGCAATGATATTTGGCAAGATCCTAAAAAAATACGAAATGTCAGGTTTAAGGTAGGTATGGTTTTTCAGTACCCTGAATATCAACTTTTTGAAGAAACTGTTGCCAAAGATATTGCCTATGGTCCAATAAATATGGAATTGTCTGAGGATGAAATTAAAAATAGAGTTACAGCAGCCGCACAATTTGCAGGACTTAATAAGGAGCTTTTAAAAAAGTCTCCCTTTGACCTTTCAGGGGGTGAAAAACGCCGTGCCGCTATTGCAGGTGTAATTGCTATGGATCCTCAGGTTCTTATTTTGGACGAACCTACGGCAGGGCTTGACCCAATGGGAAGAGAGGCATTACTTGCCCGCATTGAAAGTTATCACAGAAAGAAAAAAAATACTATTTTGTTGGTATCTCACAGTATGGAGGATATTGCAAAAATATCAGACCGTGTTCTTGTAATGAACAACGGAAAAATGGAATTTTTAGATACACCTCACAATGTTTTTGCAAAGGGTGAACAATTGAAAAATATGGGATTAAAAATTCCGCAAATTACACAAATTTTAAACGCACTTGCCGACAGCGGCTTTAATGTAAGGCGCGGAGTGCTGACTGTAGAAGAAGCTGTTAATCAGTTATTACCGTTGCTGAATAAGGAGGAACAAGCTTGATTAAGGATATTACATTAGGACAGTTTTTTCCGGGTAATTCAGTTATTCATAAAATTGACCCAAGGGTAAAAATACTTTTGATAATTGCATATATTGTTTTTTTATTTGTCACAACAAATTTTGTTTCACTTGGGTTTATGACATTAGTTGTAATTGCTGTAGTGTTTCTTACAAAAATCCCGATTAAAATGTATGTAAAGGGTTTAAAGGCTATTATGTTTATTATACTGTTTACTTCTGTGCTAAATATTTTTTACGGCACAGGTCAGCCTATATGGCAATGGGGATTTTTGAAAATAACATTAAACGGAATCAGCAATGCAATATTTATTTCAATAAGAATTGTAGCACTTATTTTTGTAAGCTGTGTGCTTACCTACACTACATCTCCTACCGATTTAACAGATGCCCTTGAAAGACTTATGAAGCCCTTAACGGTGTTTCATATTAAGGTGCATGAAATTGCAATGATGATGACTATTGCACTGCGTTTTGTACCAACCTTGCTTGAAGAAACAGACAAAATTATGAGTGCACAAAAGGCACGCGGTGCCAATATGGACAGCGGTGGTTTAATAAAAAGAATAAAGGCTATGGTGCCTGTGCTGGTACCACTGTTTGTTTCAGCTTTTAACAGGGCTTACGAGCTTGCAGTAGCAATGGAATGCCGCTGTTACCGTGGCGGAAACGGCAGAACCCGAATGAAGGTTTTGCATATGAGCAAAAATGATGTTGCAGCAATGGTTGTATCAGCATTAGTTTTATCAGGAGTGATATTATGCAATGTAATGTTTGGAATAATAAAGAAGTAAGAAATTTTCTTATTACAATTTCATACAACGGCAGTAAGTATCACGGTTGGCAAATTCAAAGCAATGCTTTGGCTGTACAGCAGGTTTTTCAGCAGGCTCTTGAGTCGGTTATTCAAAAAACTTACTACGAGCTTAAGGGATGTTCTCGTACAGACAGTGGTGTACATGCCAATATGTATTGTATAAGCCTTAAAATGTGTCACAGCATACCATGCCACCGTCTTCAAACTGCTTTGAACAGGTTTTTGCCCCTTGACATTGCAGTGCTAAATGTGGAAGAAAAGCCTATTGATTTTCATGCACGCTATAGCTGCAAAAGTAAGGAATATATTTATAAAATATGGAACAATCCAGTTAGGAATCCTTTTTTAGACGGGCTTGCATATCACTATAAATATCCTATAGATGAAAAGCTTCTTAACAAGGCATGCAAGGCTTATATCGGCAAGCATGACTATACATCTTTTTGTACATTGGACAACCGTAAAATGGAGGATATGGAACGCAATGTTATAAATTTTATGGTTGAACGTCAGGGAGATATGATTTTATTTACTGTAGAAGCTGACGGATTTTTATATAATATGGTACGTATAATGGTGGGCACATTAATCAGAATAGCGCAGGAAAAGTTTGCGCCGGATTGTATTGAGGGCATAATAAAAGCAAAAGACAGGTCAAAGGCAGGTCCTACAGCACCGGCATGCGGGTTGTATCTTAATAAGGTTAATTACTGAAATTTATTAAGCAATTAGTCTGGTTATTTAATATGCATCATATTTAATTATATATACCGTAATTTAACACAAAGAGTTTATTATGAAATTTACACCATAAGGACAGGTGAGAAGTATGAAAAGGAGAAGAAAAAAAGACAGAGAAATGCTCAGCTATGAAGATAAACCTATAGAAGAGTATGAACGTGACGAAAGTAAAAAAAGTAGTAAATCAACCTTGCCAAAAGGTAAAATAAAAGTAATTGCAGGCATAATTGTTGTACTTGTGGTAATAGTTGCAGGCTTTAGCTTGTGGAAGTATATTGCACCAAGTGCTTTGTCGGGCAGTGTGGCTTCATCAAAGGCACAGGGCAGCGGTTATCCTGTAGAAATTGTGGGTAAAACTGTAAACGAAGGCGATACAGGGGTGCTTAACAATAACCTTGCCTATGTAAGTGAAACGCAGTTTCAGGTAGTTAATTCAAACGGTGGTCTTGTAGTTGATGAAAGATTAAAGTTTACAGCGCCTGCTATGGTGTGTTCAGGTAATTATGCCATTATTTATGACAAAGGCGGTGCAGGCTATCAAATTGCAACAGGTTCGGGTATTGCTTACAAGGACAGTGTAGAGGACGAAATTTTTACAGCAACAATAAATAATAACGGAGATTATGCAATACTTTCAAAAAAGTCAGGCTATACTGCTAAGCTGACAGTATTCAAAAAAGACCATACACAAAAATATGCTTATTATTTTTCAGAATGCTACGCAATAGATGTTTCAATTAACAGTGACCTTTCAAAGGCTGTTGTATGTGGTTTAGACGCTTCAGAAGGAAATATAGTTTCAAAGATATATGTTCTTGATTTTACAAAAGAAGAGCCTGTTGCAAAAATAGATTTTAAAGGTACAACCATATATGATATTTCTTTTATGAAAAACGGCAACATTGCAGCTGTAGGTGACACATCGTCTTTAATTATTACCTCTGATTATCAAAGTAAGTATGAATTTACTTATAACGGTTACAATCTTTCAAGTAAGAAAATAGTAGAAGACGGAGTTTTTCTTTCGTTGTCACCATTTGAAGACGGTAAAAGCTGTGAGGTGTGGCACATTACTCAAAAGGGAATAACAACAACCACTAAAACAGGGCTTTCGACAGATTCAATGGATGTACAGGGGAATTGTACAGCTATTTTAAGCAATAATAAAATTACTACTTTTGACACAGCAACCCAAACTACATTAAAAGAGTATGATGCAGGAATAGATGCAAAAAATATACTGTTTGCAGACGAAAAAACAGTTTATGTTGTAGGAACAAGTGAAATACGAAAAGTAGATCTTAATCAGTAATGTAATACAACTTTGAAAAATAGAAGCTTTGTAAATTTGTTATAATTTGCACAACTTCTATTTGTTCACAATTTGATAATTGTATTTTTTATTATGATATGGTATATTAATTCAAATACCATATTTATGAGGTTTTTATGTTTAGTATGTTTGATTTTATTATGATACTAATTGTATTGGTGTTTGCAGTTGTAGGCTATGTGAGGGGGGCAATAAGGTCTGTTCTTTCTTTTGTGGGGGGCATAGTTTCATTTATAATTGCAATTTTCGCAGGGAACCATTTGTCACCTTATATTTATGATATGTTTTTTAAACAGTCAATAAATGACAAGGTGGCAGAATCGGTTGACAGTGCACTGCAAAACGGTGCTGGTAGTATAGGCGAGAATGTTACCAATGCTTTACCTGATTTTTTAAAAGGCTTTGTTGACAGTTCTGATATAATTAATTCTCTGAATTCAGTTACAGGTGAAACTTCACAAGAAATAACTAATGCTGCTGCTGAGGCTGTTCAGCAAGCAGTTTCACCTATTATTATTTCCATTATCAGTTTGTGCGTTACAATAATTGTGTTTATATTACTTAAAATAATTATAGGAATAATTTGCCATTTGGCAGATGTTGTTAATAAAATACCTGTAATAGGAACTGCAAACAGAATAACGGGTGGAGTAATAGGTCTTGTTTACGGAATATTGGTAGTAATGATGATTATTTTTATAGCTAATGCAATTCCGGGATTAGATGAAAGTGGTTTTAACAATATAAGGGAAAGTTCTTTTTTAGTACATGCTTTTAGCAATGACAGTACAGAGGATGTTCAGATGTTTGACAGCACTGAAGCGTACTTTAGTACAGAGGGAGAGTAAGGTTTAGTATGTCTGGTATTGAGGATGAAAGTATAACGGCTAATAAGGCTAATGATGATGTAAAAAGTTGTAATGTGATTTTTACTGTTCCGAATATTATTTCATTTTTAAGAATAGTATTCATAATACCGTTTATTATTTTTTTTCAGAAAGCAGAATATATAACAGCTTTCAGTTTTATAGTTTTGTCCGGTATAAGTGATTGTTTAGACGGTTTTTTAGCAAGAAAGCTTAATCAGGTGTCAGAGCTTGGTAAAATGCTTGACCCTGTGGCTGACAAGTTGACTTTGGTAGCAGTAATAATATGTCTTGGTACTATAATGCCGCCAATTGTTCCGTTGGTTGTAGCATTGGTTGCAAAAGATATTTCTAT
>CABRLN010000035.1 GCA_902471875.1 uncultured Clostridium sp.
GACTGTGCAGTAAGTGCCATAGAAATGGCAAACCTGCTAAAAAATATGTAACAGCAAAACCTTAGGATAGGTCAAGGGTAATGTAATAACAGTAGCATATGTAATATTCATATATAAATAATAATTTATACGTAAATGAAAAGAGGCAGAGTGTAATAAACTGCCTCTTTTCATTTATGTATGTACAGCGTATCCATTTTGAAATCGTTCCTTGTGCCCGCATAATTCTATCATCTTGTCTGGGTTTGATAACCGTTGCCTGCAAATTCTTTGATTCAATCAACCATTTATGATTACATTTATGGGCGTAATCATAAATGGTTTTGAGTAATATATAATATCTCCTTTAAAAATTCGCCTGCTTTTTCTGAATCTTCATAAATAGGACTATGCGCCGCATTTTCAAAAATATAAAACTGCTTTACAGGAGCATCAATTTGCTCATAAAATTCTTTAAAAACAACCATACGCTTGGCCAGTGAATGCACTCTTTGAAAATTTCAGAGATGAAGAGCTGACTGTCCTAAAGGGAACTGCACAGTGCATATAATAATGCTCTGTCGCTTTTTCATTTATTAGTTAAGAAGTTTTTACTAAAAGCTTGACAGTTTGAACAATGTTCAGTATAATGGTGTTGAACATTGTTCAAGGAGGAGCTGTATGAATAACAAAGAAGCGATTATTAAAGCCACAATTTCTTTGATTAATGAAAAGGAAGACCATATAGAAGAAATTACCATGCGTGAAATTTCTAAAAGAGCAGGTGTTGGTTTAGGATTAATCAATTATCACTTTAAAAATAAAGAAAATCTAATTGAATTGTGTGTAGAAAGAATAATAAATGGTATTGTAGAAAAATTTAATAACATCGGCGAGCAGACAAAAGGTAAAACTCCGTTTGAAAAGTTGAATTATTTGGGGAATATGACACTAACATTTTTGTTTGAGCATCAGGCGGTTTCAAAAATATCTATGCTTTCTGATATGAGGTTCCCACAAGAATCTGATAATACTCAGAGAACAATCAAAGCGTATATTCCGCTGGTAGCACAATGTCGTCCTGACTGGGAAGAAGAAAGGTTACAGCAAATGACATTTTATTTAATATCATGTATGCAACTGGCTTTTCTAAGGCATGAAATGTTATTAAAAATATATGGTATAAATTTGAAAGAGCCGCAGGAACGTAAAGATTTCCATACAAAAATGTTAAAAAATATTATTGGAATGCAAAACGAGGAGGATAAGCTGATATGAAAATTGCTGTAATTAATGGTACATCTATAAAAGGTGTTACATATACAATGAAAGAAGAATTTCTTAATAGTTTACGTGAAGGAAATGATATTACAGAGTTTTACCCTGAAGAGTTTCCTGATTTTTGCACAGGTTGTAAAAGCTGTTTCCTCCTTGGAGAGGAGAAGTGTTCTCATTTTGTAAAAAAAGCACCTATTTGGAATGCACTGCTTAATGCAGACATACTTGTATTTGCTTATCCGGTTTATGCTCTTCGTGCACCGGCAAGTATAAAATCCCTGTTGGATCATTTGTGTGTACATTGGTTGGTACACCGACCGGAGCCTGCATTTTTTGAAAAAACCGCTGTGATTATTACTAACAGTGTAGGCTCTCCCAATGGGGCGGCACAAAAAGATGTAAAAACTAGTTTGAATTGGATGGGGCTTTCTCGTGTTTATACTTGCGGAGCACCTATGATGGGGGATATATTCGTAGATAAAATGACAAAAAAGCATCGGCAAATGCTAGAAAAGAAAATGAAAAGACTTGCTGATAAGGTGCTGAATGTTCGTGCATATCGTCATATGAGCTTTAAAGTTAGAATGTTGTTTGAGATGGCAAAGCTGCAACATAAAATGGTGTTGAAAACAGAAGAAACACCTAGCCTTGATAATGCCCACTATATTAAGCATGGATGGATTAAATGAAATACCTAAAATTGGTGATAATGTTGTATTTTCAGCATTGTAACAGTATTAGAGTATATCGCAATTGACTATTGTAGAAAAGCAAAGAGGACACTTCATATATGAAAGTGTCCTCTTTGCTTTTGTTTTACAGATATATATATAATTAATTAGTCTTTATCAAAAAATTTGTCATGCAGTGCTGCAACAGCTCTGTCAGCATCGGCTGAATCAATTAGAACAGAAATTTTAATTTCGCTTGTTGAAATCATTTGGATATTAATATTTGCATTGTAAAGAGCTTCAAACATATTTGATGCAAAACCTGAGTGGCTTTCCATACCTGCTCCTACAATAGATACCTTTGCTACATCTTCATCATATGTAATTTTTTGAGCCTTAAGCGCAGGCATAAATGCATCAATTACAGTTTTAGCGTCATTTAATTTATCTTTTGCTACAGTAAATGCTATGTCTTTTGTGCCATCACGACCAACAGACTGAAGAATAATGTCAATGTTAACGTCCTTAGCCGCCAGCTTAGAAAACATTTTAAAAGCTAAACCAGGCTCATCAGGCACACCTACTACTGAAATTCTCGCAATATCTGTATCTTTAGCAACACCGCTTATTAACATTCTCTCCACGTTAGAAACCTCCTTAACAATTGTTCCCGGTGCACAAGTTAAGCTTGACAGCACCTCAAGTTCAAGATTATATTTTTTAGCAAGCTCAACACTTCTGTTATGAAGTACCTGGGCACCAAGAGTAGCCAGCTCCAGCATTTCGTCATAAGAAATTTCAGGAAGCTTTTTAGCATTTTTTATTTTTCTTGGATCTGCTGTATATACGCCCTCAACATCAGTGTATATTTGGCACAGGTCAGCATGCAATGCACATGCAAGTGCAACAGCACTGGTGTCAGAACCGCCACGACCCAATGTTGAAACATCACCATAGCGTGTAACACCCTGAAATCCTGCAACTACTACAATATTGTTGCGGTCAAGCTCTCTTTTTAATCTTTCAGAGTCAATAGTTTTAATTCTTGCATTTGTATGTGCAGAGGTTGTTTTAAAACCAGCTTGCCATCCTAAAAGAGAAACAACAGGGCAGCCAATCTTCTCAATAGCCATTGCAAGAAGTGAAATAGAAATTTGTTCACCTGCTGCTAACAGCATATCTTTTTCTCTTTTTGAAGCGTTAGGATTAATTTCCATTTGCTTTTCAATTAAGTCGTCTGTTGTGTCACCCTGAGCAGACACAACAACTACTACCTTGTTGCCTTTTTTGTAAGTGTCTGTTACTATACGTGCTACATTGTTTACACGCTCAGCATTTGCAACAGAACTACCACCGAATTTTTGTACTATAAGGCTCATTTGTGTAGCTCCTTTTTCTGTGAAATTGTATCCGATTTTTATAAATAATCAGACAGTACCACTAGTTATTTTAATATGATGAAATGTAAAAGTCAATGTGTAAATTAACAAATAGTTAATAATCAGTCTAATATAATTTTAGCACCTTCGCTGTCAGCAGCCAGCATAACGAATTTCCACCCTGAAAATCCTTTTTCCTCTAAAGAATTTATGGCGTGTGCTTCAAAGTCTTTAGAATGCTTGTCGTCAATAATAGCTATTATGGTAGGACCTGCACCGCTTATGTATGTACCGTAAGAGCCTAGCTCATAGCTAATGCGAAACACCGTGTCAACGCCTTTTATTAACGGCTTTCGGTAGGGTTGGTGCAGCTGGTCCTGTACAGCTACTCTTAAATTTTCAAGACTTCCTGAAAACAGTGATGAGGTCATTAATGAAGAACGTGAAAGATTGTAAACAGCCTGCTCTTTCGTGTAGGTTTCAGGCAGTACGCCACGAGCATATTCTGTACTTAATTCGAATGGTGGTATAAATACTCCAAAACGAATGTTACTTGCAACCGGTACACTTACGCTATATACCTTGTCACCATCTATAGCAGAGGTTACTAAACCTCCCATTAAAGCAGGTGTAGTGTTGTCAGGGTGTCCTTCAATTTTTGAAGCAAGATTAATAAGGTCTTTGTCTGACAAAGGGTTGCCCAAAAAACGGTTGGCACCAACCAAGCCTGCTACAATACAAGCAGAGCTGCTTCCTAAGCCCCTTGTCATAGGAATATTATTTTCTTGTATAATTTTTAGCCCCGGCAGCTTTTTACCACATTCTTTATACAAATGCTCAGCTGACCAGTATATAAGATTATTTTTATCTGTTGGAACCTGTATATCATCCTTTGAAGAAATTATAGTTTCGTCAGAAACCTCCATCCAAACTTGGTTATACATAGTTAAAGCAACGCCCAGGCTGTCAAAGCCTGAGCCTAGGTTTGCACTTGTTGCAGGTATTTGAATTCTTATCATTATAAATCACCTATTCTAATAGTGTTAAGAACCTCTACACCGTGTTCTTTAAGCTGGGCAATTTTTTCGTTGAATTCTTTAACTGTCATTTCACCTGTTGTAAATGCAATTTCTCCTTCAGATGCTTTTTTTCTGTTAAGCTGTGCAACATCTTCAAAAATTGATTGAACAATTTTTATGTCACCGTTAGCTCTTACATACATTGCAGATATGCTTTCATCATAAGGAAGAACATTGCTGCCGTCGCAGTCGTCCCAGAAAAGGTATTTTCTGGCTGAAATATGTTTAACACAGTCAACAATATCAGCAACTACAGCACTTGCTGTAGGAAGCTTGCCTGCACCCTTGCCGTAAAATACAACATCGCCTGTTGAGTCACCGCGAACAAGAATACCGTTAAATACATCGTCAATGCTAGAAAGTTGACTTTCGTTGCTAACTAGCATTGGTGCAACAAAAATGTCCAACAAACCGTTTTCAGTGTGTTTAACATCACCAATAAGCTTAATTACACCGCCCCATTGGTTAGCATATTCAACGTCTTCAAGAGCAATGTTTGTAATGCCTTCAGTGTGAATATTGTCAGGGTAAACGTGCTTGCCAAATGCAAGTGAAGCAAGAATACAAATTTTTCTGCAGGCGTCATGTCCTTCAACATCGGCAGACGGGTCACGTTCTGCATAACCAAGCTGCTGTGCAAGCTCTAAAGCGTCCTTAAACGCCATAGATTCTGTAATCATTTTTGTAAGAATAAAATTTGTTGTACCATTAAGTATGCCTGCAATTTCGTCAACTTCATTGGCAACAAGACAATTGTTAAGAGGACGAATAATAGGAATACCGCCGCCTACGCTGGCTTCAAATAAAAAGTTTACATTATGTTCTTTGGCAATTGCAAGCAGCTGTGCACCCTTTTTTGCCACAAGCTCTTTGTTAGATGTTACTACACTTTTATTAGCTTCTAAGCAGCGCTTAACAAAGTCAAATGCCGGGTTTACACCACCCATTACTTCAGCAACAACCTTAACCTCGTCATCATTTACTATATCGTTAAAATCCTTTGTAAATTTGTCAGAATAAGGAAGGTCAGGAAAATCTCTTAAATCTAAAATATGTTTAATATTTATTTCCTCGTGTACCTTTTTCTTTAGACTTTCTTTGTGTGTTAGTAGTATTTCTGCAACACCAGAGCCTACAACACCGTGTCCCATAATTGCAACATGTATCATTTTTGCACCTCTCTAAATAATATTAATTTGATTATGTATAGTCAGTAAAATCAGCTTTGTCGCCGGGGGAATATCCGACGACAAAGAAATCAAATTTAGTCAGTTTTTAAATTTTGTTATAAATCTCTGTATCATATCGGTTTATTCGGTATCGCCGCCACTGGTATCACCACTGTCGCCGCTGGTATCACCACTGTCGCCGCTGGTATCACCGCCTCCGCCATTGGTATCACCGCCTCCGCTGGTGTCACCGCCTCCACTGGTATCATCACCGCCGCCGGTATCACCACCGCCGCCGGTATCACCACCGCCGCCGGTATCACCGCTACCGCTGGTATCACCGCCGCTGTACAGGTCATCACCACTACTGTACAGGTTATCATCGTCATCATCGGAATCCCATGAGGAATTTGAATAATCAGAGTAGTTGTCGGAGCTATAAGAATTAGAATAATCATTATAGTTGTTAGAGTTGTAAGAATTGTAGCTGCTGTGATAGCCGGAGCAGTATTCAGGTACATTTCCCTTTTTGTAATAACCTGTAAAGGTTGTTGAGCAGTACGAACCGGCAAGCAAGCCGGTGCTTGCACAATATTCATGTTCCTCAAGTGTGTCGTCAATAGTAAATTCTTTGTTCTTTTTATCGCTAAGATATTCCTGCATTAAATCATGGAAAATTGTAACTGCAACAGAGAAGCTGGATTGTGAAAGCGAAGAAGGAGTATCGTAACCTGTCCATACAGCACAGGTTGCGTATGGAGAAAGTCCGCAGAACCAGTGGTCTTTATCGCTGTCGGTTGTACCTGTTTTACCAAGAATATCCCAACCTGAAATTTTTGCTTCACCGGCACTTGTATGTGCAGGGTTATTGTGAACTACGTTGTAATTAAGCAATCTGTTCATAATTGAAGCTGTTTGTGATGAATATGCTTGTGTAGGAATTTGTTCACGGTGGTCAATAATTACATTGCCGGAGGCATCCTCAACATAGTAGTAAGTGTAAGAGTCATAAATTTTGCCTCCATTACCCATATACTGATAAGCTGTAGCCATTTCACGAACGGTAACGCCGCCGTTTAAACCACCCAGTGACAATGCACCAAGATTATTTGCATCTTCAGTTGATAAATGTCTGAAATACATTTTATTAATTGCTTGGTTATATGCATTTTTTGCACCAACAAGCTTCATTGTTTGTGCAGCGGTTGCATTTGAAGAACGTTCAATAGCATCAGGCAAAGTAATTTCACCCAAGTAAGATCCGTACACGTTATTAGGACCCGAAACCAAGTTCCCATTTTCGTCTGTTTTCCATTCGTCAATAGGCTGGTCTTTTACCATTGATGAGTAATGGTATTCATCTTTTTCAATAGCCAGCGGGTAAACAACAACAGGTTTAATTGAAGAACCCGGCTGCAGCTCTGCAACATTTGCTCTGTCCCATACAAACATCTGATTTTTCTTTTCTCTGCCGCCAACTGTTGCTAATACTCTGCCTTTTAGGTCTGTCATAACAACAGCAAGCTCACAGTTAGGGTCGTATGGTGTACTCATTGATTGAATATAATTTTCACAAAATTGTTGGAATTTTAAATCCATAGCAAGATAAATTTTTAAACCGCCTGAATAAATTTTATTTGAAGCTACATCGCTGCTTATATTAAGTTCTTTTGCAAGTTCGTCTTCAAGGTCTCTTAAGGCTGCTTCAACATACCAGTTTGACAGGTAGTCGCTGCCGTATTTTTCTTCTTTAGATTCTTTTTCCTGCTCTTTTTTATTATTTTCATAACCTACAAATTTTAGGTTATCAGAATCTTTTTTTGCTTGATCGTATTCTGCTTTGGTGAGCATTCCCTGATCATACATAGCGTCTATTACGGTATCTCGGCGTACCTTGTTATCTTCAGGATAAATTAAAGGATTGTATGCAGCAGGATTTTGTGTAATGCCTGCAATGGCAGCACATTCGGCTACATTACATTCACTTATGTCCTTAGCAAAATAAAGGTTTGCTGCTGCTTGCACACCCTGACATCCGCTGCCATAGTTTACAATATTTAAGTATGCCTCTAAAATTTCATCTTTAGTGTATTCCTTCTCAAGATTTAGTGCTTTAAAAATTTCTGTAAGCTTACGTGTTATACTAACCTCATTGTTACCTGTAATATTTTTTATCAGCTGTTGTGTAATTGTTGAACCACCATAGCTTGATTCTGAACCAAGATTCACAATAGCACCTGCTGTTCTAACCCAGTCAACACCCGAGTGGTCATAAAAACGCTTATCCTCAATTGCAATTTGTGCGTTTGTCATGTTCTCAGGTATTTGGTCAAGTCCAACCCACACTCTGTTTTCAGTACCGTGCAATCTTTGGTATTCAACAGGTTTATTGTCATCGTTATAAATATACAAAAACGATGTTTGCTGCTGCTTTTCGCTGGTAAGGTCAATTCCTGTTGGCTGACAAGCTAAGCCGTACAGGTAAATAGACAGGGCAATAGCCACAATGCCGCCTGATACTAAAAGTATCATAAGTGCAGTAGATATGGTTTTCCATAATAAAGAGAAAAAACCCTTTGTTCCGGATACCGCTACACTGCCGGGGGTTATCCGACTGTTATATTGGTTCCTTATCTTTCCCATAAAAAATCAAACCTCCATTAAATTTATACAATTGATGAAATTTATTACAAAATAAATGTGAATATAACCTTTACCATTATATCACCTACTAATAAAAAAGAAAATCCTTTTTTCGAGGAATTAATTAAAATTTTATAAATTTATAAGTATTTTGAGAAAAGTATGTTTACAGCAAGTATTTTTGTTGCAAAATCATTAAATATTATATCTTAGAAGAATTAAGAAAGAATATTTTTCTGCTTTTCTCTATTATTGGTATAAAAATACAAATAATTCAGTTGCAGGCTTTTTACAAATTCTAACATTAATATATAATATTTATTGCAGTAAGGGTTATACTAAATTTAATATTAAAGTTATGTAAGGTGATTATAATAATGAGTAAACGAGTAAATGCTTTTGTAGCAATAGCTTTTGTTCTTTTTATGGTAGCAGCTTTAGTAGCTACTTTTTTAAGCTGCGAGAGAAACGATGATGTTTCGGCAGCCAGCCCTACGCAGTCAAGTGAGAATGCGACAAAATATAAAACCTATATTGTAAAAGAATATGACGGAGTAGTTGCTGTTTTTGAAAATGGTGATAACAAGCCTATTAGGGTAACCGACCGATATGTGTCTGCTTTGCCTAAAGCAGACAGGGACAAGTTAAAAACAGGAATAGAGGTTGAAACCCCGGAACAACTAAGAAGATTACTTGAAGATTTATGCAGTTAATGTTATTACTTGCAGAATTTAACAAATTACTCGCTGTTTTTATGTAATAATTATATAATAGTTAAATTATGGTAAACTGTCATCAATTAATATTGACAAAACTCTTTGTTGGTAATAAAATTAGTTAGGTAATCAAAATAATTTATAATGGCTTTTTATGTGTTGGTACAGTATTTTAAATATAAATTGTTTTGCAAACTATAACTTATAATAATCGGAGGAAGTATGGAAGATTTTTTTTGTAAGAAATTTAACGATGCTTTGTCTAACAGTTATATTTTAATTAACCGTATTGAGCAAAATATGTTTAACAGCTCAAAACGATTTAATTTGTCAGTAAGTGAACTTTCTATGTTAGAGGTTATAAACAAAAGTCCGGTTACCGGCAAAGTAGTGGGGGATATTGCAAACGAACTTATGATAACACCATCATCTGTTACTATTGCGGTAAACAGGCTTGAAAAAAAAGGATATGTTGCCCGCCATAAAAGTAAAACTGATGGCAGACAGGTATATGTTAATTTAACAGAAAAAGGCAGGCATGCTGACAGAATACATAAGCGTTTCAGAAAAAATATGGCACGAGATATTTTGTGTGATATGAATGAAAATGAAAAGTGTACTCTTGTAAAATGTATGGAGAGAATGAACAATTTTCTCTTAAATAAAATTAACAGAAGTCTTGTAAATAAAGACGGGCTGAAAAAATCTGCATAATTTGAAAGGAAAAAACAGAATGAGCTTTAGTATAATTGGTACAGGTAAAGCAGTACCCGAATATGTTTTAACCAACGAAGAGCTTTCTACTATGGTAGAAACTAATGACGAATGGATTTCAACAAGAACGGGTATTAAAAGAAGACATATTTGCAAGGACGAAACTATGACTCAGCTGTGTGTTAAAGCAGCAAATGAGGCTATGCAAAACGCCGGCATTACATCAAAAGACCTAGACCTTATTATTTGTGCAACTTTAAGAGGAGAATATATTACCCCTTCACAGGCTTGTGTTGTACAAAAGGAGATTGGTGCAAGCTGTCCTGCATTTGATATTAACGCTGCTTGTTCGGGCTTTATTTATGCACTTGACGTTGCTGACGGATTTTTTGCAAGAAATAGGGTTGACAAAGTACTTGTAATTGCACTTGATAATCTTTCTAACATAGTTGACTGGACAGACCGTGCAACCTGTGTTTTGTTTGGCGATGGCGGCGGAGCTGCTGTACTAAGCCGCGGCGAAGGCCTTAAATATATCGAGATTAACGCTAAAGGCGACACAGATGTTTTAAGATGCCCAAGGGGCGAAAATACCTCACCTTTTTATAAGCATGAGTCAGAACACCCTTATTTGTATATGAATGGTCCTGAGGTTTACAAATTTGCTGTAACCAATATGGTTAGGGGTATTAAAAAAGCTATTAAGGCTGCTGGGTTAACTGAAGATGATATTGATTGGGTAATTCCGCACCAGGCTAATATCAGAATTATAGAAACTGCTGTTGACAAGCTGAATATTCCAAGCGAAAAGTTTATTCGTACAATTTCAGAGTATGGCAATACTTCAGGCGGCAGCTGTGCAATTGCACTTGCTGAGTGTGTGGAACAAAAGAAGTTTAAAAAAGGCGACAACATTGTATTTTGTGCTTTCGGCTCAGGTTTAACCACAGGCAGCTGCGTAATTACATGGGACAAGGACTAATTGCAGTTTATGCAGAATACTTTATTTTTATGTATATAAATAACCGTATAAAGAATAAATAATTATGTAAGTGGCATATTAAGTGAACATGTTAATTGCTATTGCGATTTAGTATAAAAATATAGAAGACGAAAGGAATTACATATATGATTAGCACTCCTATAAATGAACAGTTAGGCATTAAGTACCCTATTTTTCAGGGCGGTATGGCTTGGGTAGCAGACGCTTCTCTTGCAGCAGGCGTCAGTAATGCAGGCGGTTTAGGAATTATTGCCGCTATGAACTCAAATGGCGAGCAGTTAAGAGAAGAAATCAAAAAGTGCAAAGAACTAACTGACAAACCTTTTGGCGTGAACATTATGCTTATGAGTCCGTTTGTTGAAGAAACGGCTAAGGTTGTAGCAGAAGAGAAAATTCCTGTAGTTACAACAGGTGCAGGTAACCCTGCAAGATTTATGAAAATGTGGCTTGAGGCAGGCATAAAGGTTATACCTGTAACACCGTCAGTAACGCTTGCAAAAATGGCACAAAGAAACGGTGCTTTTGCTGTAATTGCCGAAGGCGGCGAATCAGGCGGGCATGTTGGTGATATTACAACAATGGCACTTGTGCCGCAGGTTTGTGACGCTGTTACTATTCCTGTAATAGCCGCAGGTGGTATTGCAGACGGCAGAGGCGTTGCGGCTTCGTTTATGCTTGGCGCACAAGGTGTACAGCTTGGAACACGCTTTTTGGTAGCAGAAGAATGTACAATAAGTCAAGAATATAAAAAGAAGGTTTTAAAAGCTAAGGATATTGACACAGTTGTTACAGGCAAAAGACTTGGTCACCCTGTTCGTTCAATTAAAAATTCTTTTACAAGAGAATATACAAAATGTGAGTACAACAGCAGTGAGGTTTCTGACGAAGAGCTTGAAAAAATGGCTCTTGGTGTTTTAAGAAAAGCCGCACGAGAGGGCGACGTTTCTAACGGCTGTGTTCTTGCAGGTCAAATTGCAGGTATGGTAAAAAAAGAACAGCCTGCTAAGGAAATTATAGAAGAAATTTTTGCTGAGGCAGAGCAGGTGTTAGGTGGTGCGTCTAAATGGGTAAAATAGCATTTGTTTTTTCAGGTCAAGGTGCACAATATACAGGCATGGGTAAAGAGCTTTACGATTGCTCACCTGCTGCTAAAGCAGTATATGACATGGCAGACAGCATAAGAAAAGGTACTTCAACACAGTGCTTTGAAGCCGACAAAGAGGAGCTTAGCCGTACAGTAAATACACAGCCTTGCGTTTTTACTGCTGACCTTGCAGCAGCAGCGGCAGTAGATGAAAAGGGTATTAAACCTGACTACATTGCAGGCTTTTCACTGGGTGAAATTGCTGCCTTGGGTTTTTCAGATATGTTAAGCTATGAAGAGGCTTTTAAATTGGTTTGCCGCCGAGGTGAGCTTATGGACAAAGCCGCACAGCAAAACAAGGGTGCAATGGTAGCAGTACTAAAGCTTCCACCTGAAAAAGTAGAGGAAATTGCATTAAAATTTGACAATACTTATCCTGTAAACTACAACAGCCCAATTCAAACTGTTGTAGCAACTACAGAAGAAAATGCAGAAGCTCTTATGGATGCTGTAAAAGCAGAAAAAGGCAAGCCTGTTAAGCTGGCAGTAAGCGGCGCTTTCCACTCACCGTTTATGAGCAGTGCTGCTAAAGGTTTAGGTGAATATCTGGCAGATAAACAGCTTAACCAGCCAACAACACCAATTTACAGCAATGTAACTGCACAACCATATAGCGGTGACTTTAAAGAACTTATTACAAAGCAGGTAGAAAATCCTGTACAATGGCAAAAAACAGTTGAAAACCTAATTAAACTTGGTGTTGATACTTTTATTGAGGTTGGTGTTGGCAAAACACTGGCAGGATTAATTAAGAAAATTAATAAAGAGGTTAAGGTGTTTAATGTAGAAAACAAAGAAACACTTGACGCTTTGGATATATAAACAGGGGGTATAAAAATGAGTTTAGAAAATAAAACAGCAGTTGTAACCGGTGCATCAAGAGGTATTGGCTTGGCAGTAGCAAAAAAGCTTGCATCGCAGGGTGCTAATATTGCTATTCTTTATGTCGGTAAAGAAGAAGAGGGTGAAAACGCAAAAAAAGAGGTTGAAGCTTTAGGTGTAAAGGTTGGTCTTTATTACTGCGATGTTTCAAACTTTGCCGAATCAAAAGCCACAGTTGATAAGATTATTGAAGAATTTGGCGGTATTGACATTCTTATAAATAACGCAGGTATTGTAAGAGATAAGCTTATTTTGAAAATGGAAGAGGCTGACTTTGATTCTGTTATTAATGTAAACCTAAAGGGTACATTTAATATGATTAAGCATACATATACTCACTTTATGAAGAAAAGAGCAGGCAGAATTGTCAATGTTGCGTCAGTTGTAGGTATAAACGGCAATGCAGGTCAGGCTAACTATTCAGCTTCTAAAGCAGGTGTAATAGGTTTAACAAAATCAGTTGCAAAAGAGCTTGCCGGCAGAGGTGTTACAGCTAATGCTGTTGCCCCGGGTTATATCATTACAGATATGACAAATGCATTAAGCGACAAGGTTAAAGACGCTATAGAGGCTTCGATTCCAATGAAAAAGCGTGGCTTGCCTGAGGATGTTGCAAACGCTATTTCTTTCCTATGTTCAGATGATGCTTCATATATTACAGGCGAGGTTATTCGTGTTGACGGCGGTATGGCAATGTAATTATAAATATAAATTAAATTTTTAATAAACAAAAAAGGGTTTATACAAATAAATATTTCCAAAATCAGTTATTTATCAGAGAGGAGATTTTACCTATGAGAAGAGTAGTAGTTACAGGCTTAGGTTGTGTAACACCGCTTGGCAACGATGTTGAAACAACATGGAACAATATGGTTAACGGTGTATGTGGTATTGACCGTATTAAATCTTTTGACGCAGCAGAGTTAAAAGCAAAGGTTGCCGGAGAGGTTAAGGACTTTGATCCGCTAAAATATATTGAAAAAAGAGATTTAAGAAAAACCGATTTGTTTGTACAATATGCGCTTGCTGCAGCACAGCAGGCTGTTGATGACAGCGGAATTATTGGCAATGTTGACGAAGAGCGTTTTGGTGTGTATGTAGGTTCAGGCATTGGCGGTATGCAAACTTTCTACGACAACAGTGTTGCTTTTTATACAGGTGGCGCACGTAAGGTTTCACCTCACTTTATTCCTATGATGATTTCAAACATTGCAGCAGGACAAGTTGCAATTCGTTTTAAGGCAAAGGGTGTTTGTCTGCCAATAGTTACAGCCTGCTCAACAGGTACACACGAGCTTGGCGAGGCTTTTTACGCTATTAAAAACGGTTTGGCTGACGCTATTATTGCAGGCGGCAGCGAGGCTGCTGTTACACCTCTTACAGTTGCAGGCTTTGCAAACTGTAAGGCTTTAACACTTCGTGATGATCCTCAAAGAGCGTCAATTCCGTTTGACAAAAATCGTGACGGTTTTGTTCTTGGCGAGGGTGCAGGTATGCTTATTCTTGAGGAGTACGAGCATGCAAAGGCAAGAGGTGCAAAGATTTATGCAGAGTTTGTAGGTTACGGCAACACCTGTGACGCTTACCATGTAACTGCACCGGATCCTGAAACAGCAGGAGGTACAAGAGCTTTTAAGCTTGCTTTTGATGAAGCAGAACTAAAGGATGACGAAAAGCTGTATATTAATGCACATGGCACAAGCACACCTCTTAATGACAAGGGCGAAACAAAGGCTATTAAAAATGTACTAGGAGAAAGAGCATACGATATTTTGATAAGCTCTACAAAATCAATGACAGGTCATATGCTTGGTGCAACAGGTGCTGTGGAAGCTATTGCCTCTGTACTTGCAATAAAAGAGGGAGTAGTTCCTCCAACAATTCATCTTGAAGAGCCTGACGAGCTTTGTGACCTTAACTATGTTCCAAATAAGGCTGTTAAAGAAAATATAGATGTTGCAGCGTCTTCAACATTGGGCTTTGGTGGTCACAACGCAGTTATTGTGTTTAGAAAAATAGACTAATTGCTGTATATTCAGAAAGGATATTAAGTAAATGTATAGTATTGAAGAAATTAAAGAGCTTGTTGCTACACTTGACAATTCAAGCCTTACTAATTTAGAAATTACCTGTGAAAATGGCGAAAAGCTTTGCCTGAAAAAGAAGACCTCTGACGCATCAACACCTGCTGTTAATGTTACAGTACCGGTTGGAGCGGCAAATGGTGTTGCACCGGTACCTGTACAAGCACCGGCACAGCAGGCTGATGTACCGCAGGCAGCCGAAGCTTCTGCACCGGCTCAGCCAAAGGGCAAAACAATAGACTGCCCAATGGTAGGTGTATTCTATACAGCACCGTCACCTGAGGCTGACCCTTATGTAAAGGTGGGTTCACAGGTAAATAAGGGTGATGTAGTTTGCATTATTGAGGCTATGAAGCTTATGAACGAGATTACTGCTACAGAAAGCGGTACAATTCAGGAAATCCTTGTTGAAAACGGTGACATTGTGGAGTACGGTCAGCCGCTGTTTGTAATTGCATAATTGGAGGGTACTGTAATGAATCAAGAAGAGATTAAAAAGATTATTCCTCACCGTGATAACATGCTGCTTGTAGAAGAAGCAGAAAAAATTGACGATATAACATCAAAAGGTAAATATACAGTAAAAGGTGACGAGTTTTTCTTAAAAGGTCATTTTCCGGGCAATCCTGTTGTGCCGGGTGTAATTCTTTGTGAAATGATGGCTCAGGCAAGCTGTGTATTAATTTCAGACGATGCAGCAAATTCAACACCGTATTTCTCAAAGATGGATAATGTTAAGTTTAAAAATAAAGTTTTGCCTGGTGACACTCTTGAAACAACTTGTACTTTAACTAAAAGCAGAGGTGTGTTCCACTTTATTACAGCCAAGGGCTATGTAAAGGACAAGCTTTGTGTTCAGGCAGATTTTACAGTAGCTGTAGTGCCTAACGAGGAATAATTACTGCTATATAATTTATATTAAGTTGGGAGTGTGCAGTTTGTTTTCAAAGATTTTGATAGCAAATCGTGGAGAAATTGCCGTAAGAATTATAAGGGCCTGTCGAGAAATGGGAATTTCTACGGTTGCAGTGTATTCAGAGGCAGACAAAAATGCAATGCACGTACAGCTTGCAGACGAAAGCTACTGCTTAGGCGGTCCACAAGTAGCCGACAGTTACCTTAATATGGCGGCAATTATTACTGTTGCCGTTGCAACAGGTGCACAGGCAATTCATCCTGGTTACGGACTGCTTTCAGAAAATGCAAAGTTTGTTTCTTTGTGCGAAAAATGTAATATTGAATTTATAGGTCCAAATGCAGAAATGATTTCATTGCTTGGTGACAAAGATATGGCAAGAAAAACAATGCGTGAAGCAGGTGTGCCTGTTACACCCGGTTGTGACATTGTAGAAACCCTTGAAAAGGCAAGACAAGAGGCTGAAAAAATTGGGTTTCCGTTATTAATCAAGGCTCGTTCGGGTGGCGGCGGCAGAGGTATTCGTTTGGTAAATTCACTTGATGAATTTGATAATGCTTACAATTCCGCTTCAAGTGAGGCTGAGTCTGCATTTGGTGACGGTGCAGTATATATGGAAAAGTTCCTCAAGCCTGTAAAGCATATCGAAATGCAGCTTCTTGCCGACAAGTACGGCAATGTAATTTGCTTGGGAGAACGTGAATGCTCTGTACAAAGAAAAAACCAAAAATTAATAGAAGAAAGTCCATCACCTGCTATTACGCCCGAAATACGTAAAGCTATGATGGAGGCGGCAAAAAAGGCGGCATTGGCTGTTAATTATGTAAATGCCGGTACAGTAGAATTTTTACTTGATAAAAATAATAATTTTTACTTTATGGAGATGAATACCCGTTTACAGGTAGAACACCCTGTTACAGAAATGGTTACGGGTATTGACCTTGTACAGTGGCAAATACGAATTGCAGCAGGTGCAATGCTGACAATTACACAAGATAAGGTGTTTATTCATGGTCACGCTATTGAGTGCCGTATTAATGCTGAAAATCCTGATGAGAATTTTAGACCGTCCTGCGGAACAATTTCAAGAGTACATATTCCGGGAGGACCGTCAGTTCGTTTTGATACTGCAATTTACCAGGACTACTCCATTCCGCCTTTTTACGATTCAATGATGGGTAAACTGATTGTTCAGGCACGTACAAGGGATTATGCAATTAGAAAAATGAAAATGGCTTTAAGCGAATTGAACATTATTGGCGTTGACCATAACAGAGATTTACAAATTGACATTTTGTCAGAAAAAGAATTTGTTGACGGTACATATACTACAGATTTTATGGAAAATTGTGAAAAACGCAAAAAGAATATAAAATAAATGTTTTATAAAACTGTAATTTGTGTGTAATTAAGTGGTGTGGTAAATAATAAATTATACAGAATACAGGTAAAGCATTAAATTATGATTTAGTGTACAAACTGTTGGCAACACATTTAAAAGTTTCGCTTTTGCCTTTTCAAAGGCAAATTAGGTCAAGGGCGAAAGCCCTTGTCAGGATTTTAAAGGGTGAAACCCTTTAATGTAACCGTCTTTATTAGAAATACCGTCTTTGACGGTATTTCAGGGATAAAAGATTCGTTAAGGGCGTTGCCCTTAAAACCCACAAGGGTTTCACCCTTGACCCATAAACTTTTGAAAAAGTTTAATCA
>CABRLN010000036.1 GCA_902471875.1 uncultured Clostridium sp.
ATATAATATCTAAATTAGAAATATAGATATTTTATATTATAACAGGTTAAATTAATAGCTAAGCTAAATGAATTTTAAAAAGCTAAGTAATAAACTAAAAAAATCTATAAGAAAGGCTTTAAAGAAAAGTGAGAAAGTAACCTATAAATTTAATATTCAATTAATTAAACAAGGAAGTAGCCTATGTAATTTAGTGGAAATTCAATCAATTAAAAAGTTAGCACTAATTTGTTATATTTTTGCAATAGTATGTCACATAGCATAATTGTTTTGAATAAGTTGTAAAATTTATACTTGTGGGTTATAATAACATATATAATTTATAACTGGAGAGATAATAATGAACCTTGGTTTTGTTAGGGTTGCTGCCGCTACACCCAAAATTCGTGTAGCAGACTGTGACCGCAATAAAAATGAAATAATCAAATTAATAAACGAGGCAAATTCTAAAGGGGTCTCATTAATAGCGTTTCCTGAGCTTTGCATAACAGGTTACACTTGTGGAGATTTATTTTTGCAAAAAACACTTTTAGATGGTGCCAAAAATGCACTTATAGATATTGTTAAAGCAACTGCTGATGTTGATATTGTTACAGTTGTTGGTTTACCTGTTGCAGTTAGAGGTAACTTATATAACTGTGGTGCAGTAATAAGCAGGGGTAGGCTGATTTGTTTAGTGCCTAAAATTAATATTCCTAATTATTCAGAATTTTATGAAATGCGTCATTTTACCTCTGCGGAAAATTATATGTGCGAACGTGTAGAGTTTGGCGAGCTTGGTATGGCAGATGTGGTTACTGATGTTATATTTGAAAGTACTAAGATGTCTGATTTTACATTTGGGGTAGAAGTGTGCGAGGATTTGTGGGTGGCAAATTCACCGTCAATTAACCTTGCAACGGGTGGAGCTAATATTATAGTAAATCTTTCGGCAAGTGACGAGGTTATAGGAAAGCCAAAGTATCGACAGTCTTTAATAGAAATGACATCTGCTATGCTTATATGCGGTTATATTTTTGCAGACGCAGGCTTAGGAGAATCTACAACTGATATGGTTTTTTCAGGAAACAATATTATAGCAGAAAACGGTGTTTCTCTCGTACAGGCTCAGCGTTATACAACAGGTCTGATATATACTGATATTGATGTTGAAAAGCTTGCAGGTGAACGCAGAAGAATGACAACATATAAGACTCACTCAAATTGTAAAAGGTACAGCTTTAGTGTAGGTACAAAAAATTTTACATTAAGCAGAACCTTTTCGCGTACTCCTTTTGTACCAAGCAGTAAATCTGACATTGACCAACGCTGTCAGGAAATTTTGTCTATTCAGTCTGTGGGCTTGGCAACCAGACTTGAACATACAGGTATTAAAAATGCTGTTATAGGATTGTCTGGCGGGCTTGATTCTACACTTGCTTTAATTGTTACTGTGCATGCATTTGACAGACTGGGAATTTCTCGCCGTAACATTACTGCTGTTACTATGCCTTGCTTTGGCACAACCAAAAGAACAAAATCAAATGCAGAAAAATTGGCCGAGGCTTATAGGGTAAGCTTTAAAGAAATAAATATTACCCAAGCGGTTAATCAGCATTTTAAAGATATTGAGCACGATTCTGATATTACTGATGTAACCTATGAAAATTCTCAGGCAAGAGAGCGCACTCAGGTACTTATGGACATTGCAAATAAAAATAATGCTCTTGTTATTGGAACAGGCGATTTAAGTGAACTGGCACTTGGTTGGGCAACCTACAACGGCGACCATATGAGTATGTATGCCGTAAATGCTTCTGTGCCAAAAACATTGGTGCGTTATTTAACAGCGTACGAGGCTGAAATGTCCGAAGGTTCATTAAAAACAGTATTACTTGATATTCTTGCAACACCTGTAAGCCCTGAGCTGTTACCGCCGACAGATGGTGAAATATCACAAAAGACAGAAGATATTGTTGGTCCTTACGAACTACACGATTTTTTCCTTTATTACTTTGTGCGTTTTGGATTTACACCTGTAAAAATCTTCTATTTGGCAAAACAGACCTTTAAGGAAGTTTATTCGTCACAGATAATAATTAAATGGCTGCAGGTTTTTATAAAAAGATTTTTTACCCAGCAGTTTAAGCGTTCTTGCCTGCCTGACGGTCCTAAGGTAGGTTCTGTTACACTTTCACCAAGAAGCGATTTTCGTATGCCAAGTGATGCAGCCGTATCACTGTGGCAAAAGCAGCTTGAAAGTATAAATACGGACCTTAAATAATCTTAATCGGTATTAATACTATAACAAATTAGGTGTAATTATAATTTTCATGTTAGTTAAAATCAGCATTGAAAAATCTTAATTTAATTTTTAAATAAAAATAAGATAAAGGGCAGTTGTACATAATGAGGTACAACTGCCCTTTATCTTGTGGGTTTATATTAGACAAAATATTCATTTTAATAAAGTGTGTTAAAAAATTAACTTATTTAATATGCATATATTTTACTACAAAATTTTTAAAAAATCCAGTATATTTGTTATTGTTTTATCAATTCGTAAAAATTGCACAATAAACAGGTGGAAAAGTAGTGCATAAAAACTTTTTACCTAGTGTTGTGTTTTATTTTTTGTTTGTGAACACTTAATACTACATAAGCATTATTGCTGCGGGTTATTAAGCGCATGGTATCGTGTGAGTCTAACAAATTAAACATTACATTGCAAACCTGTTCAGAATACATATTAAGACGTCTGTTTATTTGAAATTCAAAATTTGTTGCAGTTGACTGTTTATTTAACCAAAAACTGTCAATGCTTTCTTGCAGGGAATGGTTTAATTATATCAGTCGAATTCATCCAGGGAAAGAAAAAGTCCTGATGCCTGCCTTTGTAGTTCTTAAATTCGGCTTCACTTTTAAATGAATCTTCGGTCATATAGAAGGTCTGGTTTTTGCTGTGCAGTATAAAATAATATCTGCATCTTTTAAATTCCGGTTTAACCACGGCTTTCCATAGTTTGTGGTTTTTTACATCGGTTATTTCCATAAGTTGACCGCTCCATGTGTCATTACCGTCAAAAATTCTGCTTTTAAAAGGGTCGCCGTACATTAACTCTACTCTGTCAATATCATAACCTGTTTTTATTTTAATAACAAGTCGTCATTGTTTAGAGGATAACAATAGTTATCACAAGAAATATGAAAAATCGAAGAAAAATCCATAAATTGTTTCCTAAAGAATTATAGTAAAATTTAATAATATATTCATTATTTATTGTCCTTATGTGATATAATATAACATATTATTTAGAGACATTTGGTAAATGCCTTTTTATAGCCTCAAAGGTTTCTGCACTTATAACATGTTCAATACGACAAGCGTCCTCTTTGGCTGTTTTTTCGCTTACACCTAACTCCATAAGCCATTTTGAAAACAGCTTGTGTCTTTCGTACATAGTGTTGGCAATTTCAAGACCTTTTTCAGTAAGTTCAATGTAACCCTTTGCGTCCATAGTAATGTAACCGTTTTCTCTAAGATTTTTCATTGCTACGCTTACACTGGGTTTTGAAAAATTAAGCTCATTAACTATGTCAACAGAGCGAACCTCGCTGTTACGTTCTTTAATAATAAGTATCGTTTCAAGGTAATTTTCAGCTGATTCCTGAATCTTCATATAAACACTCCAACTTCTATAATTTTTATACATTTTACCATAAATATAGTTGGTTATCAATAAATAAATTCTGAATTTTACGTTGCAGATTATTAAAAATTGCACATAAATAATAAATCTTTTAAAATTAAATTGAGCTATGTAATATATTGAATAAACAATAAAATTTTAAAACGAGGTGATTATATGAATTATTCAATATTAAACAAACTTTCCTACGGTATGTATGCTATTGGTGTTAATTCAACAAGCAAAATGTCTGCCTGTATTGTAAACACGGTTTTTCAAATTAGTGCAAAGCCGGCTGTTATTGCAGTAAGTGTTAATAACAGTTGTTATACTGCAGAACAAATTGAAAAAACAGGCAAGTTTTCTGTGACTGTACTAAATACTGAAGCGCCTAAAGAAGTTTTTACTGCGCTTGGTTTTGCAAGCGGTTATGACAAAGATAAGCTTTCTGATGTACAGTACACTGTGGTTGAAGATTTGCCGATTATAACAAATGGAATTTGCTGTTACATTATTTGCCATGTGGTAAATAAAACAGAAGTTGGCGACCACACAGTTTATTTTGCAGAAGTAACAAAAACAGGAGATATGACGTTGGGTGAGCCAATGACTTACGATTATTATCACAAGGTTATTAAAGGTTCTGCACCGCCCAAAGCACCAACCTTTGGAACATTCGATTCTGCTTCGAACAGTAATAAACCAAAGTATGTTTGTGATGTATGTGGATATGTTTACGACGGCGATATTCCTTTTGAAGAACTTCCTGATGATTGGGTATGTCCGCTTTGTAAAATGCCGAAAAGTCATTTTAAAAAAATATAGGCTAATAAATAATTATACTAATAGCAAATAAAAGCTATCAAGATTTTTGAGTAGATTTTGTGTTAAACGAGTAACATACCCCGAAAGGCTGATGTCTTTTGAGTATAGATTCGAAGTATGACTAAAATATGCCAATAATATTTTAGATGCTTTTTATTAGATATTAGCATTATAGTTTTTAAAGAAAATTAAAAAATGCAAAGAACCCGCTAATTCTTTATAAATTAACGGGTTCTTTGCATTTGGTAATAAATATAATACTGTTTTAATATGAGTTTTATTTTAGCCTTGCTTTATAACCATGATTATAAAGCTTACGCAGTTTTATAAGCCTGGGTCTGTTATAGCGTTGTATAATTACAAACAATAATTGAATAAACAAATCCATAATTGATAAAAGTAAAAATACACCTAAATGCTCCAGTTTGTTGTCGCCTGGTATAAGAAAAACAAAAAATAAAGATGCAAAGCCTAAAATACCTACTGTTAAATGTCCCAGTTCTGCAATACAGCACTCGGTTATAAATCGGTTAATATAGTTTTGGTCAATGTCTTCAGGTAAAGAATCACGCTGAAAATGTATTAGCTTACCTGCATCAGGAAGTTTATCTTTCCATTTTGAAACTTTTATTTTTCTATAAAACGAACTCTCAAATTTATGCTCTTTAAAAAGCGGGGCGTTTTCATCAAAGTATTTTTGAGGCACTAAAAATCGTACTAACCAAGGTACGGCTATATTAATAGCAAGCCAAAATAAAGCTAACAGGAGGGTTATATAAAGTACAAAACTAAAGCTTTGCTCTTCGGGTACAGCATCTGTGGATTTTATAGCCTGATTTTGTACCGCGCAAATAACAAAATTCATTTCAACCTCCCATGATAATAATATATACTTTAATATACCACAAATTTTTTTAAATATCAACTTTTATAATAATTGCTATAAGTTACAGTTTAACAATTAATAGCAATGTTTTAGAATTAAAAAATGTATAAATAGAAAAAAGAAAAATTTTATATAACTGTAAATTTATTGTACCTACTTTTGGTAAACAGTTGCAATTGATGTTGAAAAATGTTAAAATGAAATTTACAATGCAACAGTTGTGTCTGTTGGAAAAGGTGATATGATATGGTAAAAAGTATGACAGGCTACGGTGGTAGCCGACAAATTGTTGATAACAGAGAAATATCAGTCGAAATACGTTCTGTAAATCACAGGTATTTGGAACTTAACTGCAGAACTCCTCGTGAAATGGGATTTTTGGAAGAAAAAATTAAGTCAGTTGTTAAAGAAAAGGTCTACCGTGGTAAAGTAGATATTTTTGTAACCGTAGGTGCAGACGAGAATGAGCAGGCAATTGTTACTGTAAACCACAGTCTTGCTTTGGGATATATTAATGCACTTAAAGAGGTTGCAGTAAAATATGGTTTACAAGATGATATTTCAATTTCATCTGTTGCACGTTATAATGATATTTTTAATGTAACAAAGCCGGATGCAGACGAGGAAAAAATATGGCATAGTGTTAAAGCTGTACTGGATGATGCCCTTGACAAATTTGTTGCAATGAGGCAAGCAGAAGGTGAAAAGCTGTATGAAGATATTAGCAGCAGGTGCAAAACGATAATTGAACTTGTTTCGAAGGTAGAAGAGCGTTCACCACAAACAGTGGCGGAATACCGTCAAAAGCTTACAGAGAGAATGAACGAGGTGCTTTCAACTGTAACTGTTGACGAACAGCGTGTTATTACGGAAACAGCTATTTTTGCAGACAAGGTAGCAGTTGCAGAAGAAACTGTAAGGTTAAGAAGCCACTTTGAGCAGTTTGAAAATATTTTAAACAGTGACGGCTCTGTTGGAAGAAAAATAGACTTTATTTTGCAGGAAATGAACCGAGAGGCAAATACAATCGGCTCAAAGGTACAAGACGCTGCACTGGCTCACATTGTAGTTGATATAAAGGCAGAGCTTGAAAAAATACGTGAGCAGGTACAAAACATAGAATAACAGAGGTGTTGTTATGAAGTTGATTAATATAGGCTTTGGCAACTTGGTGTCAGCCGAAAAAATTATTGCTGTTGTTGCACCTGACTCAGCACCTATTAAAAGAATCATTCAGGATGCAAAAGAGCAGGGATTGCTTATTGATGCCACCTATGGCAGAAAAACTCGTTCAGTAATTATATCTGAAAGCGAGCATATCATACTTTCGGCAATTAATCCTGAAAGCATAGGCAACAGAGCTGTAATTGAGGAGGAAGAGCACAATGACTAATGGTAAAGTTATAGTTATTTCAGGTCCGTCAGGTGTTGGAAAGGGTACAGTTGTTCAAGAACTGTTAAGTAATAACGATGACTGTACATTGTCGGTTTCTGCTACTACAAGAGCTCCCAGAGAAGGGGAGGTTCATGGTGTGAACTACTTTTTTATTACAAAAGAGGAATTCCAAAGCAGAATAAAGAACAATGCTATGCTGGAGTATGCACAGTATTGTGACAACTATTACGGTACTCCTAGGGACTATGTACAGCAAAGTGTAGAAAATGGCAAAAATATAATTCTTGAAATTGAAGTGCAGGGTGCTTTAAATGTTAAAAGCACTATGCCTGAGGCAGTAACAGTGTTTGTTATGCCTCCTAGTATGATAGAGCTTGAAAAACGTCTGCGAGATAGGGGAACAGAAGAAGAAGAGGTAATTCAGCAACGTTTAAAAACTGCCGTAGAAGAAATGCGTCAGTCGACAAAATATGACTATATTGTTATTAACGATACAGTAAACCAGTGTGTAAATGACATTAAAACAATTATAAATTCTGAAAATATGAAAACAGATAATATGTTAGATTTTATTAAAGGAGTGCTTAATGATGCAAATGCGTAAACCTTCAGTTGAGGATATGTTAAAAAACAAAACCACAAGATATTCATTGGTAATTGCGGTGGCTAAAAGGGCAAGAGAAATTTCAGCTGATATTGAAAAAAGCGGTGAAATTGTTGATGAAAAACCTGTTTTAATGGCTATTGAAGACTTTAAAGATAACAAGTACAGCATACTTGAGCCTGATATTAACGAATAATTTATGCATGAAAATATAAGTGTAAACATACAGGCTGATACTGAAGTAACGTTGGCAGGTGTTGCACTGGATAAGGCGGTTTACACCTTTGACAAAATATTTGACTATATTGTGCCGCTTAATATTTCTCCACATAATTTATGTGGATGCAGAGTTGTTGTGCCTTTTGGTAAGGGAAATAAAAAACGGCAGGCTATGGTTATGTACACAAAATCGGCTGTTATAGATAAAAACAGATATAAAGAGATTTTGTCTGTTTTAGATCAACAGCCGGTTTTGTCATCAGAAATGCTTGGTCTGGTTGAATTTATGAAAAACCGATATTATTGTACAATGTATGACTGCATAAGATCAATGTTGCCTGTTGGCATAAATTATAAAATAAACACGATGTATAGTGTAAACAGCAATTTTGAATACCAAGCAGATTTTCTAGATGAAAACGAACAGCAAGCATATGATTACCTCCTTGCACGAAAAAAACCTGTAAAATCTGACAGTATTTTAAAAGATTTAGGTTTAAAACAGGAGAATCCTGTTTTGCATACAATGTCAATGAAGGGTATTCTTAACAAACATGAAGAAGCCTTGCGTAACGTGGGTGATAAGTCACAGAAAATGATAAGGCTTACAGGTGAAAATTCAACGGTTAAGCTTACACCAAAGCAGGCAGAGGCATACGAGACGCTTAATATGGCATTTGCACTGTCTGTAAAGGAGCTTTGCTATTATGTGGGGTGTACACAAGCGGTAGCTGACGGACTGGTAAAAAAAGGTATAGCTGAATATTTTGAAGAAGAAATATTCAGAACACCTGCTTTTTACAGCAATAACACAAAAACTAATGGCGAAATAAAACTTACATTGGAACAACAAATGGCATATGACGATCTTGTTGTAAAATACCGTTCAAATAAAGGGCATGTGTCTTTATTGTATGGTGTTACAGGTTCGGGCAAAACTTCAGTGTTTATGCGGCTTATTGACCAAGCTGTAGCTGATAAAAAGGGTATAATTGTTATGGTGCCCGAAATTGCCCTTACACCACAGCTTATTAACCTTTTTACAGGCAGATACGGGCAGAATGTTGCTGTTTTTCACAGTGGACTTTCTGTAGGTGAACGCCTTGACGAGTGGAAGAGGGTTAAAAACGGATATGCAAAAATAGCTGTTGGAACACGAAGTGCTGTTTTTGCACCATTTGACAACATTGGATTGATTATTATGGACGAAGAACAGGAATATACCTATAAGTCAGAATCAAGTCCACGCTTTCATGCAAGAGAGGTTGCGAAATATCGATGCAGCAAGCACAATTGTTTGTTGCTTTTGTCATCGGCTACGCCTTCAGTAGAAAGCTTTTATAATTGCCAAAAGGGCAGATATTCAATTAATAAGCTTACTGAACGTTATGGCAGTGCAAGGCTGCCAAAGGTTATTATTGCCGATATGAATGAAGAACAGCAAAAAGGGAATTACAGCGGTATTGGCAGTGTACTTATGCAGGCTGTTGAAAAAAATCTTGAAAAAGGCAGGCAGTCTATTATTTTGCTGAACAGACGTGGGTATAATACGTTTGTTTCTTGTAAAAAATGTAACGAAGTTGTGACGTGTCCCAACTGCTCAATTTCTCTGACGTACCATTCGGATAATAACAGACTTATGTGCCACTATTGCGGGTATTCAGAGCCTTTACAGCAAGAGTGTCCCGTTTGTCATAGTTATGGTTTAAGATTTTCGGGTTTGGGTACACAAAAGGCAGAAGAAACTTTACTTGATGCTTTTCCAAATGCTAAAATTCTTCGACTTGACGCTGACGCAACTATGGCAAAATTTGCCCATGAAAAAAAGCTTAGCGATTTTGCTGCAGGAAAGTATGATATAATGATTGGAACGCAAATGGTAGCAAAGGGGCTTAATTTTCCTAATGTAACCTTGGTTGGTGTTCTTTCAGCAGATCAAATGCTGTATTCTGACGACTATAGAAGCTATGAAAGAGCCTTTTCGCTTCTTACACAGGTTGTAGGACGTTCAGGAAGAGGTAACCTTGAGGGTAAGGCGATTATTCAAACCTTTACACCTGACAATCCTACAATAATGTTAGCCGCAAAGCAGGACTACGACAGATTTTATAAAAATGAAATTTTAATGCGTAAAGCTATGCTTTATCCGCCTTTTTCAGATATTTGTATGGTAGGCTTTGTAGGCGAAAATGAAGAGAAAACAAAGCAGGGGGCACAGCATTTTACTCAAATGCTTATAACCAAGGCTAAACAAAGTTATCAGAATATTCCTTTAAGAGTTTTAGGTTCGTCAAGTGCCTCAATTAATAGAATAAATAATAAATTCAGATATAAATGTGTTTTAAAATTCAGGAATAGTCCTGATTTTAGAAAAATGATGGCTCAGCTGCTTACAGAGTTTGGAAAAGAAAAAGCATACAGCTCTGTTACAGCATATATTGACATTAACCCAGACACTATTTTATAATATTAACTTCAAAATTTAAAAAGGAGAAATACTATGGCTACAAGAAATATTGTAACAGAGGGTGACAGCATTTTAACAAAAAAATGCCATTATGTAACAAAGTTTGACCAAAGACTTGCTACCCTTATTGACGATATGAAAGAAACTCTTGCAAAGGCTAACGGTGTAGGTTTGGCAGCGCCGCAGGTAGGAGTGTTGCGCAGAGTTGTTGTTATAAGCATACCGGAGCAGGAGGTTGACCTTGAATTGGTTAATCCTGAAATTATAGAACAAAGCGGTCAGCAAGATGGTATTGAGGGGTGTTTATCTTGTCCTAACCAGTGGGGTATGGTAAAACGACCTTTAAAGGTTACCGCAAAGGCGTTGGACAGAAATGGCAAAGAATTTACCATTACAGGTGAAGGCTTGTTGGCACGCTGCATTTGTCACGAGCTTGACCATCTTGAGGGAATTATATTTAAAACAAGAGCAGAAAGAATGGTTGACCCGTCAGAATTAGATTAACATTATTTTAAATTAAAATTTTATAAGGAGGATTTTACTATGAAGGTTGTTTATATGGGTACGCCCGAATTTGCAGTACCACCGTTAAACGCAATAATAAATGCAGGACATAATGTGACAGGTGTATTTACCCAGCCTGACAAACCAAAGGGCAGGGGCTATGTACTTACACCACCCCCTGTAAAGAAATGTGCATTGGAAAATAATATTCCTGTATATCAGCCAAAGTCTATGAAGAACGGTGAAGCTATTGAAATTTTAAAACAGCTAAACCCTGATATTATAGTAGTTGTTGCCTTCGGTAAAATTTTACCTAAAGAAATTCTTGACTTGCCTAAATATGGCTGTGTAAATGTACATGCGTCGTTGCTTCCAAGGTATAGAGGAGCAGGTCCCATACAGTGGTGCGTATTAAACGGTGAAAAAACAACAGGCGTTACCACAATGAAAATGGCAGAGGGGCTTGACACAGGTGATATGCTGTTAAAGACAGAAACCGAAATAGGTGAAAACGAAACAGCAGGGCAATTGCATGACCGTTTGTCACAAATGGGTGCTAAGCTTATTACCGAAACTCTTATAGCTTTAGAAAGCGGAACAGTAACACCACAAAAACAGGACGACAGTCTTTCTAATTATGCACCAATGCTTACAAAAGAGCTTTGTAAAATTAATTGGAGTAGTACAGCACAAAAGGTTCACAACAAAGTACGCGGATTAAACCCTTGGCCTGTAGCCGTGTCTGCTGTAAACGGAAAAAGAGTTAAAATTTATTCAACCTCTTTCTGTGAAAAAAGCGGTAAGGCGGGCAGAGTAATTTGTGAAAATCCTCTTACTGTTGCTTGTGGCAAAAATTCGGTAATTATTAATCAAATTCAGCCTGAAGGCAAAAAAAGAATGGATGCACAAGATTTTGTACGCGGATACCGCATTACTAAAGAAACAGTTTTTGAATAAGTTAGGAATATTACTATGGCTAACCCAAGAAAATCAGCATTAAAAATTTTACTTAAAATTGAAAATGAAGGTGCATATTCAAATATTGCACTTAACAATCAGCTGAAAGAGGACAACACCACAGGTGTAGATGCCTCTTTTTGTTCTGCTTTGGTTTATGGTGTATTAGAAAGAAAAATTTTGTTGGACTACATTATAAGACAATATACAAATATAAGATTAAAAAAGATAGAAAAAACTGTTCTTAACATTTTACGAATGGGAATACTGCAAATTGTTTTTATGGACAAGGTACCGGAAAGTGCCGCAGTAAACGAAAGTGTTAAGCTGGCAAAAACCATGCGTTTTAATAAAGCGTCGGGTTTTATTAATGGTGTGTTAAGAAGTTTTATAAGAGCAAACTGTGTTTATAAGCTGCCGGACAAAAATACTGACAAAGCTATGTATTATTCGGTAGTTTACTCAACTCCAAAAGATATTGTAAGCTTATGGATGAATTCATACGGGGAAGAGAATGCCGTAAATATTTTAAAAAATCTTATGGGAAGACCTCCTGTAACTGTTAGGGTAAATACGCTGAAAACCACAGCAGAAGAGCTTAAAAACCACTTTGAAAAATCAGGTGTTAAAGTTGAGAAAACAGTAATTGACAATGCACTTTTGTTAAGCTGCACAGGTGCTATAGAAAATACTCAAGAATATAAAAGAGGACTATTCCATGTACAGGATATATCCTCTCAGCTTTGCTGCGGTATTTTAGACCTACAAGAAAACATGACTGTTTATGACTTTTGTTCAGCCCCTGGCGGTAAAGCTTTTACAATGGCACAGTTAATGAACAATACAGGTAAGATAAATGCTTATGATATGTATGACCATAAGATTAAGCTCATTAAAAATGGTGCTTACAGGTTAGGAATAAAAAATATTGAGGCAAGTGTACACAATGCTTTAAATGACAAGCCACTGCCTTTAGCTGACAGAATATTGTGCGATGTTCCTTGCTCAGGTTTGGGAATTATTCGTCGTAAACCTGAAATAAGATATAAAGACGACCTTGGGTTAAACCAATTGCCTGACATTCAATATAATATTTTATGTAAATGTGCAAAATATTTAAAAAGCGGAGGAAAATTGGTTTATTCTACATGTACTCTTAACCCAAATGAAAACGAAAACAATATAAAACGATTTTTAAGTGAACATTCCGACTTTCAGCCCTTGAAGATTAATTTAAAAGATGATATAATAAACAAGATAAGCAGTATGGATAATGCGGTAACTATATTTCCGCAGAAAAATGGCAGTGATGGTTTTTTCATAAGCCTGCTTATTAAAAAGTAATTTGCCTTTGAGAAAAGAGGTGGACCTGCGTTGCAAATTAGAGATATTAAGTCATTAAATCTTAATGAGCTTACTCAAGAGGTAGGTGCACTTGGGTTACCTGCTTACAGGGCAGAACAAATTTTTAAATGGTTACATGAAAAAGCAGTAACATCATTTGATGAAATGTTGAATATTCCTAAAAATGTTCGTGAAATTTTGTCAAAGTCATATTACATATCTGTAGCAACTATTGAAAAGAAGCAGATTTCTTGCTATGATGGTACAGTAAAGTACCTGTTTAAGATGAATGACGGTGAATATATTGAGTCTGTTTTAATGGATTACCACCACGGCTATACAATTTGTATTTCAACACAGGTTGGCTGTAAAATGGGCTGTACCTTTTGTGCAACAGGTAAAAGTGGTTTTTCACGTAATTTAGCACCGTCGGAAATGCTTGCACAAATTCAAGCTGCACAGCTTGACAATAATATAAGAATATCAAATGTTGTACTTATGGGCATGGGAGAGCCTCTTGACAATTATGACAATGTTATTAAATTTCTTTTATTGGTTTCATCTGATAAAGGAATGAATATAGGTATGCGCCACATTACCCTTTCAACCTGTGGTGTTGTACCCAAAATGTATGAGCTGGCAAGGTTAAAACTGCAAATAACCTTGGCGGTGTCCTTACACGCACCAAAAGATGAAATTCGCAGTAAGACGATGCCTATAAATCAAAAATATAATCTTGGACAGCTTATAAAAGCTTGTAGGGATTATGTCAATGAAACTAAAAGACGTATTACCTTTGAGTATGCTATGATAGACGGGGTAAATGATAGTGATAAATGTGCAGAAGAGCTTGCACGTATTTTAAAAGGAATGCTTTGTCATGTGAATCTTATACCGGTAAATGATGTTACCGGTACAGCTTACCAAAAAAGTAAAAAGAATCGTTTGCTTGATTTTAGCAGAATTTTAGAAAGTAACGGTATTACTGCTACAATAAGAAGAACTCTTGGATCTGACATAGACGCTTCTTGTGGTCAGCTAAGGCGAAAAACAACCGGACAGACCGGCTAATTTAATAAAAAGGAGGTAAATCGGATGAAGCTTTATACCCAAACGGATATTGGTTTGGTGCGTTCAAGTAACCAAGATATAGTTGATGGTGGCATACTTTATGACGGCAATGTTGTGTGGACTGTTTTATGTGACGGCATGGGCGGTGCAAACGGAGGCAATATTGCCAGTGATATTGCACGTAACGCTGTAAAAGATAATATAGGCTTATTTGATATTCATGGCAGTGAATATCAGTCCGAAGACTTCCTACGTGACATTGTTGATAAGGCAAACAGCAATGTTTATCATGCTCAACGCAGAGATCCTGCATTAAAAGGAATGGGTACAACTTTTGAGCTTATTGTTGCTACTCAAGGCAAAGCTATGATAATACATGTTGGTGACAGCCGTATTTTTTTAATACACAATGGTGAAATACAACAAATTACAGTTGACCATTCGGTTGTACAAGAAATGGTTGACAGGGGTGAAATAACGCCTGAACAAGCTATGGTGCATCCTAATAAAAATTACATAACCAGAGCTGTTGGTGTAAACCCTTATATAGAATCAGACTATATCGAAATTTCGTTTGCAGACGGTGATATTCTTATTGCCTGCTCTGACGGACTTTCAAATTATATATCAAAAGAAGGCATACTTAGCCATGTAAAGCTATATGAAGAAGATAAACTTACAAATGCTTTAATTGAGTCAGCTAAAAGTCACGGCGGCGGAGATAACATATCTGTTGCTGTTTTGTATGCAAATAAATAATCGGGAGTGATATGTATGGACAAGTATGTTGGTAAAAGGCTGGATGGCAGATATCAAATCCAAGAGCTTATTGGCGTAGGCGGCATGGCTATAGTTTATAAAGCAATGGATATTAAAAACGATAGAATTGTTGCTATAAAAATACTGAAGGACGAATTTTCTCAAAACAGTGAGTTTATAAGACGATTTAAAAATGAGTCAAAGGCAATAGCGGTTCTTTCACACCCTAACATTGTTAAGGTTTATGATGTTAGCTTTGGTGATGTTATTCAGTATATTGTTATGGAGTATATTGACGGTATTACTTTAAAGGAATACATTGATCAGCAGGATGAACCTATTGATTGGAAAACAGTAGTTTATTTTATAAGTCAAATTTTAAAAGCTATGCAGCACGCACATGAAAAGGGTATTGTACACCGTGATGTTAAGCCGCAAAATATGATGTTGTTGCAGGATGGTACAATTAAAGTTACAGACTTTGGCATTGCAAGATTTTCAAACACTGAGACTCGTACAATGACCGATAAAGCTATTGGTTCGGTGCATTATATTGCTCCTGAACAAGCAAAAGGCGACCATACTGACGGCAAAAGTGACATTTATTCTATTGGTGTTATGCTTTATGAAATGTTGACAGGTCAGCTTCCTTTTGAAGCGGACAGTGCAGTTTCGGTTGCAATTATGCAGTTGCAAACTAACCCAAAGCCTCCTAGAGAAATTAATCCTGAAATTCCGGAAGGACTTGAAGAAATTACTTTGCGTGCAATGAGAAAGGAGCCTTTGCAGCGTTATCAGTCGGCAGAAGAAATGCTTAAGGACTTGAAGAAAATTATCAAAAAGTCCGACATAACCTTCGGTTATCAATATCCTGAGGATGAAGAACCCGAGGCAGAAGAAGAAAATGAAGATGACGCACCTTATGCAAAGTATAATGAAGATGCCGATAAGAAGCGTTCACCTGCATTTAATATAATAATGGGTGCCCTTGTTTCTTTGGTATTGTGTGCATTGCTGTTTGGCTCGCTTGCACTGTTACACTCTTGTGAAGCATCTAACACAGAGTCTATTGATGTACCTAATTTTGTAGGTCAAAATTATTCCGAAGTTAAAGAAAATGCTAATTATAAGTTCTCTTGGGATGTTATTAATGTTTATGATTCCAGTAAGCCAGAGGGAGAAATTATAAAACAAGAGCCTGAGGCAGGTTCTAAAAAAGTCAAGGAGGGTGCTGTAGTTACATTAACCGTAAACAGTTCTGATACGTTAATTTCAGTTCCCTATGTATCCGGAGAACCTGAAGAAACAGCACTGGCTAAAATTAAAGCTAAAGGTTTAACAGCAGATGTTATATTTATTGAAGATGATGAAACTGCTGAAGAGATTGTGAGAGATACTTCACCTAAGGCAGGCAGTGAAATTACTGTAAATGAAAAAGTTAAGCTGTTTGTTAAGAAGACAGTAGAGTCAACAACAGTAACTGTACCTGACCTTTCAAATATGACACGAGATCAGGCTTCTGAGGCTGTGGCATCTGCTGGTTTGAAGTTTGACTATGAGTATAATAATGATATTGACCAAACAGCGGAGTCAGTTATTGGTCAAAGCCCAATGAAGGGCAGTATTGTTGCAAAGGATGCAACAGTTAAGGTTTATGTTGCCAAAGGTGTTGATAAATATAAGGTGCTTAATTTGACAACACTTCTTCCTTCAAACGCAACTACAGAGTGTGAAGTAAGGGTAACTGTTGATGGTGTTCTTGATGAAACCGCAAGTACTACATTAGTACCTGCAGCAACAGGAAGTATTTCATATTCTGTAAGAGGTAAATCTTCATCAGTGATTTATGTTGAGGTTGGCGGACAAATTTGGAGAAAGTACGATGTAAATTTTGCTACAGAGGAAATTAATATGACTGCAGGTTCTTATACACCTCCTACATCAACAGAAAATCCTACACAGCCTTCAACAAATCCTGAAGAGCCTATAGCTACAGAACCAAGTAATATTTATCCAACAGATACACCAACATCTCCTAGTGATTACTCCGCAGCTGGTGATACGTCTTTATAAAATTAATAACAAGTTAATTTTAACTTTCCTAAAAGTTTAAATTTATAAAAAACGAGGTTGTTATTTATAACAACCTCGTTTTTTTGGAACAAAATATAAATGTATATATTTTTGTTAATTGGTTCTATAATTAAATTTGGTGTAAATTATGATTTATCTTACTGACAAAAACAAAAAACAAGCAAATTGACAAACTTTAACTAGAACTAACCAGAGAATGTACTGTTACTAACTTGGATCCAAGGTCACTGACCTTGGTCGTTTAGGGATGGGGTTCTAGGGGAAGGGGATCGAAACCCCTTCCCCTGGCAGTCTTTG
>CABRLN010000037.1 GCA_902471875.1 uncultured Clostridium sp.
AACTTTTGAAAAAGTTTAATCAAAACTTTTAAGTGTGTCGCAAACAGTCGGTGCAATAAATCATAATTTATATTACAGGAGATGTCTGTATGAAAATAACTGACTGGCTATTTAATGTTGGTGAAACGGAAAATGATGAATATCAGTATGTAATAAATATTGAAAACGAAATATGGCTTGCTTTTGCACAGGAGTTACTGAATTGGAATGAAAAAGACATTTATGCAATATCTTTTTTTGTAGAGTTCGACCTTGATAATCAGTCAGATGTACGGCTTTACTTTGGTTATAATACTGAAACACAGTATAAAAACGAACGATGTGATGACATTGATGATGAAACTATACGGTGGAATTATAACTTTTGGCTGCAAAATGAAACCTTTTGCTTTGGTGAAGACAGTATGACAAAAAATATAATACAGCGGTGGTTAAAGCAACAAAAATTAGGTGCAGAATATGCTGTAGAGGAGCTTGTAAAAAATATTATTACAGCAGTTCAAGAAATTCACAAATGTGGTATTATTGAGAAAAAGTTGGGTGCAGAAATACCTGTTATTATTCATACATATAGTTATCATGAAAATATTGCCAATATAAATATAAAAGCAAACGGTAAATATTTAGATTACGGTTTTGTGCATTATTGCTCAAGAAATTTTGAAGAATAAAAAATATTAACATATAATGATATAATTTGAAGAATAATGTCTCTATATATCATATTAAAAACTCTACACATAGAATATAGCTATGTGTAGAGCTTTTTTTGTTTATTGGCGTAATATTTAATATATTTAATATATGCCTTCAATTTCTATGTTGTAGTGCTGCAACCAGTAATCTACCTGAATTAAATATGCAAGTATTTGCGGTGCACGCATTAACTGTCCGTACCACGGTGAGGTTATTTTGTTTGGATTTTCTATTATATTATTAATTGTTGAAATATCGAGTAGCTGTGTAATAGGACTTTTTTCTTTTATAAGCTTTAGCATTGCGTTTGACACCAGCTTGAAATAAACAGGATTATGTGTTTTAGGATATGGACTTTTTTTGCGCCATACAATTTCATTTGGAAGTATGCCGTCCATTGCGGTGCGTATAATACCCTTTTCTCTGCCGTTTAGTGCTTTTAATTGCCATGGCATATTATATGCATATTCAACCAGTCTGTAGTCGCAAAATGGTACTCTTACTTCTAAGCCACTGTACATACTGCACCTGTCCTTACGGTCAAGCAGCCCCTGCATAAACCAGTTAAAGTTAAGCACAAACATTTCTTTCATTCTGCCTTCAAGCTTGCTTTCGTCAGGCAGTTTGTCAACGTCCTTAATAGTTGATAAATATTTTTCGCGTACATATTCTTCGCCCTTTGGCAGTAAGCCTTTTTTCAGTACGCTCCGTCTTATGTCAACACTGCGAGACCACGGGAAGGTATCTTCAAATAATATTGCTTCATTATGGTACCACGGGTAGCCGCCAAAAAGCTCATCGGCACATTCGCCTGAAAGCGCAACAGTAAAATCTTTTTTTACCTCTTTGCAAAATAGTAAAAGTGATGCATCAACGTCAGTCATAGCAGGTAAATCTCTGGCATTTACAGAGTCGTATAAGGCATGGAACAGACTGTTATTGTCAAGAACAACATTTTTATGGTTAGTGCCGGCAAAGTCGCTCATTTTCTGAATATAGTCACTGTCAGAATTTGGTTGGAACACACTTTTTTCAAAATATTTTGCATTATCTTCGTAGTCAACCGAGTATGTTGTTAACGTACCTTTGTCATGTTCTTTAAAGTAATCAGCAGAAAATTTGCTTATTATACTGGAGTCAAGTCCCCCGGACAAAAATGTGCACAGCGGAACATCTGATACAAGCTGTCTTGTAATGGAATCTTTAAGAAGCCAACGGGTGTATTCAATGGTTTCGTCTTTGCTATGAATATGTGGCGTTGCCTTTAATTTAAAATACCTGTACTTTTTAAAAATACCGTCCTTATATGTTCCGCACTCACCAGGCAGCAGTTCAAAAACGTCTTTTATAATACCTTGACCTCCGCTTCGGCCCGGACCGATAAAGAATACATCCATAAGACCTTTTTCGTCAACAACAGGCTTAACCTTTGGGCATTGCAACAAGGTTTTTATTTCAGAAGCAAACAAAAATCCTCCTTTGTATTGATAATAGAAGAAAGGTTTTACGCCAATTCTGTCTCTTACCACAAACAATTTTTGCTTATCATGATCATAAACGGCAAATGCAAAAATTCCGTTTAGTTTTTCTACACATTTTTCGCCCCAATGCAAGTAAGCTGTAAGAACTACTTCTGTATCAGACTTAGTTGCAAATGTATATCCAGCCTTTGTAAGCTCATTGGTAAGTTCTTTTGTATTGTAAAGCTCGCCGTTATATACTAATGTACACTTACCCGATTTGCCTTTTTTTGTCATAGGCTGCAATCCGCCCTGAGGGTCAATGACTGTTAATCTTCTGTGCATAAGGCACACAGTATTTTCTTTATTAAAGAATACCCCTTGCTGGTCAGGACCACGGCTTTTCATAGTGTTTACCATATTTTCAACAACTGTTCGTTGTTGGCTTAGGTCTGTATATCGGTCCAGCCATCCTGCTATTCCACACATATAACAACCGCCTTTCATTATTTACTGTATTTATTATATTCAGTGTTGGCTAAATTGTTCATTGCATACATATGTTAATATAGAAAATAGTACAGATAATATAATTTTTATGCTGTAAAGTATTTTAGTAATTTATTGTTAAATAACAATAAATTAGGCTGTAGTTTAGTTAGAATAAACCAATACCCAAAACATTTACACAAAAAATTAAAAATATTGTCTATTTATATACACTAACACTAGATTTTATACTTTTTTTGTGTTACAATGATAAGCAGTGTAAAATCATTTTCATATTTTGATTTTGAAAGGTGAGTTTATTATGTACAAGATAGTAAGAAAAGAAGTGCTGAATCCTACAGTTACGCTAATGGAAATTGACGCACCGCTTATTGCTAAAAAGGCAGAGCCGGGTCAATTTATTATTTTGCGTGTTGATGAGGATGGCGAGCGTATTCCGCTGACAGTAGCCGACTTTGACAGAGAAAAGGGTACGGTTACAATTATTTTTCAAATTGTTGGTGCTACTACTGAAAAGTTGAATCATAAAGAGCAGGGTGACTGCATTGCAGACTTTGTAGGACCTTTAGGGGTGGCTTCTCATACTGACGGATTAAAGAAAGTAGCCGTTGTAGGAGGCGGTGTTGGTTGTGCCATTGCATATCCTATTGCTAAAAAGCTTCATAATTTGGGCTGTGAAGTACACAGTATTGTAGGTTTTAGAAACAAAGACCTTGTAATTCTTGAAAAGGAATTCGACCAAGTTAGTGATGTGCTTAAAATGATGACAGATGACGGCAGCCATGGCGAAAAGGGTTTGGTTACCGATGCTCTTAAAGCTTTAATTGAAAGCGGAGAGCAGTACGACGAGGTTATTACTATCGGTCCGCTTATAATGATGAAATTTGTCTGTAAGCTGACAAAGGAGTATAACATTAAAACAGTAGTAAGTATGAATCCTATTATGATAGACGGTACAGGCATGTGCGGCGGCTGTAGATTAACAGTTGGCGGTCAAACAAAGTTTGCATGTGTAGATGGTCCTGACTTTGATGGTCATTTGGTTGATTTTGACGAGGCAATTGAGCGTGGCTCAATGTACAAAGAGTTTGAGCGTCATGCACACAGCGAGGCTTGTAACCTATTTAATAAGGAGGTAAATTAATTATGCCTAATATGTCTTTAAAGAAAAACGAAATGCCATCTCAAGAGCCAAATGTAAGAAATAAAAATTTTCTTGAGGTTGCACTTGGCTATACAGAAGAAATGGCTCTTGACGAGGCACAGCGTTGCCTTAACTGTAAGCACAAGCCATGTGTAAACGGTTGTCCTGTACATATTGATATTCCTGCATTTATTCATAAGGTTGCAGAGGGGGATTTTGACCAAGCTTATAACATTATTTCAGAATCAAGCTCACTGCCTGCTGTATGTGGCAGAGTATGTCCGCAGGAATCACAGTGTGAAAAGAACTGTGTTCGCGGTATTAAGGGTGAGGCTGTAGGTATAGGAAGACTGGAGCGTTTTGTAGCTGACAGACACAACAGCAATAACAACGTTACTATCGAAAAACCACAGTCTAACGGTCATAAGGTAGCGATTATAGGTTCGGGTCCTTCAGGCTTAACATGTGCAGGTGATCTTGCAAAAAAAGGTTATGAGGTTACGGTGTTTGAGGCACTTCACCTTGCAGGTGGTGTTCTTGTTTATGGTATTCCTGAATTTAGATTGCCAAAAGCCATTGTTCAGAAAGAAATTGATACGCTAAAGGCTTTAGGCGTTAAGGTTGAAACAAATATGGTTATTGGTAAAATTCTGTCTATTGATGAACTTATGGATGAATACGGCTTTGAGTCAGTTTACATTGGTTCAGGTGCAGGTTTGCCGAGATTTATGAATATTCCTGGTGAAAATCTTAAGGGCGTTTATTCCGCAAATGAATTTTTAACAAGAGTAAACCTAATGAAAGCATATAAAGAGGACAGCACAACACCTATTGCAAATTCAAATAAAGTTGCAGTTGTAGGCGGCGGTAATGTTGCAATGGATGCTGCAAGATGTGCTAAACGTTTAGGTGCAGAAGAGGTTTACATTGTTTACAGAAGAGGTGAAGACGAGCTTCCTGCAAGAGCAGAAGAGGTAGAGCATGCTAAAGAAGAGGGCATTATCTTTAAACTTCTTACAAACCCTGTTGAAATTATTGCAAATGACGAAAACAAGGTTGGTGCTATGAAGTGCGTAGAGATGGAGCTTGGAGAGCCTGATGCTTCGGGCAGAAGACGCCCTGTAGTAAAAGAGGGTTCAGAATTTGAACTTGATGTTGATTGCGTTATTATGTCCATTGGTACCTCACCAAATCCACTTATTAAGTCAACCACCAAAGGGCTTGAAACTCAAAAGTGGGGTGGAATTATTGCTGACGAAAATGGCTTGACATCTCGAGAGGGTGTTTATGCCGGTGGTGATGCTGTAACAGGTGCCGCTACGGTTATTCTTGCAATGGGTGCTGGCAAGACAGCAGCAGCAGCTATTGACGAGTATATTCAGAACAAGAATAAATAATAATATAAACTAAAAGGAACAGTCATCTCACTGTTCCTTTTTTAGGAGGAAAATATAATGATAAAACATACAGTATGCTTTAAGCTTAAAGACAACAGCAAAGAAATGGTAGAAAAAACAGCAGATATTTTAAAATCTATGGATAGTAATGTACCTATGCTAAGGGGCATTGAGGTTGGGAAGGATTTTTTAGGCTCACCTCGTTCGTATGATATTATTCTTACTGTCACCTTAGAAAACGCAGAAATGCTTGATGCTTACCAAAACGATGAATACCATTGTAACGTGGTAAAAAAGCATATGCACAGCGTTACAGAAACAAGTGTAGCTGTTGATTATGAAATATAATTTTAAATATTTATAAAAGAAAAGACATCTTTTTAGTAGATTTTGTGTAATCTTTGCTAAAAAGATGTCTTATTTTTATTGGGATTGAATTAACCTTCGTAGTTTTTAATTTCAATATTCTTTATTTTAATGTCCTTAGATGGTTTGTCATTGTCGTCAGTTTCTGTACCTGCAATTTTGTCAACAATATCCATACCTTCATATACCTGCGCAAACACTGTGTGGCCACGGTCAACTGCATTAAATGCACCGTCAAGTGTTGGGTTGCCTCCATTTTCTTCATACAGCTTTTTAACCGCATCACTAACTAAATCAGTATCAAGCATAAACGAACCGTACTGAGCTACAAGTGCATCAAAGTTTTCAGTGCCATAGTACTGACACAACATAGGATAAAGCTGGCTTTTCCATTGACTTTCATAAGCTGACCATCCACCATTTTGTTTAAAAGTGTCAGCCTTTGCTTGGTTAATAAAGAACTGGCTTCCGTTTGTGTCTTTACCTGCATTAGCCATAGAAACCGAGCCTCTCAAATTGTACAGATGGTCGCTGAACTCGTCCTCAAATGAATCACCATAAATGCTTGTACCTCCTGTTCCGTTGCCATTAGGGTCACCACCCTGAATCATAAAATCTTCTATTACACGGTGGAAGATAAGACCATCGTAATATCCGTCCTGTGCGTGCTTAACAAAGTTTTCAACAGTTTTTGGTGCAGCTTCAGGGAAGAGTCTTAAAGAAATATCACCCTCAGATGTATGCATAATGGCAACCTGCTCACCACTTGCAGGTTTATCTAACTGATAGCCTTCTTTATGCTCTTTGTCCTCATATACCTTGGCATCTTTTTTTGTTGTTTTCAGTATATCTATTTCTGCATAGGTAGCTTGTTCTGTAGCTGCTGTTGAGTTACTTGAAGATTGTGAAGAAGTACCTGATGCACTGCTTGAAGAATTATCACTGTTACCGCAGCCTGTTGCACTAATTGCCATTGCACCAATTAGTGTAAGACACATTGCAGCAGAAATAATTCTTTTAATATAATTCTTTTTCATTTGTTACTCCTCATTTCAATAAAACTGGTTAATATCTGAAAATACAATATAAGTTTTTCAAATAAATCTATAATTAATTTTAGTATAAAAAGTCATTTATTGCAATATATTTATTATAACTTAAAAGATAGTTTACAAACTTTTGTGTGATGCATTAAATAAAAGCATTATAAATAATCATTAGTTTTGAATTAGTGTTGTATAGAGCATAAAACGCTAAGCTGCAGCATATAATTTTTTAGCTGTAATAATTGGGAGGAAAGAAAATGGTAGAATTTTATCCTGAGGGAATTCTCATAGAGAAGCCGGAAAACGCCAGATATTTTAAGTCAGTTACTACTCTTAACGAGGCCTTTTTCGAAGAAAAAATATTAGAGGCACGGGCTGTAATATGCGACGCAAACCATAATTTAATTGTAGATATGGGCTGTATTAAAGGAATTATTCCTCGTGAAGAGGGTGCATTAGGTATTAAAGAAGGCAAGGTGAGAGATATTGCAATTATCTCCAGAGTAAACCGACCTGTTACCTTTGTAATTACTGACTTTGTAAGAAAAGACGACGGCTCAACAGTTGCCCTGCTGTCACGAAGCAAAGCGCAGCAGCGTTGTATGGAGCAGTACATAAATTATCTTAACAACGGTGATGTAATTGACGCACGTATTACGCATTTAGAGCCTTTTGGAGCTTTTGCAGATGTTGGCTGTGGAATTGTTTCGTTAATTCCTATTGATACAATATCTGTTTCACGAATAGACCACCCAAGGGAACGCTTTACTGTTGGTATGAATATTAAGGCTGTGGTTAAAAATATTGAAAACGGAAGAATAAGTCTTACACATAAAGAACTGCTTGGCACTTGGGAAGAAAATGTAAATAATTTTAGCGTTGGTGAAACTGTAGCGGGTATTATACGAACAGTTGAGCAGTACGGTGCTTTTGTAGAGCTTACGCCAAATATAGCAGGTTTGGCAGAAATTAAAGACGGTATTACACCCGGAAGTCAAGCAAGTGTATATATAAAAAATATTATACCCGAGCGTATGAAAATTAAGCTGATAATTATTGACACATTTGAACAAAAATATAAACCTGTACCACCAAAATATTACTTTACGGGTCAGCATATGGACAGCTTTTTATACTCGCCTTCTAATTGTGAAAAGGTTATTGAAACAATTTTTAATCAGGTTTAAATTTGCTTATATCTAAAAGTAACAATTATTTTGAATTTTCAGATATATCTTCATGTCTATAAATTCATTAACTGTACGTTAAACGGGACGGCTAGGCTTTAAGATATTGACTTATTTTTGCTGCAACTATATACTTATGGTGAATATTAAACATAGCAGTAAAAATAGGAGGAAGTAAAATGGAAATATTATATGCCGTCATAATTATTATTTTAGTTGCAATTCTTGTACTGAATATTTTTCTTGTTGTAATTAATAGGAAAAAACAATGTGAATTAAACGAACATAATGATGAATTAAAAAGCTATATTGACGAACAGAACAGAAATAATCGTATAGAAATAACCGCTAATTTAACAAATTCTGTTAAAAATATGGCTGAAATTTTAGCTGAAAAGCAAGAACTTGGTGATATAGCACAAACTAAACAGCTTCAACAGCTTGAAAGCAGAATAGAAAGTTTTTCTAATTCCAACGAAATTAAACTTAACAATATAAGAGAAACTGTTGAAAAGCGTTTAGAATATATACAGCAGGATAATAATAAAAAATTGGATGATATGCGAACTATTGTTAATGAAAAGCTGCAAAAAACTATAGACGAGAGAATGACACATTCTTTTGCGTTGGTAAACGAACGACTGGAACAGGTGTATAAAGGGCTTGGTGAAATGCAGAGCCTTGCTGTAGGTGTAGGTGATCTGAAAAAGGTTCTTTCAAATGTAAAAACAAGAGGTATGCTTGGTGAAATCCAACTGGGGGCTATATTAAAAGAAATACTTTCGCCTGAACAGTACGAAGAAAATATAGTAACTAAAAAAAGCACCAGAAACCCTGTTGAGTTTGCCGTTAAACTTCCAAGTGACAATAATTCTTTTGTATATTTGCCTATAGATTCAAAATTTCCTGCTGATACCTATCAAGCCTTATTAACCGCACAAGAAAACGGCAACAAGGAAGAAATAATTACAGCTGCCAAACGTCTTGTTGCCACAATAAAGGGCGAAGCAAAGGATATACACAAAAAATATATTGATCCACCTGCAACAACTGAATTTGCAATTATGTTTTTGTCTTGTGAGGGATTGTATGCTGAAGCTGTGAACCGTGGTTTGGTAGAGATATTGCAAAGAGAATACAAGGTGAATATTGCTGGTCCAAGCACAATGGCGGCATTGCTTAACAGCCTTCAAATGGGATTTAAAACTTTGGCTGTGCAAAAACGCAGTACGGAGGTATGGAAGGTGCTGAACTCGGTAAAAACAGAGTTTGACAAGTTTGAAGAGGTGCTTGCACTTACACAGCAGCGTATAACTCAGGCTAACAGTGAGCTTGATAAGCTTGTTGGTGTGCGTACAAGACAAATAAAACGCAAACTGTCAGACCTTTCTGACACTCAAACATTGTTGCCGGACACATCAAATAATAACTTATATGACCTATAATTTTATATGTAATAATAACAGGCGACGGTTTTAAACACCGTCGCCTGTTTACTGTAATAAAGTAAAATAATAAATTAATTATAAAATAACAGAATAATATTTTATATAAAAAACAATCCAAAATACACTTAAAGTAAGAATGAATAATATAGAAATGATACGATATATTATTAAGCTTTTCTTTTTCTTGAAATCTGCATTATTTTTTAAAATCCACACAATGCATATAATCATCAGCAAAATTATAAAGCATAAAGATAAACTTCCTATACCAAATCTATCCACCTCACGACCGTCACAAAATAATATGTGGTCCCAACCGATGATTTCTTCAAGATAATTATATCTTAAAGAATTATAACCGAATACAAATATAAAGTGACATAAAATCGGCAAAATAAGTTTTACAATTTTCTTCATCTTTAATTACTTACCTAATTTCTAACTTACTTTTACATAATATAATTTTCTATTATTTGTGTAAACAACCGATTATTTTGTATTTTTGCGGTAGTTTAGGTAATCTTCCAAAATTATGGTGGCTGCTACGGTGTCAACTACTTTTTTTCTTTTTTTGCCGCGTGTATCTGTGGTGTTTAAAAAATTATGTGCTGTTATGGTAGTGCCTCGTTCGTCCTGCATTTCTACAGGTAAATTGCAAAGCTTGTTTAACTGCTGTGCAAAAGCTCTGGCGTTTTGGGCACTTTCACCTTCGGTGCCGTCCATATTTTTTGGTAAGCCTACTATAAGCATTTCTGCTTTGCGCTCCTTAGCATATTCTGCAATTTTTTCGGCCACTTTATCAAGATTTTTATTTTCAATTATACCTAAAGGCGAAGCAAGCATTTCACTTTTGTCGCATATAGCAAGTCCTGTTCTTGCCTTGCCCAAATCAACTGCTAATATAACCATAGTGTTGTTACCAAGGCTTTATAGTTTTGGTAAGCTCAGTTACCGAATTAATGCCTTTTTCATCCAAGAATTTGTTAATGCCCTTGTTTATTTTAATTGGTGCATATGGGTCCTTAAATAATACTGTGCCAATTTGCAGTGCTGTCGCACCTGCTATCATCATTTCAACTGCGTCTTGCCAGGTTGAAATGCCTCCCATACCTATTATTGGAATTTTAACAGCCTGTGCTACCTGGTAAACCATTCTAACCGCAACAGGAAATACAGCAGGGCCTGACATACCGCCTGTATTGTTTTTAATAATGGGTCTGCCTGTGTTAATATCAATACGCATACCTGTTAATGTGTTTATCATCGAAATTGCGTCAGCACCCTCAGCCTCTGCTGACTGCGCAATGGAAACAATGTCTGTAACGTTTGGCGATAGTTTAATAACAAGAGGTTTTTTGCAGTACTGTCTTACAGCCTTTGTAATTGCACCTACACTTTCACAAGAGGTACCAAACTGTACGCCTCCGCTTTTAACGTTAGGACATGAAATGTTAAGTTCTATCATATCAATATCAGTGTCTGAAAGCTTTTCTGCCATTTTACAGTAATCCTCATAGCTGTTACCTGCAATGTTGGCAATAATAACTGTATTTTGTTTTTTAAGCCAAGGTAAATCATTTTTTATAAAATGATTTACACCCGGATTTTGAAGTCCTACAGCATTTAAAATTCCCGAAGGAGTTTCTGCGATTCTTGGTGCAGGATTTCCGGGACGAGCCTGTAATGTTATACCTTTACATGATATACCGCCAAGATTACAAAGTGGATAAAATTCGCTGTATTCTCTTCCAAATCCAAATGTACCCGATGCGGCTATAAGTGGATTACTAAATTCTACACCTGCTACATTTACTTTTAAATCTGCCATTACCAAACAACCTCCTCAGCGTTATATACAGGGCCTTTTTTGCATACGTGACTGTGTTCTATATTGCCGTCTTTGTCAAGAGTTTTGCATGCACATACAAGGCATGCACCTATGCCACAACCCATTCTTTCTTCTAATGATACCTGACAAGGCTTATTATTTTCTTTGCATATTTGCGCTAAGACTTTTAACATTGGAGTAGGACCGCAGGCACATACCAGGTCAACGTCATTAATAATATTTTTAACGATATCTGTTGTAAAGCCGTGTATGCCGTAGCTTCCGTCATCTGTAGTAACGTAAACTTTTTCACATACCTTTTTAAAATCGTTCTCAAGTATTACGGCGTTTTTATTTCTAAAACCAAGTACGGCAACAGAATTGCTTGATTGTTTTGCACTGTACAGCATTGGCGGTACGCCAATACCGCCACCAACAAAGGCAATTTTTTTATCCTTAGGAATTGTAAAACCATGACCTAGAGGTGCAAGAATGTCAATTTCGTCACCCACCTTAGTTTTAGATAAAATTTCTGTACCTTCACCTTTTATTTGAAAAACAATTCTAAGGGTTGTGTCAGTTGCGTCACAAATTGAAATTGGACGGCGAAGAGTTTTTCCCGGTACGGCAATATGTGCAAACTGACCTGCTTGTGCCTTGTTTGCAAGCAGTGGACATTCCATGACAAAGTCAAAAATTCCATTTGCGATTTCTTCATTTTTAATTAATTTTGCGTTACATACATTGTACTTCATACATTTAACCTCCTAAGGTTTAATACAGCTATAGTATAACATAAATACAAACATTTCTACAATAAGTATATATAATTTTACACTGTATTTTTAGTAAGTAATAAATTATAAAGACCGATGTTTTTTTATTTTCAGCTTAAATATATTGAATTTAAAGAAAAAAACTGATAAGATATTTTTATAATAATAAAATAGGTGAAGTTTTATGAAAAAAAGGTGTGTGCTTCTTGCATTATTAATAATATGTAGCATTTTGGTTACTTCAGGATGTGATATTAAGGCTATAGCAGGTAATAAAACCTCTAGTAAAAACTCTACAGCTTTTCCTACAGAAGAGATTACAGAAAAGAAAACCTGTAAGGTACAGCTAACTTCGTTAGACAAGCAAAATTTAACAGACAGTGTTTTATATAAAATAGATAAGCTGTCTGCGTCAGGAAGTACAAAGGTAATAACAGAAGAATTGACAACAACTAACGGTGTTGCACAAATTGAACTTGAAAGCGGTGAATACAGAATAGCTGCAATTACAGGTGACTTTGAAGATACAATTACCATTGAAGAAGACGAAGTAGAAAAAACTGTTACAGCCGAAAATAATATCATGTACAATATTTTAAGTAAAACAGACGGTGTCTGTGTAATAGGTGACAGCATTACAATTGGTTCAGTGTCAGGTGGATATGGTTGGTATGACGGACTTATACAAAGGTTTCCGAATATTCAATTTACAGATGTGGCTGCAACAGGTGGGCAAACCTCAGCTTCAATTTTTGATAACAGTAATGATATGTCTGTTATCAAAAACTCTAAAGCCGATACATATATCATAGCTCTTGGTATTAATGATGTTATAAATCGTGATAAATCAAATAAAGCAACAACATACACCACAGCTGAGTATATTAAAAATCTTGAAAAGCTTGTAAGGTTTATAAATGAAAAAGACAATACTAAAGTTAACAAATTTATTTTTATTGCTCCCTTTGAATATATAAATAGATATTCTTATGTAATGACTAAATATTTACGCCGTGATAATACTCATGAGGAATACACTATAGCTCTTTATAGCTGGTGCAATATGAATAACTATGCTTTTTCAGCACCTATGAATTATATTAAAAATACTCTTTTAAATGTTGAAAATGCAAATGATTACAGTGTAGATGATGTTCACCCGTCATTTCCGTTGGGGACGCAGCTTTATTCAGAAGGAGTTTACGAAAGTAGCGTTCTTAACAGAACAGGTACACTTAACATAGACCAGTGCTATTTTAATGAAAAGGAAAGGGACAAAACAGAATCAAGCTATAAAACTTATCCGACTGATTATGTTCAGGCAGAGGTTTATGCAGATGTTCTTAAAGAAACCTGTTTTACAATAAAAGATTATAACACAGGAAGATATGTTGTGTTAAAGTCTAACATTGAAACCGGGCAATATCAATATGAAGAAACAAGTGATAAGCCCCACTACTATTTTTCACAGCAGTCAGATGGAAAGCTGACTGTAAGCAATATGCCTGTTGGTGGTTATACTATAAACTTTGAATACAATAAAATGGGTTATAAGGCGTACCTTGACACAGAAACTGTGTTTGTAAACGGAGGCAATATAACCACTAATGTAAGTATCTATATGAAAAACAAAATTGAATAACATCTTAGTAAGTGATGCAGCACTGGTATAAAATATGTCTGTATTCCTATTATGAATTAAACCTCCTTACAGTGGTAATACTAAAAACAGAAATTACCACTGCAGGGAGGTATTTTTTATGCAGTACAGCAAGGTGGAAATATGTGGGGTAAATACCGCAAAACTGAAGGTTTTGAAGGAAGCAGAAAAAATTGAACTGCTGACAATAATGCGTGAGGGAACACCAAATGAACGTGCTAAAGCAAGGGCAGACATGATAAACGGTAACTTAAGGTTGGTGTTAAGTGTAGTGCAGCGTTTTACTAACCGTGGCGAATGTCCTGACGATTTATTTCAGGTAGGTTGTATTGGTCTTATAAAGGCTATTGATAATTTTGACGTTACAGTTGGTGTAAAGTTTTCTACTTATGGCGTACCTATGATAATTGGTGAGCTAAGACGTTTTTTAAGGGATAATAATAGTGTAAGAGTAAGCCGAAGTATGCGTGACATCGCATATAAAGCAATGCAAATAAAAGAGCAAATGACTGCAAAAAACAATAAAGAGCCTACTATAGAAGAAATAGCAAAAGAGCTGGATATTCCTAAAGAAAATGTTGTGCTGGCACTTGAAGCCATTGTAGAGCCTGTGTCACTTTATGAGCCTGTGTTTTCTGACGGTAATGACACCATATATGTTATGGACCAGGTTGGTGATAATAATGACGAAAAAAATTGGCTTGAAGAATTGGCATTTAAAGAGGCTATGGCGAATCTTTCAGAACGAGAAAAAAATGTGTTGGCATTAAGATTTTTTAAGGGCAAAACTCAAATGGAGGTTGCTGAAGAAATAGGCATTAGCCAAGCACAGGTGTCACGCATTGAAAAAGGTGCTTTAAACAGAATAAAAAGTGAAATGTAGTTAGAAAAACATTTTGATGTGTCTGAATATAACCATGAACAAGAAATTTTAAGGACACGTGAGATAATTTAATTCTTTGTTGTGATATGGTATAGAGAGATATTTTAACATTTTAGCGTTTTAGTGTGCGAAAACACTTTACTATTAACTTATGTTGTGATAAAATTCAAGCTGTAGGGTGTAACCCTACAGCTTATTTTTTAATAAGGAGAAAAAAGTAATGAATTCCAAGTTAAAAAACCAAAATACAGATATGCTATTTAACGCTATATTACAATTAAAAACTCCTGAGGAGTGCTATGACTTTTTTGAAGATTTATGTACTGTGCCTGAATTAAAAGCAATGTCGCAGCGTTTGGTTGTAGCACGGCGTCTTACACAAAAACAGGTTTATAGTGCTATAGTAGAAGAAACAGGTGCAAGCACAGCTACCATAAGCCGTGTAAACCGTTCGTTAATTTACGGATGTGACGGTTATAAATTGGTTTTTGATAGAATGGATAAAGAGAATAAGGAAGACGAATAATGCTTAGCTATTCATATTTTGCAGATTTTTACGACAATCTTACAAATAATGTTGATTATAAAGGTTGTGCAGAGTATATACTTAAGTTGGCTGAAAAATATAATCATAATATGGGTATTACTCTCGATTTAGCCTGTGGTACGGGTACTTTGACAATATTGCTTAAACAAATGGGTGTTGATATTTACGGTATAGACTCTTCGGCAGAAATGCTTTCTGCCGCACAGGAAAAAGCACTTGAAAACAATATAAGAGGTATGCTGTTTTTACAACAGAAAATGCAGAATATTGACCTTTACGGTACTATGGATACTTGTATATGCACACTTGACAGCATTAATCATATTATTAATAAGGGTGATGTTCAAAAAGTCTTTTCAAAGGTGTCTTTTTTTATGAACCCAAATGCACTTTTTATATTTGATGTAAATACGCTTTATAAACATCAAAAAATTTTGGGAAATAATACATTTGTTTACGATACTGACAAGGTGTTTTGTGTTTGGCAAAATACCTTATGTAAAGACAAAAAAACAGTTGAAATAAATTTAGATTTTTTTGAAAATATTAACGGTATGTACAGACGATATAGCGAAAGCTTTAAAGAGCGTGCTTATACTCACGAAGAAATTTGTGAGATGCTTTCAAAAGCAGGTTTTAAACTTTTGGATATTTTTGGCGAAATGTCTTTTCAGACACCAAAAGAAAATTCTCAAAGAAATGTTTATATTGCACAGAAGTTGTAATATTTTTGATTACTCAATAGTATTAATATAAGGAACAGGTAAATTAAATGGATAAAATTATAAGATGTATAACCAGTGACGGAAGTATAATGGCAAGTGCCATTAGCAGTACAAATATTGTTGCAACAGCACAGCAGGTACATAATCTTTCACCTGTAGCTACGGCAGCGCTGGGAAGACTTTTAACAGGAGCTTCACTAATGGGCGGTCAGCTTAAGCAACAGCGTGCTGCGCTAACTGTACGAGTAAACGGAGATGGACCACTGGGAGTTATGGTAGCTTCAGCAACAAGTCAGGGCAATGTACGAGGGTTCGTTCAGCACCCGGAATGTAATACTGAATATTATGAAAATGGTCACATAAACGTTGGTAAAGCAGTAGGAAGCAGTGGTTCACTGTATGTAGTGCGTGACTATGGTACAGGCGAGCCATATACAGGCGTTGTTGAACTGGTAAGCGGTGAAATTGCAGAGGATATTACCTCATATTATGCCAACAGTGAGCAAATTCCTACAGTATGTGCTTTGGGGGTGCTTCTTGATAAAGAAGACGGCGGACTAATGCTTGCAGGTGGTTTGCTTATACAGCTTTTGCCCGGGGCAACAAGTGACATAGCAGAAAAGCTTGAGGATAATATAAAAAAACTTGAGTCAGTTACAACAATGATGGCAAAGGGAATTGACTTGCTTGATATGTGTAAACTTGCACTTGAAGGCTTCAATGTAGAAGTGCTTGACCAAATGCCTGTACATTACTATTGTACCTGCAGCAGGAAAAGAGTGGAACAGAGCTTTTTGTCAATACCTGACGACCAGCTTAGAGATATGATAAATTCTACAGGCAATGTTGAGGCAGTGTGCCATTATTGCAACAAAAAATATATATTTACTGAAAAAGAAATTGAAAATTTTATTAAGGCTAGAAAAAGCTAACCATATATTATAGGGGAATTCACCTTTTTAATTAAAAGTAAAAAAATTTGAAAAAAGGTGTTGACTTTTTAATCGGAATAGTGTATTATAATACCTGTCGCTGATGAGAACACGAACAACTCAAGCGAAATTTCCGGTTGTGGGAGCATAGCTCAGCTGGGAGAGCACCTGCCTTACAAGCAGGGGGTCACAGGTTCGAGCCCTGTTGTTCCCACCAAAATTGGCCCGGTAGTTCAGTTGGTTAGAACGCTAGCCTGTCACGCTAGAGGTCGACGGTTC
>CABRLN010000038.1 GCA_902471875.1 uncultured Clostridium sp.
CCACACTCTCCGTGTGGAGAGTGACTGCAACCTAAAAAAACATATCATCATATTTCACACGGAGAGTGTGGATTAAAATTCATGAAACAAATCATGGAAGAGGAGCGAGAAAGAGGTCACTCTCCACATGGAGGTGTGGATTGAAATACTCTCAACGGGTGGCGTGTTCATCAGGGGGAGGCTTGGTTCACTCTCTACACGGATAATGTAGGATTTTAATATATATTGTCAAATAAAGAACAATATGATAAGTAGTAATTATGCACACAAAGAGCAGGGCAGCGAAATATTGGTGGTAGGCTTAATGGTAAAACATAAACTCTTATTTTAGATTTACCCATCGTTTCAAGAAAAGCCATAAAGTGTAAAACGAAAATTTAGTCATGCCTGACACAAGCACAAGGTTAATAGGTTTATATGTTTCAATTAAATATATAAAGGTTACCTTACTTACCTGTTCAATCACGTAAATGTTAATCTGTACAAGTGTTATTTTGTATATAGGGGTTGTTACTTCTAATTAAATCAAATTATCTTCAGAAATAGAAAAAACATTCTTTTAGAACTGAACCGCAATGGCAAGCGAAATTTATATACAATCATTCATTAAAAAATAAAACGCCACGGCAAGCAAAATTTTGTATTATCTTATATGTTTGTTAAAACAAATAACTGATATTATTTCGTTAATTATCAATCACGGCTTTTATGTTTACATTATTGTTTGTTAAAGCAGGACTTGATAATAAATGTAAAATGTTGTATAATGACGGGGCAAACTAATTATTGCCCAAAATAAAAAGATTTGTTTATGGGTATTAATAATCGTCAGTTCGTGACCATCCTGACGTTAAATAAAACTACGGGAATTATAATGCATATATGTAAAGCTGTATTTTAATGCATAGCGGTTTTTAATAAGCAGTTTTAGCATTGGTAAATTTACTTTTTTATGTTTTTGCTATTGTTTAAGATTACTGTGTGTGAACAGCTGTGTTTAGATATATTTGCGTATTAATGCTGAGAGCCGTAGAGGCTCTCTTTTTTGTTTGCAGCGGTTAATAATACAGATAATCGTTTTAGTAATTTCTCGGGAAAGGAAAAATTTTGGAGAGATATAGTATCATAACAGAAAAAAATCAAAGAGAAATTGTGCTGCTGCGGGGCAGTGGGTGTAAGTGGAGGAGGTGCAGCTTTTGCGATTATCACTTGGACTTTTCAATGAATGCAGATGATAATTATAATATTAACAAAGAGGTGCTTTCAAAGGTTACGGGAGTATATAATAAGCTGGAGGTTATAAACTCGGGCAGTTTTTGCGACCTTGACCCCAAAACACTAAAGCTTATTGCTGACACCTGCCAAAATAAAGGCATTAATGTACTGCATTTTGAGTGTCACTATATGCACAAAAATGAGGTACCGAAAATAAAAGATTTTTTTGCCCAAAAGGGTGTAGAGGTGCATATTAAAACAGGTGTTGAAACCTTTGATGTTGACTACCGTGAAAATGTAATGAAAAAAGGCTTTAATTTTGCCGCTCCTGAAGAAATTGCAAAATATGCAGACGAGGTTTGCTTGTTGTTTGGGTTAAGCGGTCAAACACAAAACAGTATGGTTAACGACATTGAAACAGGGTTAAAATATTTTAACCGTGTATGTGTAAATGTTATGACCCCTAACACCACAAAAATATTACCCGACCAAAAGGTTATAGATATTTTTGCAAAGCAAATTGCACCAAAATACATAAATAACAGCAGGGTTGATATTTTGTTTGAAAATACTGACTTTGGCGTGGGTGCCGAAAGCAAAGTTAACGCAGGGGGTGTAATAAATGCCTAACGAATTAATTTTAGTAGGTTCATTAATTTTAATTTTTGGTGCAACAATGCTTGCTTACAGATTTTTTGGAAAAACAGGTTTATATATAATGACGGTTATTTCTACCATTACAGCAAATATTGAGTGTTTAATTTTAATTAATGCTTTTGGAATGGAACAAACCCTTGGCAATGTTTTCTTTGCCGCCACATTTTTGGTAACCGATATTTTAAGTGAAAACCATGGTAAAAAATATGCCGACAAAGCTGTTTGGCTGGGTGTGTTTACCAACATATTTTTTATTTTAATAACACAAAGCTGGATGCTTTACACGCCGGCACAGTCTGATTGGGTTATGCCAAGTATTACGGCTGTTTTTTCAAACACGCCCAGAATGATGCTTGCAAGCTTGGTGGTTTACGCCATTTCACAGCTTTTAGATGTACGGCTGTACCATATGTGGTGGAAAATTACTGAAAAGAAGTTTGGCAGTAAAAGGTTCTTGTGGCTGCGTAACAACGGTTCTACACTTATTTCACAATTAATTAATACAGTCTTGTTTACATTGCTTGCGTTTATTGGAACATACGACGTACCTACGTTAATTAGCATAATGCTTTCAAGCTATATTATTTTTGTTGTAACCAGCCTTTGCGACACACCTGTTTTATATTTAGCAAGAAAAATGAAAGACAAAGGCAAGGTTTCAGAGTAATTTTGGGTTTACTTAAAATTACAATAAATTACCCCCACAGTATGATATGCACCGCAAAAGTTAGACACTTTAGGAGGTACACATCATACTGTGGGGGTTTATTATAAGAAAATTAACGCAAAATAATAGTTATGATTTTTATGTAACAGACGTATTTTTTGAAAACTTTTTAAATCATATAATACAAGAAAATGGTCTGAAATATGACAATTATTAAATATTTGGCAATTGTCATATTTTAGAGTATGCTATAAAAGAGTTTAAGATATTTTAGTTTCAATATTGATTAGTTAACATATTCTATGGTTGTTGGCTGTTATCATCTTCTTCGTAAACTAAAATATCTTCTACACGACAATGCAAAATTTTGCACAAATCATTAATCTTCATTGTGGATATACCTTGATTATTTTTAAGTCTGTTAATAGTAGAACTACTTATGTTATGTCTACGAATTAGCGTGTATGTGTTTTCATTACTTTTACTAAGAGTTTCCCAAAATGGAGTATATTTAATCATAATTTTATCACCAATATAATCTTAATATATATTTACATTTTTGACAATTATCGATATTTCGACAATTGTCAAATTTGTGATAATTGTCGAAATAAAACTATTATCACATTATTGACAATTGTCGCATTTTAGAGTATACTGTAAAAGTAGTTAAGCCTTTTTTGTTTCGATATTGATTAGTTAACAAATTTTATGGTTGTTGGTTGCTATCATCTTCTTCGTAAACTAAAATATCTTCTACACGACAATGAAAAATTCTGCACAAATTATTAATCTTCATTGTGGATATGCCTTGATTATTTTTAAGTCTGCTAATAGTAGAACTACTTATCTTATGTTTATGAATTAGCGTGTATGTGGTTTCATTACTTTTGCTAAGAGTTTCCCAAAATGGAGTATATTTAATCATAATTTTATCACCAATATAATTGTAATATATATTTATATTTTTGACAATTGTCAAAAATATGATAATTATCGAAAATGCGACAATGATATAATTAAATTTATTATTTCCAAATTGAGAAACAGTTATAATAGTGAATTGAAAAAACAACAATAACCATAATTTTGCTTACAAGAATCAATTAACCCACAAAAAGTCATTGTATTGCCAAGCTTTGTATTACTATAAAGCTTGGCAATACAGGACGCTCCTATCTTTAACTCCAAATTTATAAAAAAATGGAGGATTGGGTTGTATTGATACAATTTAATTATATAATATATTTTCCTAATTGTGTAATTTGTACTGCCAAATTAAAAAATATAAGTTAATTTGGCAGTACGCACGTCCCTTTTTTCAGCCTAAAAAATTTATATGAAATTGTTGATATTATAAATTTTTGATAACACGCTTTTTTGTTTTATGCTTCCACAAGTTAAAAGTATTGCACTGCAAATTTGATAAATATAAGTTGATTTTGCAGTGCAATACGCTCTTTCTTTACCCATTATCCACAATTTATTAAAAATTGCGGATTTGTAATACATTTATTTTCAAATTCATTCAGTATTGTACTGCCAATTTGGCAGTACAATACGCCATCTTTTAATTTTGATAATAAGATCACATATTCTTTTAACCCCTTAGTATTGTACTGTCAAATGTTGTAGTCATATGAATTTGGCAGTACAATACAATACACTATCTTTCAATTTTGATAATAAGATTATACATTCTTTTAAACCCTTGGTATTGCACTGCCAAATTGGCGGTGCAATACACCTCTTTCAAATGTTAAAATTAGCATAAATTCCAACAATTTATTTTTTAGAAATTTAATTGTAATAAATAGTTACAAAATAGATTATATTATATAAAAATTGACAAAAAGTTTATTTCTAATCCTAATTATGTATTGTACTGTCAAATTTTGTAATGTATAATGGTAATTGACAACATAATAATTTGGCAGTACAATATATTACCTGTAGTATAGGAGGTGATTTTTTGACACAGTTTGGACAATACCTAAAAGAATGCAGAAGTGTTTTGGACTTAACCCAGTATGAAATAGCTGACAAATTAGGACTTGAACGCTCAACATATACTTTTTACGAAACCGGAAAAACTATGCCCAGTATTGTTGTTTTATTAAAATTAGCAAAAATTTATAATGTACCTTGTTCTGAATTTTTAAAAGTTATAAATAAACAGTTCGATTTGAATGCCCCTGTTTTATATGATGACTTATACAAATATTGATATAATATAGTTTTATATTTTTTAAGAAGATATGTGAATATTGAACACATAATTTTCAATTAAATAAATTTATACATAATTAGACCTATAAATTTATTTAATAATATTAATACCAATTGTAATGTTAAATGCAATAATATCAAAACAACATCAAAAATGTGCAAGCAGTAACATATTTTAAACAAGAAAATTTACATTATAATCTTATTGTATTGTCAAATGTTGCAGAGTATATAAAGTATTAATTAAGCAATAAAAATATTCGTAATTTTGGAGGTGACCTTTTGAAGTTGCTAGGACAACAGCTAAAAGAATGCAGAACAAACATGGATTTGACGCAGTATGACATAGCTACCATACTAAAAACGGACCGGTCAACGTACACTCTTTATGAAACAGGAAAAATTACACCCAGCATTACTACATTGCTAAAATTAGCAAAGATTTATAATGTACCTTGTACTGATTTTGTTAAAGTTATTAATAAGGAAGCAGGTTTAGAAGCTCCTGTGTTAAAAGAAGATTTATACGAATACAGACAAAAGAGAAAGCAAACAAGGAAGAAAAAAGCTTTATAAAAGTTTTGAAGAGATGTGTCAACCTATGACGCATCTCTTTTTAGCAGAATAAATCATGTGCACGCTTCACTTTAGAGGCTATTAAAATGGCTAATAAGGCAGCTTACACAGCAATTTTTTCTTACCCCTCAGGTGAAACAGCAGACACAACTATTATTTATAAGTTTTCCCTATGTCATCTTGTTGACATAGGGATTTCTTATGTTAAAAAATATTTGTTGTATTTAATTCTAAAATTTTCCGACTAATTAGATATTGGATTGTATTGTATTTTATCTTATAATAGATTATAATCTAAACGTGTATGCAGCTAAGGGGGGGAAGGCAGTGAGCGATAAACTGACAGAGCATTTTTGTGAATACAGTGCAATTTTTAAAATGGTAAATTTTGCAGTTAATAATATAAATGGCAGTATTAATACAGAAAACTTAGACTGGAATTTTATTTTTACAGAATCATGTAAGTTAAGCCTGATTACTTTGGTAAATAAAGGAATACAATTGCTGCCAAAAGCTCAACAGCCGTCACAACAGATTGTAAGGCTATTTGCCAACGAAAACAGACATCAGATAATTGTTGACACAAACCAACTGGTTGAACTGGAAAAGCTTGAAAATGCTTTTGAAAAAAATAATATAGATATGCTTTTGTTGAAAGGCTCGTACCTTAAATTTATGTACCCGGCTACATACTACAGATATATGGGGGACATTGACACCTTTGTTCGTTTGGAAGATTTTGAAAGGGCACATTCTGTCTTAACAAAGCTGTCTTATAAAATGAATAGTGATGGCGGTAAGGACAGAATATATATAAAAGACCCGTATATTTTTCTTGAACAGCACCATAACCTGGTTGAACAGGAATTGACTAAGGTTAATAAATATTTTGAAAATATATGGCAAAGAAGTGGGTTGAAAAACGGGTATTCTCATATATATTTAATGACCCCGGAGGATATTTATATTCACTTAATTGCCCATGCGGTACATCATTTTTATTATGCAGGCATTGCACCAAGAATATTTTTAGATTTTTATGTTTTTTTAGAAAAAAATAAAGAAAAGCTTAATATGCAATATGTTCACAGTGTTTTACAAGATTTTGGATACTTACAGTTTAGTAAAAAGGTTGTAGAATTATCTTACAGATGGTTTTCTGAAAATGGCAGTGGAATAAGTAAAGACAATAAGCTTGATTTGTTTGTGGCAAGCTGCGGCAATTTTGGTCAAATAGAGCATAACGTGGGTATTCGTTCTGCAAATATGACTGCAAACGGCAAAAAGCCAAGCAGAGTTAAATTTATTTTAAAACAGATTTTTCCGCCTTTTAACAGAATTGCCTCTGTTTTTCCTGTTTTAAAAAAGCTTCCGGTTTTACTACCTGTGTTATGGGTGGCATATATATTTATAAAAATAAAAAAAACGCCTACCTTACATTATTATAAAAACATTAACAGTTATAATGTTGATTTTTACAAGCATATTATAGAGGATATGGGGCTTAATTAAAAATTGTAATATAAGCTTTTTATTTGACATAATAAAATATTTGAAGGCGGTATAACAATAATATTTACTTAAGAGGGTTTATATAATGAAAATAGGAGCTAGAATAGGCTTGATAATTTGTTTTTTTGTTGCTTTAATAGGCTTTGTTTGGGTAAGCTCAATACAAACGGCTGACCCGCATGTTCAGCAAACCGGTGCACAGGTGCAAAAAACAAATAAAGACGAAACAAATATCAAAACAAAAGCGAATGCTGAAAAGGCTGAACGACCAACACAAGAGCCAACACAGCCTGTAAGCTCACAATTCAGTGAAAAACAGCTTAAATCAATAGAAAAAACCATAAACTCACGTCTTGAAAATATGAACTTCAACGGTACTTTTTTGGTTGCTATTGGTGACGAGGTTATTTACCACAAGGCTATGGGTTACAGTGATGCTGAAAAAGAAACCCCTAATACCCTTGACACCAAGTATGAAATAGGCTCTTGTACAAAGCAGTTTACGGCTGCCGCAATTGCAAAGCTGGCGCAAGAGGGTAAGCTGGCATTAAAAGATAAATTTACAAAATATGTTAAAGATGTAAAAATAGGCAAAAACGTTACCATTGAGCATTTAATAAATATGTGTTCAGGCTTGCCTGACTATCTTAACGAATACATATATTCGGTAGAAAGCGGCGAAAGAGATGACGATTCTACTTTATCAAGAAAAGAATTTATTAAATGGCTTAATGACAGTGAAATGATTTTTACACCGGGTGAATATTTCTCGTATTGCAACACTAACTACTATCTTCTTGGTATAATAATTGAAAAGGTAAGCGGTGAAAGCTACGAGGATTATATTAAAAACGAAATCTTTTATCCTTTATATATGGATGATTCTTCATTAAAAATGACAGATACCAACTGCAAAGGCTACCTTGACAATGATTGGACTGACGGAATAAAAATTGACAGTTCATATTTTTATTCCGCAGGAGAAATCGTGTCAACTACTACTGATATGCTAAGGTGGGTTAATGCTTATACTAAAGGTAATGTTCTTAACAGCGATATGTTTAACAAAGCAACCCACGCAGGTTCAGACGGATTTAACTATGGTTTTGGATGGTTTGTAAACGAAGATTATGTTTACCATACAGGCAATACAGAGCTTTTTTATGCAGTTGATATTTTCACAAGGGTTGATGATATTAAGATTATAGGTTTATCAAATGTTAATGATACTACATTACAGCCAACAGCTCTTACAATACTAAAGGATGTTGAAGAAGAATTTTACCCTGAAAACCACTGTAAAAAAACTACAGAAGAAGAAACAAAGCCAGCAAAGGCTACAGAATAAAGGAGAAAATATGAAAACCACAGCAGTAATTGTTGCGGCAGGTTCATCTACAAGAATGGGTAAGCCTGTAAGCAAACAGCTTATTAAGTTAAACGGAACTCAGGTTATTATACATACGTTAAGGGCTTTTCAGAAAGCGGAAAGTATCAGCGAAATTATTGTAGTTTGCCGTAAGAATGATATTGAAGCTATTAAAAATTTAGCACAGCTAAATAATATTACAAAGGCTACAGCCTTTACAGAAGGCGGCGGTACAAGACAACAGTCTGTAAAGAATGGGGTGCTGCTTGCAAGCAGTACTGCCGATTATATTGCTGTACACGACGGTGCAAGGCCTCTTGTAACACCTAAAGATATTAACGCTGTGGTAGAAAATGCAGTAAAATACAAGGCGTCTGCGTTGGGAGTATTTGTTAAAGATACCATAAAGGTGGTTGATGAAAACGGCTTTATACTATCTACTCCCGACAGAAGCAGGCTTATTGCTATTTATACACCACAGGTATTTAAAATGGATATGTATAAAAAGGCAATAGAGAAGGCAGAAAAAGAAAATAAAGATTATACAGACGATTGTCAGCTTGTAGAATCGTTAGGTGAAAAGGTATTTGTAACACAGGGCAGTGCTATGAACATAAAGCTGACAACACCTGATGATATTGCAGTGGCAGAAAGCTTTTTAAACAACAGAGGTGAATTATAAATGAGAATTGGTCATGGTTATGATGTACATAAATTAACAGAAAACAGAAAGCTGATTATTGGCGGTGTTGAAATACCTTACGAAAAGGGTTTAATGGGCCATTCTGATGCGGATGTTTTGACACATGCAATTATGGATGCTTTGCTTGGTGCGGCGGCTTTAGGAGATATTGGAAAACTGTTTCCGGACAATGACCCTGCGTACAGCGGTGCAGACAGCATTAAGCTTTTGCAGGAGGTTTGCAGAGTTTTAAAAGATAATAACTACACTATTGGCAATATTGACAGTACCGTTATTGCCCAACAGCCAAAGCTAAAACCATATATTGAGCCAATGCGAAATACTATTGCAAATGCCTGCGGGGTAGAAGCGGACAGGATAAGCGTTAAAGCGACAACAGAGGAAAGCTTGGGCTTTACAGGCAGCGGACAAGGCATTGCCGCACACGCAGTTTGCATTATTGAGTAATGCCATTTTTTATAAAATTATTGAATAATTAAAGATAGTGAAATACAAAAATCTCTCTGATACTGAATTAATTTACTGTATCAGAGAGATTTTATACTAATATCTGTTAGTATTATATTATATATATACGGTCGTTGCATAAGTGAAGGGATAGTTTAAAAATAAAAGACCCTTAACTTTCGTTAAAGGTCTTTGGCTGCGGAACTAGGATTCGAACCCAGACATACAGAGTCAGAGTCTGCTGTGCTACCCTTACACAATTCCGCAATGTAAATTATTTCATTGCTGTTTTCTCAACAGCAATACTTATTATAACTGTTTTTTAAAAAATGTCAACACTTTTATATAAAATTTTTTTACTTTTTTAAGCATCTTCTTATTAGGGTTGAATATTGTGGTTTTTGGGTATATAATATTCTTTGAATAATTATGACAAATATTGATATAAAGGGTGATAAAAATGAAATATGCAGTGGTGCTGTGTGACGGTATGGCAGATACTCCTGTACCTCAGCTTAATAATCAAACTCCTATGACAGTTGCTAACAAGCCTTGTATGAACAAGCTTGCTAAAAATAGTGAGGTTGGCTTGATAAAAACCGTAGCCGAGGGTTTAAAGCCGGGCAGTGATGTAGCTAACCTTTCTGTTATGGGTTACGAGCCTGCAAGGTATTATACAGGACGTTCTCCTCTTGAGGCTGCCAGCATAGGTATTGATCTTAAAGATACCGACGTTACCTTGCGTTGTAACCTTGTAACACTTTCTGATGAGGCTGAATACAGCGACAAAACAATACTTGATTATTGTGCTGACGACATTTCAACAGCTGAGGCAAGGGTATTAGTTGAATATGTTCAGGAAAAGTTGGGAAATGAAACCTTTAAATTTTATCCCGGTGTAAGCTATCGCCATTGTCTTGTATGGTCAAATGGTAATCCGCACCCTGGTGTTCTTACACCTCCGCATGATATTACAGGTAAGCTTATTAAAGAGTATATTCCTAATGGGGACGCAGTTGACGGTTTATATAATCTTATGGTAAAAAGCTATGATATTTTAAAGGAACATCCTGTAAATTTGGAAAGAATTAAGCGCGGAAAAAGACCTGCCAATTCAATTTGGCTGTGGGGTGAAGGTATGAAGCCAAGACTTGACAGCTTTGAAAGTAAATACAATGTAAAAGGTTCAGTTATTTCTGCTGTTGATTTGCTTAAGGGCATAGGTATTTGTGCTAAAATGTCAACACCTGATGTTGACGGTGCTACAGGCTATATTGACACTAACTTTGAGGGTAAGCTGCAAGCGGCAATTAACGAATTTGACCGCGGACAGGATTTTGTCTATATACATGTTGAGGCGCCTGACGAGTGTGGTCACCGTGGTGAAATTGAAAATAAAGTTAAGGCTATTGAACTAATTGACAGCAAAATTCTTGCACCGCTTGTTGAGTATTTTAATAACAGCGGCAGTGACTATAAAATTCTTATTTGTCCTGACCACCCTACACCTCTTGCAATAAAAACACATACCAATAAACCTGTGCCATATATGGTTTACACAAGCAATAAAATGGTAAACAGCGGTGTGCAGGTGTTTGACGAAAAGTCAGCCGAAGCTACAGGTATATATAACGAAAACGGTTTTACTTTAATGAGCAAATTTATTCAGAGGTAAATTTGTGTTAATACTGAAAAACTGAATTTGTTTTTTTAAGTAACATACAAATTGCCCACTGCATATTCTAAGTAGCAGTGGGTATTTATGTAAATATTTGTACATGCTGTGTACAAATATAATGGTATTGTGAGGAGAGAGTATTATGACTAATAAAATGCCACTGGAGATAGAAAGAAAATTTCTTATAAAAATGCCGGATATTGCTGTTCTTGAGCAACAGCCGTTGTATATGCGTATAGAAATGGAGCAGGCATATTTAAAAAATCAGGGTGAAAATGAAGGAGTGCGTATAAGAAAAAGCACACTTAACGGTAAAACATCTTATAAAAAGACATATAAAAAGAGCATTACCAGTGTAACCAGAATAGAAATAGAGGACGATATTTCTGAACAAACCTGGAAAGATCTTTTATTTGATGCAGATCCTGACAGTGTACCCATAAAAAAGGTGCGACATTGCTTTATGTTTAGCAACCAGCTGTTTGAGCTTGATATTTATCCATTTTGGGATGACAGGGCTATACTGGAGCTTGAAATGAGCAGCGAAGACCAACAAATAACATTGCCGCCTTTTATTGAAGTTATAAAAGAGGTAACTGATGACAATAGGTATAAAAACCGTTCTTTATCGTATAACATTTTTACCGAGAAACTTTAAATTTATATTCACGCTGTTATTGTATATAGTTTTAATAAAGTTTTCCTAATAATATGATAATCATTTCTATTTTTATTGACAACCACAATATGTTGTGTTATAATTTGCTAAGAAACCAAAATATAGGGAGGATTTATTATGACGGATATAAATGTAAATGTAACAGGCGGTACTCTGCCACAACAGGAAATAGATGCTTATATTGCACACGGTAAAGAAAAATACCATGGAAAAAAAATTAAGGCTATGGATATTAAGGTTGACGGTGAATATGTAGATATAGATTATACATTTGAGCCTGTTCACTTTGAGCGTATCCGCAGAATTACAGGTTATCTTGTAGGCACAACAGAGCGTTTTAACAATGCGAAGCGTGCAGAAGAGCAGGACCGTGTAAAGCATGATGTTAATAGTGTTATGGAGCAGATTTGATATTGGCATTAAAAATTAAATTAATAAATTTTATGCACCTGTACCGTAAAAGGTATGGGTGCTTTTTAGTTCTAATATAGAATTTTTCAGTACATTGAAATAATATAAAAGTAATGGTAAAATATAATTGAATAATTTTTATGGGGTGATTTTATGTGTCCAACTAAATTATGTGTAAACGACAAAGAGTATAAAATAATAAAGCTACTTGGTAAGGGTAAGGGTGGTTACTCGTATTTGACAGAATATAGTAATAAGCCATTTGTTGTAAAGCAAATACACCACGAACCTTGTAATTATTATGAGTTTGGAAATAAAATAGAATCAGAAATTAATGATTATAAAAAATTAAAAAATATCGGCATAACTATGCCAAATATGCTTGATGTTGATATTGAAAAAGAAATTATAGTAAAGGAATATATTGATGGCAAAACAATTTTTCAATTAGTGTGCGAAGATGCCGTTAAAGACGACTATTTTGTGCAAATGCGTAATATGTGCAGCTTGCTTTACAATGCTAATACCAATATTGACTATTTTCCGACAAACTTTGTTGTTCAAAACGAAATACTTTATTATATTGACTTTGAATGCAATAATTATATGGAGCAGTGGAATTTTGAAAATTGGGGTATAAAATACTGGTCAAAAACTCCAGAATTTTTAAAGTACCAAAACGAACATGATTAAAACATGGTTAAATTTAAACAGAAATTGTTTTAATGAAATATAGGTGATAGAATGCCGTTATTTATAGTTGAAAATGATATAACAAAAATGGATACAGAATGTATTGTGATTTCTGCTGATGTCAGCTTAAAGCCGACAGGCGGAATGAGCACTGAATTTTATAATGCTGTTAAAGAACCTAAAAATCTTATTAAAGAATGTGAACGAATAGGCTTTTGTGGTGGATGCGAATGTGTTACAACCCATTCATACGGGTTGCCCTGTAAATATGTTATTCATGCTGTGGCGCCAATATTTGCAGATTCAAAGAGCAAAGCAGAAGAATATTTGCTGACCTGTTATAAAAATGCAATTTATATGGCAAGACGCAAAATGTTTGAAAGCTTGGCAATTCCTCTTTTAGGTACGGGCAAAAAGGGTTACTCAAAAGAAATGTCCTTAAGGCTTGCACTTCAGGCAATTACAGAATATCTTAGTAAATATGACATGAGTATTTATCTTGTTGTGCATAACAAATCGTCTTTTAAACCTGATGTTAAGCTTATAAGCAGTGTGGAATCATATCTGTCAAAAAATTATACAGGCAATGGTTTGCAAGGCTTTGAAAGTGTAAGTACTTATGCTAATAGTTTTATATATGATGTTTGTACTGATAGCGCAGTTAACTATATTGGTGCAGAGTGTAAGACAATGCTAAACGATAAAGAACAAAATATAAAAAGTGAAAGTGCAGATATTGTTAATTTTCCCGCTATACTTAAAAATGTCTTAAAAAAATACAGTGTAAAATTTGGCAAGACCTATCGTAGTGCAAATATTGAAAAGTCTGCATTTGAAAGGCTGAAATCTAACGAAGATAAAATCCCTGACAAAGAAGTAGTGTTAGCGTTGGCAGTTGCACTGCAAATGTCAATTAATACAGCAGAGCAGTTTTGCGCAGAAAGTGGATATTCCCTAACACATAACAAACAAGATACAATTGTCAGATATTTTCTTGAAAATAAAATCTATAACATACATATGGTTAATCAAATGCTGTTTTATTTCGATAAAGGTCAGCTTGGAACATTAATTTAATTTTTGCCTATGCTATTTTCTTGGCATAGGCTTTTGTATATTCTTTTCATTATTGCCAATACTAACCGTGAAAACGTAATGCTAATATAAAATAAATGTATAATATATTTTTTAGTTTATTTTATATTGGCATAAATACTTAAAACGGAGGTATAGTCAATGAATGACAAGGATAAAGACATGGAATATAACTATGGAACTAACATTGATGAGGAAGAAGTAGAAGTAGAAGTAAAAAAGAAAAAGTACACAAAAAGCTTTTATGTTGTTTTTGCACTTTGCTTATGCGCTATTGGTGTTGCAGGCTGGTACACATATGCTGATGTTTCAAATTATATGAATGACAGTAAAAAACCTGACCTTGCAATAACATCAAGTGAGCCAAAGAACAAGCAGGCAGAAGCTAAGGTAGATGGTGTTGAAAAAACAACTGAAAAAGAAACCGAATCACAAACAGAAGAAGACACTACATCTTCAACACAACCTTCATCAGCTGAATCTACACAGCCGAAAGAAGACACTAAAAAGGTTAGTCCTGTAGGCGACGGTAAAGAAGTAACATTGGGATATTCGGGAGATAAGCTAATTTATTTTGAAACACTTAAAGATTGGCGTGTGCATAAAGGGGCTGATTATGCAGTAGAAAAAGGAAAAGAGGTTTACTCAATTTCAAACGGAACAGTAACTTCGGTGTTTACTGACAATCTTTATGGTGATGGTGTAGAACTTGAATATAACAGCGGATTTACGGCAGTTTACTATGGAGTAAAGGTAAGCGAAGGTATTTCAGCAGGTACAACACTAAACACGGGAGATAAGCTTGGTACAGCCAGTGGTGTGCCTTGCGAACAAAATGTAAAAGAACACATTCATCTGGAAATAAAAAAGGACGGAAGATATGTGAACCCTGAAACTTATTTGAATATCAGTGAATAATGTAAGGAAAAATATTTTTATTTAATAATGATAAGAGAAAATGCTTAATATGTGTACAAATTATCTATCTGATTAAAATTGATAAATAATTTGTAGTATATTGAATAATTAATAACTATTTTTCATAAACTGCTATTGACAGCCCTCGTACCGTTTTAGGGGCAAAATAAAATCACCGCTTATTAATTCTTAAGCGGTGATTTTATTTTTTATATAGTTATACGTACAAATCAAAATGAAAAGAAATTTAAATCAATTATTTTCGAAGATATTTACATAATTCACAAGAACATTAACCGTTTGTTCTAAAGAAAGTTTTCCGCTGTTAATGCATAAATGATAGTTGCTTGCTAATCCCCATTTGTGCTCCGTGTAAAATTGATAGTAATTAGCGCGGGTTTTGTCCGTTTTTCTAACAACAGCCTCAACTTTATTTTCAGGAATATCATGAATACGCTTAGCTCTACCCATACGGTATTCAATATCAGCATGTATGAAAATATTAATACAGTTTTTCAAATCCTTCAGAATATAGTCTGCACATCTGCCGACAATTACGCAAGGTTTTTTAGCAAGCTTTTTAATGATTTTATGTTGCAGCAAATAGAGTTGATCATTCACAGAAATTTGATCTCTTGGTGAAAACCCGGTTTGACCAAAATTAAACATACCCATTGAAAGGCTATACAACAAGCTGTTAGCCGCATGTTCATCAATACGCTCAAAAAGCATAGGGTCAATGCCACTTTCTTTTGCCGCAAGTGAAATAAGTTCTTTATCATAAAAATCAATGCCAAGAGTTTTTGCAAGTTCCATTCCTATTTCACGTCCGCCACTGCCAAATTCTCTGCTAATTGTAATTACTGAATTACATCCCATGTTACTTCACTCCATTATACATTTGATTATTGTCTGTTAATAATTATTATATAACTAATTTGTTAAAAACGCTATTAACATTTTTAACAAAAATGTATTTATTATATTGTATGCACAAAATAAATAGTTTTATCAATAATCCTGTTGACAAATAAAAAGAAAGGAGATAAAATAGAAAAGCTGTCAAACTGGAATAAAAAAGTTAACTATTTTTAAAGATGGGATCAAACTCTCTAAAAAATTGTATCATTACACCTTTCG
>CABRLN010000039.1 GCA_902471875.1 uncultured Clostridium sp.
ACAATAGCAAGCAAAAATTACACAGTTTAAGTGCAGGATAATTATTAGTTATGCTTTTTTACTGTTTAATTTTGCTTTTAGCAATTCATCGTGGTAAAAATAGTTTATATGTTTTATATTATTTTTCTTACAATAATTTTCAATTTGAATGGATAAATTAATCCAATAATTTTTTTGCCTTTAAAAAAGATTTCTTCATAAGCAAAAAATCCCGCAGCTTTAACTGCGGGATAAAAGAGCCAATATTTAATTATATCTGATGACAATATCTAATATGTGTTATCAGGCGGAGAGTCAGAATATTGTGTTGTATCACCTAAATCTTCAGTAGGAACATCTGTTGCAAGCTCGGTATTATTTTCAATTACTGAATCTGCTCCAAAAACAAATTTGGCAAGATGTGTTCGCATTGTTTGCATATCGGTAATTTCAAGTACAGACTGCTGGTTGTACCAGCTATATTTATAGCAGTCGCCTGTTGGCAAGCTGAACTCTTCAACATTGTACGAAAGATAGGTTAATGAATTTGCAACTAATGTTGTAATTTCGTCCTTTTTCAAATTGGTAGTAATCATAGGACCAATTTCACTAACAATTTTTACTATATCTGTTAAGCCTGCTGACTTAAATTCTTTCATAAGTGTTTTCATAAGATTTCTTTGGCGAGAAGTTCTGTCAAAATCATCACCTGATACTACAAATTCAGGATGTTCGGCCTCTTCGTAACCCCTGTCACGTGCATACCACAATGCTTGTCTGCCGTTTAAATGCACAAGCCCCGGCTCGTCTTTAATTTCATATCTTTCTTCAGATTGATTATTAAGATATGTCTGCCAATTGATATAGTCAATTTCGTCCTGTGTAAGGTTGATGTCTATGCCGCCTAAGGCGTCAATTATACTTTTAAAGCTGTCAAAATTTACTATAGCATATCTGTCAATGTCAACACCAAAATTTTCTTCAATGGTTTTAACTGAAAGTGAAGCACCACCCAAAGAGTATGCTGCATTTAATTTGTCTAGTCCGTGTGCATTGCCGGCGTCATCTGTATAAGGTATGTTAACCAACATATCACGCATGAATGAAGTCATTTTTATTTGCTTATGGCGGTTGTCTATAGATACCATAATCATAGTATCACTTCTGCCGTAAGGATTAGCACTGTCTGAGCCAGAGTCTTCGCCGTAAACCATAATATTTAAAATCATAGGGTCATTTAACAGAGTTCCATCAAATAAATCAAGTGAGGCGTTTCCGTTACCCGTTAATGATGATGGTGTTTCAACCTTGCTGCTATTATTGTTAATTGGCTTATAATTAATAGAACCAATTATATTGTAAAAATAAATCATCCCACAGCCTGAAACAAGAAGTATTACGCATAAAATACATAGTAAAACAGTTTTCCATACAGGACGTTTATTATTAACTTTTTTGTTGTTCGTTTTATTTGCTTGTCTTTTTCCTTTATTCATAGGTGATTTTTTTGGGGACAAAACAAGAACTCCTCCCATGTATGTGAAAATTAAGTAAAATTTAATAAATAATACATTTTGAATTATATCAGTAAAATTGAAAAAAGAAAACAGAAATTTTAATTTTTAAAAAGAAATTCATATATTCTGTCAATGTGTACATAAATTAATAAAACCTGACAATATTTGTGAATAATTTTATTTTGTAATAATAGTCATAGTAATAAAAATTCATATTTAGTTAAAGATTCCACTGAAATACTGTTTTAAAAGGTGTGTCTTGGTCAGTAGCAAAAACCCTGTGAATGTCATCAATATCATTTACAGGTGCGTCTTCGTAAATAATACTGCCCAGTCTGCGTCTTATGCGTTGAGTTTGCATAAGTGCAACAGCATCTTCAAAATTCTTTTTTCCAGAGCGACTGCTGCCCACTACTGTCAATCCTTTTTCAAGTATTGTTCTGGTATCTATGGGAATCTGGTTTTCACTTACTCCCATTAATAAAATTGTACCTTGTGGACGTATATGTTTAATAATGTCGTTTATTGCGTCATAGCTGCCTTCACCGCCTGCACACTCAAAGGCATGGTCACAGGTATAATCGTTTGGAAGATCATATGCTACATATGTTCTGTCAACAAAAGAAAATCGTGCCAGTTTTCGTGAACGCCTGCCAATTACTGTAATACGTGCGTTTGGAATACGCTCACGTATAGAACTTGCCACAACATAGGCAAGAGGCCCGTCGCCTAAGATTGCAATTTCGTCACGGTGACTGTGTGCAAAGTTAAGCATGCGTTCAACAGCGTGCAATGCAACACTATAAAATTCTGTAATGCAGGCAATATTAGCCGGGATTCCATCGCAAGGAACAACTCTGTCAGGAGAAAGATCAACAAATTCTCTCATAAATCCGTCACCTGAGCTTGACAGAAATTTTGATTTTTCGTCGTAATTTTCATAAATATAATTTAACTTGCGACTAGGAGTGTTAGGAATCATAACAACCTGCTGACCGGGCTTATAGGTACCTGTTTTGTCATCAAGTACTTCACCGCAGCACTCGTGAATAAGAGCCATGGGTAACTTTTGTGTCAGTATCTTCATATCACGCTGACCGCGATAATACCTTTGGTCGGCATGGCAAATAGCCATATATTTAGGTCTTACCAAAACCTTTCCTTCTGTATTAACATCGCTTAGCTTTATTGAGATAAACTGAGGGTTTATAAGCTGATAAATATAATTAATCAAGTTTAATACCTCCGGCAATGACCTCAGCTATTTCGTAATCATTTACAGTAGTAATTTTCATATTTAGTGTTTCGCCTTTAATAAGCTTAACGGGAACATCTTTTATAACACAAATTTTACATGCGTCGGTCAGGGTTTTCTTTTCTTCAAGTGTAAGCTGTGAATACAATTCTTTTAGTAATTTAATTCTAAATGATTGTGGAGTTTGCCCTTGATACATAAATTCACGGTTAGGAATTTCTGAAATTTCCTCGCCGTTTTCAGACCTTACAATGGTGTCGGTTGCACACACAACAGTGTCGCAGGCACCGTAAGTTTCTGCCGCCTGTATATTTTCTTCAATAATTCTAAGGGTAACAAACGGTCGAACAGCGTCATGTGTTACAATAATATCATCGTCGTTCTCGCCATAGTCACGCTTTATTTCATCAATTATTTTAAATATTGTGCCGTTACGGGTGTCACCGCCCTGGGCAAGTCTTACCCTGTCAGTTTCAATATTATATTTGTCAAGAAGATCATACATATAAGACATCCAGCTAGGGTGAACGCCTAAATAAACTGCGTGAAATTTACTGCAAGCCAGCATTTTTTCAAGAGTGTGAATAATAATTGGCTTACCTCTTAACGGTAAAAATTGTTTTGGCATAGAAGAAACGTGCATTCTGGTGCCGCTGCCACCTGCAAGAATAGCTCCATATATCATATATTATTACCCCCTCATTAATCATTTATATCTATATAAGGATTTTTAAAATCATAACAGCTTTTATGAATATCGCAATATACAACATCGTGATGCGGTTTTTGTTTTTCCTTAGGCGGAATTTCCATATAATTGCCAAAGGCAATTTTTAGATATGTGTCATATCCAGCCGGAATGGGCATTTGCATTCCTTCAAACTCTCTGTAAACAGCACATTCAAAGGCTGTTCTAGGATATTCACATTGCATGTAATGCGGTCCGGCACAAAGCTCGGTAATTTTGTTGCATTGGCTTATAGGATATTTGCTCATATGCTTTTGTGCAGTGTGCCATATTTTGCTGCGTATTTTTTTCCCTCTGAAAATACCAAGTAAAATTTTACTTCCCAATGCTAAAATTCCGCCGTGGTTTTCAGGTACTACTTGTGCCAGAAATAATGAATATATCATTGCCCATAGTTTTTGTGTTGTTCGTTTAAAGCCTTCGGGGCATCCGTCCAGAGGAAAAACATCCATAACCAATCCATGTGGTATATCAAGATGTGCTTGATTAGCCTTTACGCATGTTCCGCTTGTATCAACAATTGTTGTAAAAATATTTCCGGTAAAAATATTATCGTCAGTTTTAAGGCAAAGAAAACGCTTGTTTTCAGAATATTTTTCCCATAGCTTGGGTAATTTTTCATAATCACTCCGTGGCATAAAAACATCAATGTCATCATCCCAAGGAATAAAACCTTTGTTTCTTAACGAACCAATGCAGCAGCCTCCGCAAAAATAAAACAGCAGGTTGTGCTTGTCACAAAATTCTTTAAAATACACAAGTGTTTCCAGTTCTTTTAATTGTAGCTCTCTTAGCTGTTGGTCAGTAAACTCAACAATTTCCATTAATTGCTACACTCCTTGATTATATAAACTTTCGTTATTTTCTAAGTTGCTATGTAATACTAATCTTAATTTAAAGAATGAAGGTTTTAAGGCATACATATTTGCGCTATATAGCGTCATCCCACTCGACTTATGCCGGAAAGTGGGCATCTTCGGTCTTGTACAACATAAAATTGCCTAAAAACTTTTATAATATTCAAACTGCGATTAGTACAAATAATTTTACGCACCGAGTATATAAAAATAAATATGCGCTAAAATTCTAAGTAATATTTTTTTACTTCTCTAATTTTTCTTTTAGCTTTATTAAGATTATCTTTTCTAATGGATGGGTGTATTAATCCTGCCAAGGTTCCTATTCCATAAGATATATGGAGTATAGGGAAGATAACAGGCAGACATAAAAAGAGTATGCATCTTTTTTTGCTTTTAAATGCATTAAAGGTTATAAAAGCATCAAATAATAAATACATTGCCAAAAGTATGAGTATAGGAAGTGAAAGTCCACATGCCGAAAAAATGCCGCACACAAGAAGTGCCATAATAAATACAAATGGCACAAAGTGAAACAGTGAAAGACATTTGGGACATGTTTTGGCAGTAAGACCAATCCAGTAACCGTTGCTGAATTTTTGTTTTACCATTTTAGGTAAACTGCTTCTAATGTATTGATACGAAATAATGTTAGGGTCACAGCATATTTTATAGCCTGCTTTGGTAATTCTGTAATGAAATTCGTTGTCTTCAGTACGACCAAGTGCTTCGTTAAAGCCGCCGACTTTAGCAAAAACCTCTCTACGGTATGCCCCGTTAAAAATGCTGTTTATATATTCTCTTTTTGCTTGCGGATTACGATATTTTGCAAAGCTGCCGCCAAACATACATTCTTCAGCTGCCAGCAAAACGTTGTCCCACGGACTTTCTTTAACAGGAATGTTTGGTCTGCCGCCTCCGCATACAAATTCACCGTCTAACATTGCATCAACATTAGCCTGTATAAAATTATCGGGTATTTTTGCATGAGCGTCTATTTTTATTATTATGTTGCCTGTAGTGTTAAGCAAAGCAGTGTTCCAACCGGCAGCTTGATTACCACGCTGCCTTGAAATAACCTTTACACTAAAAAAGCTGTTGTTATCAGCAAAGCTGTCCATTAGGCTTTTAGAGCTGTCAACAGAGCCGTTGTCAACCAATACAACCTCAATTTTTTTATGGTCGTAGGTTTGATTGTTAATACTTTTAAACAGTCCCGGAAGAAAGCTTTCTTCGTTATAAGCAATGACACATACAGTTACTAACATAGTTTATCCACCTTAACAGCTGTTTAAATATGCCTTAGAAGTAAATAATAAAAACAGCCTACTACCCATTATATTTCTCTATTATATCACTATTTTCGACAGGAATAAAGTTATTTTCACTTGTTTGTTCATTATGTTCAAAATTTTTATTAATTGTACAACTGTTACTGTCATTTATTTGTGAAAATTGATTATAAATTTCTGAAATTTCTTCAACTGTGTCATCATCAGCGTCAATATTTTCTTCTGATGCTTTTAGTGATTCATCGTTGTTTTCAGTAATTTTACTGTTATCGTCTGTAATATTTTCTTTAGAGTTGTACTCGTTGTTTGCTAAATTACCGCTGTCAGCAGGGTTATTGTTTTTTATAGGATAGTTTGAATGATAATATGGTGATTGAGGATTATTGTTTTCAAGGTCATAAATATATGAATAACTTAAAATAGAGGTGTGTTTAAAATACGGATAAACAAACACGACAGGAATTGCAAAAAAGCATAGTGCACCCCATAAAATAAAGGAAACATACAGACTTATTATTTTACTGTAATTTTTCTTAACAATATATACAGATGCCTTTGTAATTTCTCTTTCTTTATGGTAATTGAAATCAGAAACATAAAGGTATTCTGTTAAAATGTATAATCTTGACACAAGACAGTATGCCACAAGACCTCCTAAAATAAGCCAAACAGCACAAATTTGAAATGCTGTTTTAAAATTAGGCATAAATTCTGCACATAATAAAACAACCGCAGCAGGCAGAAAAAATAAAATTAAAAAAGAAATTTTCTTTACTGCTAAAAGCAGATTTAGTTGGACAGTGTCAAAATATTTGTTTTTTTGAAAGTAATAAAAAATGTCTTGAATATTGCCTGTTTCCGAATTTCTGCAATTAGATATAAATTTAATATATCCTGTATAAACAGGTGAAAGCAGCATAAATATAATTAACCCTAATATTGAAAAACCAATATTTATGGCAAGTTCTATTGGGTTTGTCATAATATCTTTAGAAATAAAAACTGAAGCTATATTTAAAATAATAAAAAATAAGCTTAATACAGACAATACGCATAAGAAACCAACTATAGATTTTATCCAGTTGTTTTTCGAAAGTATTGTTTTTGCCTGTTTTTTAAGAGTTGCTTCTGCACTCATGGTAATCACGTCCTATAATATTAATTTATTGTTCCATAAACATTCTATACATTGCTTCAAGACATATTTGAGCATGTAGGAAAAAGTTTTCTTCGTTTAAAGATTCGTCAGGCTTATGCATATTTGAATAATCATTAGCAAAAACAGGGCCAAAGGCTACACCTTTATTTCCCAGTGAACGTGCATAGGTACCGCCGCCTGTTGAATATAAGTTAGGCATTTGACCTGTTATTGAACTATAAGCCTGCTGTAGTATAGAAATAACTTTGCTGTTTTCAGGTACATTTAAGGGGGAAAGATGGCTGTTAATATGCATTTCTAAATTCATACCGGTTGCTGCATTGGTAATAGTGTTTACAATATTTTCATAGTTTGCACTTACAGGATAACGAATATCTATTTTTGCAGTGGCAGAATTTTTATTTATATTAATAGCACCAACATTAAGTGTCAAGCAGCCCGATTGTTTGTCACTTTGGTTTATTCCAAGCAAGCTGCCGTCTGTTGTGGTTCCAACATACTTGTTAATAAAATCAGGCAAATTGCCAAGCTGTTTTTCTCCAAGCACTGAACATAGCATGGTTATTGCATGGGTTATACTGTTAAATCCATTTTGCGGTTCCATTGCGTGTGAAGCAATTCCTTTTGAAATAACCGTTGTTTCAGTACCATTATTGGTAACAGAAAAGCTTCCGTTAGAATTTTCGGGAATTTTCAGGTTTGTATTTATCGAAAATTCAGTTCTGTCAGGTACGGCGTTTACGGCACCGCCTCCAATTGCACTTATAAGTATTTGGCTGTTATTTTTTCCTGTTATGGTAAATTGCAAAATGCCCTTTTCACATTGGCAAATACCATAGTCAGAGTCAGGTGTAAAGCCTATTTCAGGCAGTGGTTCTTTAGAAAAATAATGCTGAACATCGGTCATACCGGTTTCTTCGTTAGTACCTAAAATAAGCCTTATGGTGCTGTTAGCAGTAATATTGTTGTCTTTTAATGCCTTAAGACAGTACATGGCAATTACAGCCGAGCCTTTGTCGTCAGCTACTCCTCTGCCGTAAATTCTTCTGTCTTTTCTTGTAAGTGCAAATGCAGGTACACTCCAGCCCTCGCCTGCAGGTACAACATCAAGGTGGGTAAGAACACCGCATAGCTTTGTTCCGCTGCCGTATTCAATGTGACCTGCAATGTTGTCAACATTTTTTGTAACAAGACCCATTTCTTTTCCACGGTTAAGCATATATTCAAGGGCCTTTTGAGGTTTTTCACAGCCGTAAGCCGAAACCGAATCAATGGCAACTACATTTGCTAAATCTTTTAATATATCGTCTTTATACTTAAGTATTTTATTACCAAATGCCATAATGCTCCTCCAATACTTTATCTCACAATTATTTTATTTAGATTACGAGATTATTTTTATATAGTCTTATTAGGAATTTATTTTAAGTTATATTTTATATTTTTATAAAAAGTTTGCCATATAGTGTAAAATAATTAAAGTGGTTATTTGTTTTTATTACGGTAGATAAATGGAATTAATATTTCTTACTGAAATTATATTTATTTTTTGTATTATTAATTACTCCGTATTGTTTTAAGTAATTTCAGTATTTTTGTCTGTTGTGTCGGCTTTTATACGGTGCTGCAATTCTTTTTGCTTTGCTCTTTGTGTAAGAGTAAGCTGTTTGTTTACAATTCTGAATTTTCTGCGTGTTTTTAAAGGTTTTTTGCCAAATTTGGTTATAAGTACCATATATGCAATAAATATAACAATTGCACCTGCACTTATTATTATGCCTGCCTTTAGCCCCGGTGTTTTGTAAGTAAATGTTATTTTACTTACCCTATTGTCAGGTACTTCTACCGCCATAAAGCCAACATTTACCTTTTCTATTTCAACATCTTTTCCGTTAACCTGTGCTGACCAACCCGCTTCGTATGGTACACTGAAAAATACAAGCGTATTTCCGTTTATATTTTTACGGTCAATTTCGGCAGTAAATCCGCTGTTGGTATATTCAAAGCTTTTGCAGGACTGTTTTTTGCGGTTTTTACAGTCTTTATAAAATTCATCTTTAGTGTATGAAAAATTCTTGGTATTTGTTTGTTTAATTTGTGTAAAGCTGTATTTTTCAATTTGTTCTTTTGTCAATACCATTGCTTTAAGCATAAGCCTTGTTTTTTCGTTATCGTTGCATTTTTCATACTCTTCGTCTGTTATATAGCTGTTATAACAAAATCCCATAGGAATATAATTTTCGTTTTCCCATATTTCAAAGTTACTTTGACGGTCGTAATATTTCCAGCCCGGCATAGCAGTAACGCCGTTTTTGTCACAAAATGCGTCAGAATCGTCAACATAATCAATCAGCCATCGTGTAGAAGTTAAGGAACGCAATGCATAGTCAGATGTGTCAGGTCTTGAGGCAACATCACGATTTATTCCAATGTTGTTGTAAAACTCCATAACAGATCCCGGCACAATACTGTGAAATGTTTGAATAGTCGGAATTTGCCAAAACATTGCAGAGTTATCCATCATCTGGTAAAAATCTGTACGTACATTATCTGTGTTTGGTATATCAAAATCGTTCTTGTGGTTAATAACCAGGGCTTGCATATAGTTTTTTGAGTCATATCCGTGGCTTTTACCCAAAGCTATAATATATAATGAATATCCTGCTGACACAATACATACTAAAATAATGCTGACAACAGGCAGTACCTTTTTCTTTTTTATTGTCATTATTATTATAATAGATAAGATTATAAGTGAAATTATTGCAATTATGCAGTGCACCCAAAATTCTGCCGTGTTATCCATTAAACCATAAGAAATATTTTTTTCACCATTAATATTTTCAGTAACAGTTGGCATAAATCCAATTGCCAAAGTGAGCAAAACCGTAATTGCTATTGTTGTTCCAAAAGCAGGAGCCCATTTAATTTGCGTGTCCTCAAGTGCAATTACGGTAGCAAGACATAACATTAGCACCAACATATACATCCAGCGTGCATAATATTGAGAATTGAAAATCTGAAAAGAGCTGTTTAATATTGGAACAAAAGCAATTATTATTAATAACGGTATAAGCTTTTTAAGCCAGTGTTTGTTTTTGCGTGACATAAAAGCTATTACGCCTGTTATGCTGAATACAGGCAGCCAACCGGACAGCGACCCCCATTTTGTGTTCGAGTCAGGCGTAAAGGTTGGAAAAGCCGGAATTTCAGGAGGAAACAAATAGGCTGTAATTATATTCAAATATCGTTGAGGGCTGTTGTAAACCAAAGCGTCCCAACCATTTAAATACTGGCTTATTCGGTTGTTTTCTAAAATACAAAGTATGGCAGGTAATGCTATTACAGCACTTGCAAGCAAACCTAATACAGCTTCAAATAATAAACATAAAAAGTTTTTAATTTTAAACTTATATCCTTTAGATAATATTTTTACAAACCAGTAAATTATAACAAATACTACTTGTCCAACAAAAAAGTAGTAGTTTATTATACAGCTTGCACATACAGCCAATGCAACAACACCACGCCTGTTGTTTTCAAATAGCTCATCAACTGCTGCTAAAAGAAGCGGCAGTACTATCATAGCCTCGTGAAAATGGTTGAAAAAAATATTAAAGCAAGTAAAACCAGAAAAGGAGTAAAGTAAACCGCCAAGTATTGCGTAGTTTTTGTTATAGGTATATCTTCGTAAATAAATATAAGCTGTAAAGGTCATACAACCGGTTTTTAATATAAGTAAAGGACCCATAAGGTATGGCACAGCCTCACTTGGAAAAGGAATAGTAAACCAAAAAAACGGACTGCCTATTAAATAAAAGGCATAAGAGCCTATTATGTTTGCGCCCAAGTCAGTGTGGTGACTCCAACCAATATTTCCGCTTCTTATAGTGTCGTGAACAAGCTGATAAAAAGATATTTGCTGTACATTAAAGTCACCATAATACAGAAACAAACCGTTGTCATAAATTATAAACGGTAAAAATATTGCCGTAGCTGTTAAAATGCCTAACAAAAAAGCCTTTAAACCATAATGTGACCGCTTAATTTTAGGTTGTAATCTGCCGCATTTTATATTTGAATAAGTCATTTCTTACCTCGCTGTTTGTTTTTATGAGTATATGTAAATCAAATTGATTGTGTTGTAAAAATTAGTGCTTTAAACTGCAATTATATTGTGAATATAAATAATTAGATAACATACATAATCTTAGATATACACTATAGCTTGTAAATAAACAAATACTACTTTATTTTAACATATATGACTATAAATTGCACTAGCATTTTCTTTAGTCAAAATAAATTTACAATTTTTGTAACTGTTGCAAGTTATACATTAGTAGAGTATAATGCAAATAAAATTATTATTGGGTAGGTATTTACATAATGTATAGCTTTTTTGCAATGATTTCACGAATAAAATATATTAATCGCTGGGGCTTAATGAACAATACAAGGCAGGAAAATCTAAGTGAGCATTCTCTTGAAGTTGCTATAATTGCCCATGCACTGGGTGTTATTAATAATAAACGCTTTAACGGCAGCATAAACCCCGAGCGTTTAGCTGTGCTTGCAATGTACCACGATGCAAGCGAAATTATAACAGGAGATTTGCCTACGCCTGTTAAATACAATAACGACAAAATTAAAACAGCTTATAAAGAAATAGAAGAGCAGGCACAGTTAAGTCTTATTAAAATGCTTCCACAGGATATTGCACAAGAGTATGAAAGTATATTGTGTGGACAAAAAAGTGAAGCTGTGTTGTGGAAATATATAAAGGCTGCTGATAAAATATCGGCACTTATAAAGTGTACTGAAGAGCTTACTATGGGAAACAAGGAGTTTACCAAGGCACACCAGTCAACTGTACAGGCTATTGAGCTAATAGATTTGCCTGAGGTTAAAGTGTTTATGAATGAGATGTTTCCTGCCTATAAACTTACACTTGACGAACAGTAATAAAATTATTTATGATAAAATAATTTTAGTTAGTTTAAACTAATAATTTGATGTTGACATTTGAAATAGTGGTGATATAATAGGTACAGACAAGTAAATAATTATTTGTTTCGGGGCGGGGTGAAATTCCCCACCGGTGGTAAAGCCCACGAGCGTTAAGCTGATTTGGTGTAATTCCAAAGCCGACGGTAAAGTCCGGATGAGAGAAGCAAAAGCTGTAAATTATATTATTGTGTAAGCTTTTTAGGCTTATGCAATGTTTTGTTGCAGCAAGTAAATTTTGTATTTTGCCACAATGCCCCAAAAGGTATTGTGGTTTTTTTGTAGGTGGTTTTATGTCGGAGTTTTCAAAAGAAGATTATATGTATATGGAGCGTGCTTTGCAGCTGGCACAAAAGGCAAGGGGATTTACCTCACCTAACCCAATGGTAGGTGCTGTAATTGTTAAAAACGGCAAAATTATAGGTGAGGGTTACCACAAAAAATGCGGTGAAGCACATGCTGAGGTTAATGCTTTTAACAATGCCACAGAAGATGTTACCGGGGCAACAATGTATGTTACCCTTGAACCTTGCAGCCATACAGGTAAAACACCCCCGTGTGCCGACAAAATTATAGAGAAGAAAATAGCACGAGTGGTTGTTGGTGCAACTGATCCAAACCCTCTTGTCAGCGGCAGAGGTATACAAAAAATAAAAAATTCCGGCATTAATGTAAGCTATGGCTTGCTTGCAGATAAAAGCATTAAGCTGAATGAAATTTTTATGAAATATATTATAACTAAAAAACCTTTTGTTGTTTACAAGTCTGCAACTACACTTGACGGCAAAACAGCTACTGTCAGCGGCGAAAGTAAATGGATAACAAACCAAAGCTCTCGCAATCAGGTACATATGTTGCGGCATTACCTAAGCGGAATTATGGTGGGGGTAAATACGGTGCTTACCGATAACCCTATGCTAAATTGCCGAACAGAGGGCTGTACTTCTCCTGTAAGAATTGTAGTTGATTCGTCGCTTAAAATTCCTGTTGAATGCAATTTGGTTCAAACTGCTGATAAATATAAAACAATAGTTGCAACACTGCAAAGTGACACCAGCATTAAGGCAGGTATGCTTACTAAAATGGGCGTTCAGGTATTGACAATAAAAGAAAAAGACGGCAGAGTTGACCTGGACAGTTTAATGACAAAGCTGGGCGAAATGAGTATTGACAGCATTTTGCTTGAAGGCGGGGGCACGTTGGCATTTAGTGCTTTTAAGCAAAAAATTGTTGACAAGGTTATTTACTATGTTGCACCAAAAATATTTGGCGGTGTAAGTGCAAAAACCTCGGTTGAGGGAAATGGATTTAGTAAAATTGCAGACAGTGTAAAGTTAAATAATGTTTCAACACAAATGGTAGATGGAGATATTTGTATAACCGCTTATGTTGATAAAAACTGACAATACAGAAATGTATTTATATAATTAAAAGTAAATTTTATTAAGAAAGGGGGAATATAATGTTTACCGGTATAATAGAAGAAATAGGAAAAATTAAGAATATTAAGCATGGTGAAAAATCCTCGGTGCTTACTGTTGCTGCAAAAAAAGTGCTTGAAAATACACAATTGGGTGACAGTATTGCAGTAAACGGAATTTGCTTAACGGTTACCTCAATGGGTGCTGACTATTTTACAGCAGATGTAATGGCAGAAACCATGAGACGTACTAATTTGGGAAATCAAATAACAGGCAGTGCTGTAAATTTAGAAAGGGCTTTAATGCCAGCCTCACGAATGGGCGGTCATATTGTAAGCGGTCATATTGACGGCACAGGCACAATAACATCTTACGAAAAAGAGGATAACGCAACGTGGATTACTATTAACACAGACGATTGTATTTTAAAATATATAGTAGAAAAAGGTTCAATAGCAATTGACGGAATAAGCCTTACAGTTGCTTATGTTGACAGCAGCTGCTTTAAGGTGTCAATAATACCTCATACCTCACAGCAAACAACATTGCTTACAAAAGGTTTGGGCAATACAGTTAATTTAGAGTGTGATGTTATTGCAAAATATGTTGAAAAGCTTATGGGCCATGATAAATCTAAAGAGAATAATGTTGACGAAATAAATACAGAAATGCTTATTAAATATGGTTTTATGTAAGAAGGGAGATATATTTAATGGCTGAATATAAATTTAATACAATTAAAGAGCTTTTAGAGGATATTAAAAATGGCAAAAATGTTGTTATAATAGATGCTGAAGACCGAGAAAACGAGGGTGATGTTATTTGTGCTGCTGAACACGCTACACTTGAAAACATTAATTTTATGGCAAGCTATGCAAAGGGATTAATATGCATGCCTATGACTAAGGAATATACAGAAAAGCTTAACCTGCCGCAAATGGTTACCAATAATACAGACAACCATTGTACAGCCTTTACAGTATCAATAGACCATGCTGATACTACAACAGGTATCTCGGCACTGGAGCGTTCTGTAACAGCTATAAAGGTTGTTGAAGATGGTGCAAAGCCGCAGGATTTTCGCCGTCCCGGTCATATGTTTCCTCTTTTAGCAAAAGACGGCGGTATTCTTGAAAGAGAGGGTCATACCGAGGCTACAGTTGACCTTATGCGTCTTGCAGGCTGTAAGCCTGTTGGCTTGTGTTGTGAAATTATGAAGGACGACGGCACAATGGCACGAACAGATTATCTTATAGATTTTGCCCAAAAGCATAATCTTAAAATTGGCACAATAGCAGACCTTATTAAATACCGAAAGGTACACGAGGAGTTTGTTGAATGTGTTGCAAAGGCAAAAATGCCTACACGATATGGCGAATTTGAAATAAGAGGTTATGTAAATAAAATTAACGGTGAACACCATGTTGCATTAATTAAGGGTGATGTTACAGACGGCAAGCCTGTGCTTTGTCGTGTACATTCAGAGTGTTTAACAGGCGACGCACTGGGCTCTGCAAGGTGCGACTGCGGTCAGCAATATGACGCAGCTATGAAAGCTATTGCACAAGAGGGCAGAGGAGTATTGCTTTATCTTCGTCAAGAGGGCAGGGGAATTGGCTTAATTAACAAAATTAAGGCTTACGAGCTTCAGGATAAGGGTATGGACACTATTGAAGCTAACATTGCTTTGGGATTTCCTGCCGATATGCGTGACTATTCTGTTGGCTCTCAAATTTTAAGAAATATTGGTGTTAAAGGTTTAAGACTTATGACAAATAACCCACTTAAGATTGATGGACTTGAAGATTATGGTCTTGAAATAGTTGAAAGAGTGCCAATAAAAATTGAAGCAAATAAATATGATGAGTTTTATTTAAGAACTAAGCAAAACAAAATGGGACATATTCTTGATATGGACTAATTAATATTAATTTATAAGAGGTGTAAAATAATGAATATTTTAGAAGGAAAGCTAGTTGCAGAAGGACTAAAAATTGGTATTATTGTAGGCAGATTTAACGAGTTTATAGGCTCAAAGCTTTTGGACGGCTGTGTTGACGGACTTATTCGTCACGGAGTAAATAATGACGATATTGATGTTGCTTGGGTACCAGGTGCTTTTGAAATTCCTGTTATAGCAAAGAAAATGGCAGAAAGCCAAAAGTACAACGCCGTTATTTGCCTTGGTGCAGTAATAAAAGGAGCAACTTCTCATTATGATTATGTTTGTGCGGAGGTTTCTAAGGGTATTGCAACTGTTTCACTGAACAGTGGAGTACCTGTAATGTTTGGAGTAGTAACAACAGACACAATACAACAAGCCATAGAACGAGCAGGAACAAAAGCCGGCAACAAGGGTTATGACTGTGCAGTAAGTGCCATAGAAATGGCAAACCTGCTAAAAAATATGTAACAGCAAAACCTTAGGATAGGTCAAGGGTATTGCAACTGTTTCACTGAACAGTGGAGTACCTGTAATGTTTGGAGTAGTAACAACAGACACAATACAACAAGCCATAGAACGAGCAGGAACAAAAGCCGGCAACAAGGGTTATGAC
>CABRLN010000040.1 GCA_902471875.1 uncultured Clostridium sp.
AGTAAATGCCCATGCGGCATGAGCATTTAAAAATAAAAACCATAAAAATAAACTTATGGTTACTATCATAGTTAACAAAAGAATCATAACTTTCTTATAGAAATACCGTCAAAGACGGTATTTCAGGGATAAAAGATTTGTTAAGGGCGTTGCCCTTAAAACCCACAAGGGTTTCACCCTTGACCCATAAACTTTTGAAAAAGTTTAATCAAAACTTTTAAATGTGTTGCAAACGGTTAGTTCGCTAAATCATAATTTATATAATAAAATAAATATTTACTATGATACCTCACTATATTAGAATTATACAAAAATAAAAAGATTGGATTTAGCTGTAAGCAGCTTTACCCAATCTTTTTTCATTACTAAACTCTATAATATATTTTTATTTAAATAGCAAATATAAAAAACATATACACGTAGTAAACGTATCTCTAAAATCAATTACAGACTTCGTCACAGCTTCCGTCGCAGCTTTGGTAGTCCATGCCCTTCAATCCCTCTTCCTCCTGGGCAACCTTTAGCATAATGGCACATTCAATTCGCTTTTTAAACAACTCGCAACCATATTTGTAAATTCCCGTAATATCGCCTGTTGCGTGATACGAGTTTGCCGCACAGCCACCGCTGCAATACAGTCTTGCCCAGCAGTCGTCACATTCTCGTCTTGCAAAAACATTACATTTTCTGAACTTGTCTTGAATTTCTTTATTTTTAACGCCGTTCCAAACATCACCAAGACTGTATTTAGGGTCACCTACAAATTGGTGACAAGGAAACAGTTCTCCCCACGGTGTAACCGCCATATATTCAGTACCGCTGCCACAACCCGAAACACGCTTATAAATACAAGGTCCATGCTCTAAATCTATCATATAATGATAGAAAGTAAAAGGTCTTCCCTCTTTTTCCCTTTTCAGCATTTCCTTGGCAAGAATTTCGTACTGTTCAAAAATTTGAGGTAAATCCGCCTCTGTAAGTGCATAAGGATCATCGGGTGAACAGACAACAGGCTCCATACTAAGCTCGGTAAAACCAAGGTCTGTCATATGAAAAATATCATTTGTAAAATCAACATTGTTGTGTGTATATGTACCACGCATATAATATCCACGGTTACCACGCTTTTCAACAAATCTTTGAAACTTTGGCACTATTGTTTCATAACTTCCCTTTCCGCGATAATCAACACGCAAATGGTCATGTACTTTTTGCCTGCCGTCTAAGCTTAAAACTACATTGTGCATTTCTTTATTTGCAAAATCAATTACATCGTCATCTATAAGCATTCCATTGGTTGTAAGGGTAAATCTAAAATTCTTGTTACACTTCTTTTCAATACTGCGTGCATAAGCTACAAGCTGTTTTACAACATCCCAATTCATTAGTGGTTCACCACCAAAAAAGTCAACCTCAAGGTTATGTCTGCTGCCCGAATTGGCTACAAGAAAGTCCAACGCCTGCTTACCAACCTCAAAGCTCATTAATGCTCTGTCCCCCTGGTATTTTCCCTGACTTGCAAAGCAATAGCTGCAATTTAGGTTACAGGTGTGGGCAACATGCAAGCAAAGGGCTTTTATATCATTATTTCTGCTTTTAAAATCCACAGCAGCTTGTGCGTAACTGCTGTCAGCAAAAAGCTTGCCTGTTTCTTTCAGCTCTGTTATATCATCATAACAGTCTTCAAGCTCTTGTTTTGTAACATCTTCACAGTCTTTATATTTTTCAAGCATTGCATCAATGATTTCCTCTTTTGGGTGCTTACTGTACATTTCTATCATATCATATGCAACTTCATCAACACTGTGTACAGAACCACTGCCTTCATCAATAACAATGTTATATCCGTTTAATTTATACTGATGAACCATTATTTTACCTCGTTTACTAAATTATAACAAAATAAAATGCCGCAAAACACCCAAGTGATTCACGGCACTTTTCGCAAAATTTTAAATTACTTGCTATTTTTCTCGCAAGGCTGATTAGCAACACCGCAAGATGTTTTACAAGCTGACTGGCAAGAAGTTTGACATTCGCCGCAACCGCCGTTCTTTACGCTTTTAGCAAGATCTCTAGTTTTAATAGTTTTAATTCTTTTCATAGTAATTTCTCCTTTCAGAATTCTAATAAACAGAGCGTACTTTGTACCTTTCATACCAATCTCAAATTCTACTGAAAAACCGCTGTTTAATTTGAAATCTGTACCGCATACGCCCTAATACCATAAGCACATTTTACAACTTTTTGCCCATTCTGTCAATATATATTAAATGTTTCAGTAAGCTATTACTGAAATTAAGCTGTTATCTTCGCTCATTGTTTTTTGCAAATTCATATTGTTATTAACAGCATTTTCAATAATACTTATTGTTTGGCTGTTTACAACCTCACCCGGTGTTATAATAGGTATTCCCGGAGGATAAATCCACACATATTCACCGCATATCATACCTTTGCTGTTTTCTGTTTTTACATTCTTAACAGGTAGACCTTCAGCTTTGTCTAAGGTTAATTGCTGCTGTGGCAGTTTGGTAACTGTTGTACAAATATTTTTTCTGTAAGAACTATCAACAGCAATGTCAATATTAAGCAACGCCTCTGCAAGGCACTTTAAATCCTTTTTAGTGTCAGCCATACCTGTCATGGCAATGGCATAGTCAGCACTGCACATTTCGAGTTCTATTTTGTAATTATTACGCAAAATATCCATAAGGTCTTTACCGTTTATAGCAGTACGTACAGTTGAAATAACAATTTTACTACTGTCAAAATCGGAAATATCATTTTCAGAACCATTATAATTTAAAACGGAGAGCTTTTTTAAAGGCTGTACCAAATCTTTAAAATACTGTAAGCTATTGTACCAGCTTTTAAAGAGCTGCGGACTATCCTTAAGCAAATTAACACAACCATCGATAGACGACATAAGTAAATATGACGGGCTGCTTGTTTGAAAAACAGAAAGCTGCCGCTGAACAGATTTTGTTGATACAAGCTGAGAGTTAAGGTGCAAAACAGCCGTTTGAGTAAGACTTGGCAAAGTTTTATGCAAACTTTGCACTACTACATCTGCACCACCCTTCACTGCACCTCCTGTAAAATAAGGCGACAAATCAAGGTGAGCACCATGCGCTTCATCAACAAGCACGGGTACACCATAACTATGAGCCACTTCTGCAATTCCTTTAATATCGCTTATAATACCCTCATAGGTGGGACTTGTAATTATAACAAGCTTAATTTCTTTATATTTGTCGAGCATCTGTTTAACATCAGTTGGAGTAATACAAGAATACACAGACATACTGTCAAGCATTTGCGGTAACATATAAACAGGCTTTAAACCGCACAGCTCAAGGGCATTATAAACACTTTTATGGCAATTTCTTGCAACTAAAACAGTGTCTCCCCATTTAGTACAACTGCGAACACCCGCTAAAATTCCGCAGGTACTGCCGTTTACAAGGTAATAGCTGTGCTTACTGTGCCACAAGTCTTCTGCCCTTTGCTGACACTCCTTTAAAATTTCGCAGGGTGCGTGCAAATCATCAAAATCATTAATTTCTGTCATATCACATCCTGCACACAAGCTTTTTAAGTAAGGCGCCAAGGCTTCGTTTCTTTTATGCCCCGGCATATGCATTGGCAAAATATTTTTTAATTTATAATTTTTTATAAATTCAAGCAACTCCACACAATCACCTCCTAATGAAAACGGACAGCAAATATTACTGTCCGTTAGCTATTAATCACTTTCATCTATATATTCCATTGTTGAAACCTGAGATTTTTTAATCATTCTGCCATTTACAAATACATAGCCGTCATTATCATTGTTATCAGTTTTTACAACAGGTTCTCCATTGTCATCAGTTGGAATTGCCACAGGCATTGTAGGAAAAGACTTTTCTTCGTCAGCAGACTTAATCTCAAATACATTCTCAAGCTTTGGATACAGTCTGTACACTGCACAATATGAAATTCCTGTAGGCAAAATAAAAAAAAGAGCCACAGCCAATACGATAATTCCGGCAATAACATACCCTGTAAATACTGAAATTGAAAAGCTTGCTGACAACAAGGCAAATGTTGTAATTGCTACATAAAAATTCATTGGTAATTCACCAATAGCCATTAACGCAGAATTTTTAAAGTAATAACGCAGCTTTAAATCAAGAGTAACTGTTATGATTGGTAATGAAAATGCCATAAACAATATAAACAATGCCACTACTATAGTCATAAAAAGGGGAATATAAAAAATCCAACTGCGTGAAATCATATTAAAATATATAACAATACTATAATACGAGATAATTGTTGCCAAGTAAAATAACACACCGTACAAAGTAAAGTACCAAAAGTTATTTTTTAGCCCCTTTTTGTAAGTTTTAAAAACATTAAAATTACTGCTTTGATTTCGTACTATATCTTTAGTAACCTGCGTAACACCTGAAAAAAACGGGTAAATTAAGATAATTATTATACCCATAAACCACAAATTTTCTGTTTGATTTAACAGTACAGCCGCACCATAAACTACTGCCGCAGATATAATAAGCGGCACTGCAAAAAGCAGATTAGTTAAAAGCATAGCCTTAAAATTTTTTACATACAATTTAAAAAATCCAAGTTTTTTATTATTATCCATATTACAAATCCTTATTTTTGTTTTTAAAAAGTAAACACTCCTGCAAACAGGCTGTTTAAAACAGCGTCTGCCATAGAACTTATAGCCAAAGCAATAAGCATAAAGCTGTTGTTAATTATGTATTTATAAAAGCTTTCGTCTGCATTTGGCGCAGTACCCCTTACCTTTGCAAAAAGACTGTTGGAAAAAGACATTGCCGCCTTACCCTGAAATATAAGTGCTAAGGTTGACGCCACACAGCCCAGAAGCATAACCAACAGAAAAAAACCAACCCCTGTAAATGTATAGCATCTATACAAATAGCCGCCGGTTATTCCCATACCAAAACCCTTAAAGGCAATTAAGAACGGTACCCCTACACTGCCCCACACCGACAACCCTAACAGCAAATTTCCCGTAAAGAAAATAAAATTTGCCGTAAAGGACGCTATAAAAGCCGAAAGCACCGTTTGGTCACAACGTGACTGAAAGTCAGATGTAAACAAAAAGTCAAGCCCTTCAATAAGGGATTTATCTGCATTGCCTGCACATACAGCCCCAAACACCATACCTGCTGTTAATGACAACCCAAGTAAAACACCTACACCGTAACGATGCATAAAATATGTAATTTCTTTTTTATTAAATCCTTTTTTTCGTCTTCCTACCGATAATAAAATACCTTTCATACAACTCTCCTGTTACGGCAATACAGAAAAATAATTAGCTGTATTGCAAAGTCAACAAATTTGCTAAACTGCAAAAATTAACAGCACACTATAATGTGCAAATAAAATCTACAGGCAACAAAATTTATTTACGGCAAATATGCCTTAACATTCTTTTTAGAAAATTATATGAAACAAGCAGACGAATTATGCTAAACAATACTAATCTTAAAAAGCAGTGCAAAACACACTAAAAGAAACTCTGATTTTTATCGTTATTAATACTATAGTGATTGCCGATAATTATACATTTTGAATTATTACTGTGTCCAATTTCTTGTGTTTTAGCAATAGGTAAATATTGGTTATCTACAATACCTGTTATCAGCTTAATAATTTCTGACATTTCTTGTTGTTTCTCAAGCTCTGTAAAAGTACCCAATAGCAATCCTGAAATTTTTGAAAACACACCCATTTGCTTTAGCTGATTAAAATAAGTCACGATTCTCTCTACTCCACCGCCCAAGCTTTCCAAAAATAAAACTTTGTCAGCCAAATCAGGGAAATAAGGCGTTGATGCCAGCTTTAAAAAGCAACGCAGATTTCCTCCGACAACTACACCATCAATTTTTTTACCCTGAATAAAATTCCAATTTATGTTAAATAAATCTTTTTTATTCAGTAAAACACTATCTTCAAATCTCTTTTTTTGCAGTGCTTCATTCCGCACCAAATTTTTTATTTGATACAAGTAAGAAATACCCTCAGCCTGTGTGTAAATTGCATTTAAAATTGTAGTTAAATCACTGTAGCCCCAAAACATTTTCGGATTATTCTTGATTAAATTAAAATCTATATAATCCAATACAGTATTAGCAATATCACCGCCAGAAATATCAAAAACAGCTTTAACGGTGCTATCCTTAAAAAAGCTGTTTAGCTCATGTCCTTTTTCTGCAGTCACTTCATTACAATATGCTTTTTCAACAAAAATATATTCACTTAAAATAACTGAAAATTCCATATTCTCAAGTGTATTTTTTAATTTTGCTACCAGCTGGCTTTCACTTTTATTTAAAGGATTAGAGCAAGCAACAATAGCAATTTTATCTTTTCTATTCAGCATATTTTTTCCTCACATTATTAATAAAAGCCACAACGCATCTAAAAACAAAAGATTAGATACATATATTTATTTGCCAAGCTCTTCTGCACGCTTAGTGCAAGCTGCCATTGCATCTTTTATATTTTCGTAAAAATTGCCCTCATTAAGAACATCAAGCGCAGCTAATGTTGTACCACCCGGTGAAGAAACCTTTTTAATTAATGTGTCAGGTGAATCCCCGGATTTCATAAGCATTTCTGCACTGCCCTTTAAAGAGGCACAGATAAGCTCCAAAGCCGAGTTTTGGTCAATTCCCTGTTCTTGAGCATAGTCGCACATTGCCTTTGCAAAAAGATAAATATAAGCAGGACTGCTGCCATTCACTGAAATAATTGTATTCATTTGGCTTTCAGGCAACACCTGAACCACACCCGATGTTTCAAACATACTTTTTACCACTGCAAAATCTTGTTCAGAAATATTTTCTGACGGACAAAGTGCCGTAGCACCACAACCCAATAAAAGAGGTGTATTTGGCATTACACGAACACAAGAGCAGTCGGCATTTAGACATGAAACAACATATTTAATAGAAATACCCGCCGCAATAGACACCATAACAGTGTTGTTAGTTACAGCATTTTTTATACCATCAAGTACCTCTGCATAGTTTTGCGGTTTAACAGCAAGCACAACAAAATGGCTGTTTTCAACAACCTGTAAAGCAGTACTGCATGTGTTAATTCCTTTTTGCTTCATAACCTGCAATTTATTTTCGTCAAGGTCAAAAACATAAATGTCTTCTGAATTAACCACATTGTTAGAAAGCATACCGTTAATAATAGCAGTTGCCATGTTGCCTGCACCTATAAAACCTATTTTATTCATAATCATTCACCTTAATTCTACAAATTTCGACTTTATTATACCACATATAATTATAAGTGTAAACGGATTTTTATTTTAGCATGCTATTATTATATATATATCTGTATATTCTTCGTGTAACAAAATCTCCTGCTACACTATTGTACCATATGATTATTATAAGTCTAATTACAACAAAAAACCGCCTGGTACAAAACACCAAGCGGTTAAAAATTTTTCAGCAAATATTTAACTACATATGCAACTGGTATATGTAGTTAAATTACTCAGCCTCTGTTTCATTTACAGACTCTGCATCCTCGACAGCTTCTTCTGCAACATTTTCAGGTTGAAGTAACGCTCTTATTGACAAACTTACTCTCTTCTTATCAAAATCAATAGCTGTAATTTTTGCCTGAACCTTTTGACCAACTGTAAGCTCATCCTGCGGCTTTTCAATTCTGCGGTCAGCAATTTGTGAAATGTGGATTAAACCGTCAATGCCAGGAATAATCTTAGCAAAAGCACCAAACTGTGTCAAGCCTACAATTTCAACCTCGGCAACACTGCCCTCAGGGTAGTTGTTCTTAAGGATTTCCCATGGGTTGTCCTCGGCCTTTTTAAATCCAAGAGAAATGTTGTTCTTTTCTGTATCAATGTCCTTAACATATACATCAACAGTGTCACCAACATTTACAACCTCTGACGGGTGCTTAATTCTGTTCCAAGAAAGCTCAGAGATATGAATCATACCATCTACACCGCCAATGTCAACAAAGGCACCATAGCTTGTAAGTGACTTAACTGTACCTGTGTAAGTCTTACCAACCTCACAGTTCTTCCAAAATTCTTCTCTTGCTTTGTTCTTCTCTTCGTTCAATACTGAGCGGATAGAACCTACGGCTCTTCTTCTACGGTCGTTTACATCTATAATTCTAAAGCTTACTTCCTTCTTCAGTAAAGCTTCAGTTGACTCTCCTCTTGTAGCTGTAGCCTGAGAAGCAGGAATAAATACCTTAACACCGTTTGTAATGGCAATTACACCACCGTTGTTAATTTCTGTAACAATGCCTGTTAGAATTTCTTTAGACTCTAAAGCCTCTTTAATTACATCCCAACCCTTTTGAGCATCTACACGCTTTTTAGAAAGCATAATAGTACCCTCTTGGTCGTTAGTACGCATAATTAAAAGGTCTAGTGTATCTCCCACCTTTACAAGATCTTCTGCCTTGGCATTAGGGTCATCTGTAAGCTCGCTTAGCTTAACAACGCCGGCTTGCTTTCTGCCAACATCTACAAAAATCTCATTAGGTGTGATTCTTTCAACTACGCCTTGTACCCTCCCGTCTGTATTAAAGCTTTGCATATGCTCCTCCAACATTGATGCAAAGTCTAGTTCCTTTTCTTCACTGGAATTTACTTGATTCTCTGCCATTGTATCCAGTACCTCCTTTATTATCCTGGCAGGTGCAGAAGCACCCGCTGTAACACCAATGTTACAAGCAGTTGAAAAGTTAATTTTTGACAGTTCTCTATAGGTTTCTACAAGATAGGTTCGCTTGCACACCCTTTTGCAAATGTCATAAAGCTTACAGGTATTAGAACTGTTTTTGTCGCCAATAACTATCATAAGGTCAGACTTTTCTGCCAAAGACCTTGCTTCTTCTTGCCTTTCTGCCGTTGCATTACATATTGTATCAAAAATTACTGCGTTTGTACATAGTTTTTTGATAATTTCTAAACTTTTTTTCCATTCTGACACATCAAAAGTTGTTTGTGATACCACTGTGACAGGTGCATTTTTTAATTTTGGATTACATTCAATAAGATTTTGAACTTCTTCATGATTTTTTACAGTATAGTATTCTCCACAACAGTGTCCTTCAATTCCCTTAACCTCTGGGTGATTTTTGTCTCCAATAATTAAAACCAATGAATTTTCACTGCCAGCTTTTGCCACAGTTTTATGAATTTTTGAAACAAAAGGGCAAGTTGCATCAGCATATTTTAAATTTAAACCGTTAATTTCGTCATAAACGCTTTTTGCCACACCGTGCGAACGAATTACCACTGTGTAGCCTTCTTTAACTTCGTTAGGGCTGCTTGCTGTTACAACACCCTTTTGTTCAAGCTCCTTAACCATTTCTGCATTGTGTATTATAGGCCCCAGTGTACAAACCTTTTTGTTTTCTGACAGCTTATAAACCATATTTACCGCCCTGTCAACACCAAAGCAGAAGCCTGCCGATTTTGCCAAAGTTATTTTCCTCATATTTTAAAACACCTCTGTTGCACGCATTTCTTCCAGCTTTTCCATTACCTGTTTGGTAGCATTTCTTATCTCTCTTGGGTGACCGGTGGTTACTCCCAGTTCTTTAGGTGTAACAGGGTCACCAAAGGAAATTCTTGTTTTTCTGAACATTTTCATAAGTCCCTTTTCGGGCGTAATACATGCGGGTACTACAGGTGTGTTTGTATTATAGGCAATAAGCATTGCTCCTGAATGCGGTCTTAAAAACTTACCAGTCTTTGACCTTTTGCCCTCAAAAAATATTGTCATAACACCGCCGTTTTTTAAAATGTCTTCTCCTGTTGTAATAGCCTTCTGTTCAACGCCCTCTCCCCGTACAACAGGAAAGGCACCCAAAGCAGTTATCAGCTTTGCAAACAGTTTATTTCTGAAAAGCTCCGATTTAGCCATAAACCTTAACTTACGGTTACGCTGTCCCATACCAAGTAAAAGCGGATCAAGATAAGAAAGATGGTTAGAAATTATAATATATGCACCCTCTTTAGGAATATTATTTTTATTTCTGAACTTTACTCTGTACAACAGCTTAAGTATTGGTGATACCACCGTACCCGCCAGCGAGTAAAGCCACGCCTTTTGCTCTGCCATAGTAATTCCTCCATCTGTTAGACTATTTATCTATTTTTTCATTTACCACCTGAATAATTCTGTCAACAGACTGCTGCAGTGTATCGTTTGAGGTGTCAACAGTTACAGCGTCATCAGCAGGCTTTAGTGGTGCAATTGCTCTATGTGAGTCATTGTAGTCACGCTCTTTAATGTCAGAAAGAATTTTTTCATAAGATTCCTCTGTGTTTCCCGCCTGAATGTAGTCATTATATCTTCTTTTTGCCCTGCACTCTGCCGAGGCTGTTAAAAATATTTTAACCTGTGCATTTGGCAAAACAACTGTTCCTATATCACGTCCGTCCATAATTACATTATTTTCCATTGCTAAACTGCGTTGCAATTCAAGTAAAAATTCACGAACAACAGGTACAGCAGAAATTTTTGACGCCATCATAGAAACCTGCGTGGTTCTTATTTTGTCAGAAACATCCTCATTGTTTACAAACACCCTCTGTTGACCGTCAATAAATTTAATTTCTGCCTTAGTATTGCTTAAAAGCTTTTTTATGTCAGCCTCACTGTTAGTATCAGTGCCGTTATTAATGGCATTTAAAGCTATTGCACGGTAAAGTGCACCTGTGTCAACATAAATATATTTAAGCTGTTTTGAAACAGCTTTTGCTATTGTACTTTTGCCTGCTCCTGCAGGACCGTCTATTGCTATTGAAATCATAAATTCTTCTCCTAAATTTTTACTAATATTCACAACCGCTGTTAACTCCTGCAAGGTAACCTGTGCTAAAAGCAATTTGCAAATTAAATCCGCCGGTGTATGCGTCAACATCAATAATCTCACCTGCAAAGTAAAGATTTTTACACAGCTTTGACTCCATTGTTTTAGGGTTAATTTCTTTGGTGCTTACTCCACCCGAAGTAACTATTGCCTCTTCAATAGGGCGAAATCCTGACACATCAACAGTGAAATTTTTAATTATGTTTATAAGTGCGTGACGCTGTTCTTTTGTAATTGAATTGCACTTTGTTTCAAAAGGAATATTTGCCCTTTTTATTACTACCGGAATTATTTTTGATGGTAAAAGCTTGTTAAGTGAATTTTGAATATCCTTGTTTATAAATTGCTCAAAGTCACGCAAAATTCTTGCGTCAAGCTGTTTTTCAGTAAGAGCAGGTTTAATGTCTATTGAAAGATAATAATTTTCAGGCTGTTTATGCCCCAAATGTGCAGAGGCACTTAAAACTATAGGGCCGCTAACACCAAAGTGGGTAAACAGCATTTCACCAAAGTCACTGTAAATAGTTTTGTCATTATCTTTTCCATTAACAGAAAGTGAAACATTTTTCAATGATAATCCCTGCAATTCTTTACACCAACTGTTTTTTGAAACTATTGGAACTAAAGAAGGCTTTGGTGCTACAATAGTATGTCCTGCCTGTCTTGCCAAAACATATCCCTGTCCCGTTGAGCCTGTAAGAGGGTAAGACTTGCCCCCTGTTGCAATAACAACTTTATCACATCTGAATTTATTGCCTGCTGTGGTTACCACGCCACAGGCACAGCCGTTTTCTATTATTAAAGACTTTACATCTTCATTTATTATTTTACAATTACTTTCATCTACAAAATTGTGCAAGCAGTCAACAATATCAACCGACTTATCAGAAAGAGGAAAAACCCTGTTTCCTCTTTCTGTTTTAAGCGGCACCCCTCTATTTTCAAAAAAACTGATAGTATCCTGTGCTGTAAAATTATTAATGGCACTGTATAAAAACCTGCTGTTAGTAGGCACATTTGCTATAAAAACAGAGTTGTCACAATTGTTTGTAACATTACATCTGCCTTTGCCCGTTATCATAATTTTTCTGCCTACACGTTTATTTTTTTCAAATAGGGTAACATCTGCACCACACAAAGCGGCATTACCTGCACACATCATACCTGCTGCGCCTGCTCCTATAACTATAACTTTAGTCGGCGTCATCCGTCTTTTCCTCCGACTTCCACTGTGTAATGTTTACTTCTTCTTCATTAGGGTCTTTATTATAAACGCCATAGTTATACCAAACCCTTTCAAGGTCTTTAAAGGTTTCTACAACATCGTCCTTTTTTTCGATAACAGTTGCAACAACCAAGGCATTAATAAGACTTAGTGGTGCAACTAAGGAATCAACTATAGTTGCCATATCACTTCTTGCAAGCAATACATAGGTAGCTGTTTGTGCAATAGGAGAATTCATGCTGTCTGTCAAACCTATAACAGCAGCTCCCTTATCAAGGGCAAACTTCATAGCTGTTGATGTATGGTGAGAATAACGCGGAAAGCTTATGCCAATCATAACATCATCTTTATCTATTCTGTTTAACTCCTCGTAAATTCTTGCTTTGTCAGCAGTAGAAATAACCTTAACATTGCCAAAAATAAGGTTAAGATAATACCCCAAAAAGCTTGCCAATGCCGCCGAGCTTCTAAGAGCGTAAATATAAATAGTTTTTGCCTCTGAAATAGCTTTTACTGACTTTTGAAAGTCAGGCTGTGAGGTTTCTTCAATTGTTTGTTTAATATTGTCAATGTCACTGTTTAAAACATGCTCTATTACGCTGCCGCTTCCAATTCTGCTTTGGCTAACCTCTATGCGTTGAAAAGACGTAAGCTTGTCTTTAATCATTTCCTGCATAGCCTGCTGCATTTTAGGGTAACCGCTATATCCTAACTCTGTAGCAAAACGAACCACGGTAGATTCACTTACGCCTACAGTTTCCCCCAGCTTTGCCGCCGTCATAAAGGCTGCTTTGCCGTGTTCTGTCTGAATATATTGTGCTATAAGCTTTTGTCCCTTTGAAAGCTTTGGCATTAAAGATTCAATTCTGTTCATTAAGGAGTCAACCACCTTAAAAGCCTCCCAACCTAAAATAATGTTTTTATTTATTGTTAAAATCAGATTAATTTGCATATGCCTTACTGTAATATACATAAAACTTATTAAATACACTAACAGACAGTTAATGCGTTAAATAGCTGATTATCAACCACCTAATTTGATTTTTTTACAATACTATATAAATATAAATACCCTTTTTAGTTTAATACCTGTGGCATAAAAAATCAAGCAAGAAAAAATTTTTTACTTTCAAAAATTATGTAATTTATTAAATTTACTATAAATCACCTATAAATATAAAAATCATCACATTTACCCCTTTGTTTATTGCAAGAAGCCATATATTATGATATTATTTAAGTGTATTCTCAACACAGAAAAAGGAGATAAAAATGATTGCTATAATAGACTATGGTGCAGGCAACCTTCAAAGCGTTGTTAAAGCTTTAAATTATATTGACTGCAAATGTGAAATTACAAAAGATATAAACACCATTTTAAACGCAGACGGTGCCATTATGCCGGGGGTAGGTTCATTCGAGGACGCCATGAACTGTATGACAAGCTGCGGTGCTGACAAAGCTGTTAAAGAATTTATTTCAACAGGAAAACCTTTTTTGGGTATTTGCCTTGGACTACAGCTTTTATTTGCGTCAAGTGAAGAAAGTCCAAACACAAAAGGGCTTTCTTTATTAGAGGGTAATGTTACTAAAATTCCAAATAACAATGGTAAGCTTAAAATTCCGCATATGGGCTGGAATTCTCTAAATATAAAAAAATCAGACGGTCTTTTTAAGGGCATTGAAGGAAACCCTTACGTTTATTTTGTTCATTCGTATTTTTTAAAGGCAAAAAATCCTGAAATTGTATCATCACAAACAGAATACGGCACCATCATCGATGCCTCTGTAAGCTATAAAAACATTATAGCAACCCAATTTCATCCTGAAAAAAGCGGTAAGGTAGGACTGCAAATGCTTAGAAATTTTACCGATATGGCAAACGGAAAGGTTGTGCTTTAAAATGTATGCTAAAAGAATTATTCCTTGTCTTGATGTTAAAAACGGAAGGGTTGTAAAGGGTACAAGCTTTGTAAATTTAAGAGACGCAGGTGACCCTGTGCAGTGTGCCATAGAATATGACAAACAAGGTGCAGACGAGCTTGTTCTGCTGGATATTACAGCCTCCTCTGACGCCAGAAACATTATGATAGACATTGTAAGTCAGGTTGCAAACAGTATATTCATTCCATTTACAGTTGGTGGCGGTATAAGAACGGTTGACGACTTTACACAGATTTTGCGTGCAGGCGCAGACAAAGTAAGCGTAAACTCAGCTGCAATTAAGCGTCCCGACATTATTAACGAGGCAGCTTATAAATTTGGCAGTCAGTGCGTAGTGGCTGCCATAGACGCAAAACGCAATGGCAAAAGCTGGGAGGTTTATATTAACGGCGGAAGAATACCAATGGGCATTGACGCTGTAGAATGGGCTAAAGAGGCAGAAAAGCGAGGTGCAGGCGAAATTTTGTTGACCAGTATGGACTGTGACGGTCAAAAACAGGGCTATGACCTTGAATTTACCAAAGCTGTATCTGAAAGTGTTGGCATACCTGTAATAGCTTCAGGCGGTGCAGGAGCCTTAGAGCATTTTAAAGATGCGTTTACTATTGGAAAGGCTGATGCTGTTTTAGC
>CABRLN010000041.1 GCA_902471875.1 uncultured Clostridium sp.
CCACTGTAATAGCTAACACCGCAGCACTCACGCCCAGTGTCCATATATGTAGCTGTGTCTGATACCACATTACCGCACTGGCTAACAACAGCACTACCGACAACGCTATTACTATGTGGTTGATGTGCTTGGTTAGCCAGTGCAGTATGGCTAGTAGGTATATCATTGGTTTCAACCTGCTTTCCGTCTTTTAATACCTAAACGTTTGTCGAAATATTCCGCTGGCACTCGTCCACGTACGGTTATAAAACCGCTCTTTTCAAGTTCAGTGTTTAGCTGTCTGATAATTTCATAAGCTTTGCCATCGGCTATGCCTAACATTTCGCAAATATCTTGCTTTTTATAAAATAACTTATCCTCTGGCATAAAAATCACCTCCTAATTTTATTTTAGTGCGTTGATTTCACCTATCCTCGCTTGTTACCCAGCGTTTGAACTTCTTAGCGGTTGGCAGTTTGCTTGATAGGATAAGGCTATATAAGCCGCTCTCGTTGATGAGAGTTGCACCTCTTTGACCAAAACTCGGCGATGATTTGTCGTTGAGTTTCTTATCTTCATCATCACAGTGCATAGCGATGGCTTTATTAGTATCAGCATACCCCAATACCTCCGCTACATCTTTACCAACAAAATAAGGTTCGTTATCAATTTCTAATGTTCGGATACTACCGAACTCAGCGTTTTCAAAAATTGTTAAATTATCCAAATAATCATTCCTCTCAAATTTCACTTTTATTGTTGCGTTTCGCAACTTAATTTGCAAAAAAATATGCCCCAAATTCGCCTGAATCAATTTTAAGTAGAACAGCAAGTTTTTCTGCCTCATTAAGGTCAAAAGGTCGAGTGTTATTAATTTTTTGATTCGCTGTTGGTTGGGCGATATTTAATGCTTTCGCAACATCAGCTTGAGTAATTTCAAGTTCTCTCATTCGTCCCTTAATTCTATTTGTATTTATCACCAAATCACCTCCTTGTTGCGTGTTGCAACTTATCTTGTGCTTATTCTACCATTACACGACATGGTTGTCAATAGCGTTGTGCAACTTTTTTAAAATATTTTTAAAATAATTATTGCGTTACGCAATCTTGAATGGTATAATAAAGCTACAGGTTGGAGGTGATAAAATGACAGCCAATTTAGAAATTGGAAATAGAATTAAACAAGCAAGAGAGTTTAAGGGATATACACAAGAGCAACTAGGAAAAGAATTAGGAATGAATAAATCTACTATCCAAAGATATGAAACTGGTCAAATATCAAAAATAAAATTACCTGTTTTAGAAGCTATTGCGAATGCATTAAATGTAAATCCCAATTGGTTAGCTCTTAAAAGTGAAATTATGGAAAGTAGCAAACCTATTCCCCTTTACTTTGATAATAAAGTTACTAAGCCTGTAGAAAAAATGACGCCTGACGAATTAAAAAAATATTTCAAAAGTATTCCGGAGTCATTTAAGAAATTAAACAATTTATTAAAAGATTTTAACGATAAGTTACTTGATTGTTACGCTGAAAATACAGAAGCCTTGATTTATTATATAAGCAGTTTAAATCATGAGGGGCGTAAAGAAATTTTAAAAAGAGCTATTGAACTTAATCAAATTGAAAAATATACAAAGCAAGATAATCAGCAGTCACAACTCGCTCTTAAACTTGCAAGAAAGGTTAATGGTGATTCCGAATTACAAACAGCCGAAGACAATGAAGCCGATTACATAAATGCCCCAAAAAATGACATTGATATGTAGAATTTGATTTCATAAGTTAAATAAAAAAACACCTCAAGGATATACTACTTTTTGAGGTGGTAAATGTGATATACGGCTCTTATAAAAATGTTAGAAATGCAGTTTGGAAAGTTTTTATTGATTTTAATATAACAGAATTGCCAGTATCCGTAAATCAGTTAGCAAAACAACTAGGAATTAACATTATTAAAAACAGCGACATACACAAACTACAAAATGATGAACGAGGCATGACAGTATACATTAATGGACATTGGTACATTATATTTGATGATACCGAACCTGTGCCAACTTGTCGTTTCACTGTCGCACATGAATTAGGACATATACTTCTCGGGCATATGATGACTAAGACTCCTCAATACCGTACATTTACAGTAAAAAACGACACAGAGCAATCAGCAGATATGTTTGCTGTACGTTTGCTTGCTCCTGCTTGTGTACTTCACGAACTTAATGCCTTAAATGCAAACGAGATAGCTGATTTATGTAATATCTCCATATCATCAGCAAAGTACAGAGCGGAGCGTATGGCAATATTAGAAAAGCGTAATGCGTGGTATTTTCATCCTCTAGAGCGAAAAGTGTATAAGCAATTTGAGAGTTTTATTAACAGTAAAAAGAACCCTCCTATGTAAAATGTTTCATTTCCTATCTATTGCATACTTATAAAAAATCTCAAAAAGCCTAAACAAAACTACATGGTATATATTGCAAAATTTTGTAATATATGCTATTGTTTTTTTGATAGTGTCTAACTATCACAACTGTATATTGATAGGAGAATGTGAAATGGGATTATTCGGACCGAGTAAAAAAGAACGAGATATGCAAATTGAGATTGACCGATTACGAGCACAACTATCTCCACAAGATAGAATCATTGTTGACCTGCAACAACAAATAAATGAACTGACCAATTATAAACAATCTATTGAAGCTGACTGTACATCACTTCAAAAAGAGATTGAAAATAAAAAAGCTGAGATTAATACTTTAGGTCTTAAATGTACCCAATTACAAACTGAAATTGTAAACATAGAAAGTGAAATAGCTATACAAGATTATGGACTTTACAAACCTACATATAAATTCTCAAACTCTGATTTGTATAAAGATAGACTAAAGGCTGTAAGGGATAATCAAAAAGATATGATAAAAAAGGGGATGGCTTGTGCCGGGAACATGAACTGGACTGTCAACGGTAGCAGTGCACAAGGCAAAAAGATGGTAAAAGATATGCAAAAACTTTTGTTGCGTGCTTTTAACGTTGAATGTGATGATATAGTAAATAATGTTAAAATATCCAATTTTGATAGATCAAAAGAGCGTATAAATAAAGTAGCTGAACAAATTTCAAAGCTTGCCACTGTTATGTCAATTTATATTACTCCAATGTATATTAACTTAAAACTTGAAGAACTTTGTTTAGCTCTCGACTTTGAACAAAAGAAACAGGAAGAAAAAGAGCGAATCAAAGAGGCCCGTGAACGTCAACGTGAAGAAGCAAAAATACAAAAAGAAATTGAAGAGCAACGCAAAAAATTACTTAAAGAACGAACACATTATCAGAATGCTTTAGCTGTTATAAACGAACAATTACAACAACATCCAAATGATATTGATTTGATAACAAAGCAAAGAGAACTACAATCAAATATTTCTGATACTGCCAAAGCTATTGCCGATGTTGATTATAGAGAAGCGAATAAGAGAGCCGGATACGTATATATAATAAGTAACATAGGTGCCTTTGGTAAAGATATATACAAAATAGGTATGACACGCCGTCTTCAACCACAAGACAGAATTGATGAATTGAGCAGTGCCTCTGTACCATTTAACTTCGATGTTCATGCCATGATATTTTCAGAAGATGCACCTGCACTTGAAGCAGCATTGCACCACGCATTTGAAGACAAAAAGATAAATAAAATTAACTCAAGGCGTGAATTTTTTAGAGTGTCTCTAAACGAAATTAAAACAGAAGTGCGTAAAAATTTTGATAAAACAGTAGAATGGGTAGATTTTCCTGAAGCAGAGCAATTTAGGCAATCAGTATTGCAAGGCGGTAGTGCTAAAATTCAAGATGTAACAAATGATGTAGTTACAGTGCAACAATCACAAAATAAAATATCTATCTCCCCTAACCCGCTAATTCCACAATCACAAAAGCAACAGATACAATCTGTACAACAACACATTCCACAACATACCATACCTATAGCGACTCAAATTCAGTATCCACAAATCCCCGACCACTATTGCATATGTTGTAAACGTAGCGGTAAATTTATGAAAATAAACGAAGAATTCTTTTGCCCCATGTGTGCTGACACAGCAACTGAAGAACAAAAGCTTAACGCTAAACGTGAAGCTGGGTTAATATAAAATAAAAAGAACCCACTCTCACCTATATTGTGAGAGTGGGTTGAAATGGTGGTAATAGAAAAATATTTTACACATATTATATTACCACATTAGACACAATTTGTCAAAATTTTTCACTATATATTTTACAAAATTAAGGAGATATGATATGCCACAATACAAAAATGAAACAAATGGTAAATGGTACTGTAGTTTTTATTACACCGATTGGCAAGGAAAACGCAAGAAGAAAAAGAAAGAGGGATTTAAAACTAAGCGTGAAGCAAAAGAGTGGGAGAATGAATTTATAAAAAAGTCTGAAGCAGACTGCACAATGAGTTTTAAAAGTCTTGTAGAACTGTACAAAGAAGATATTTCGCCACGTATTAAACCGACAACAAACGCAAATAAGGGGTTCATGATAGATACTAAGCTGATACCATTTTTCGGCGAGATGCCTATTAACGCTATTACAGCAACAACAGTGCGTAAATGGCAAACTGAACTTATAGCATCACCTGAAAACTACAGTCAGACCTATTTGAAAACAATTAACAACCAACTTTCAGCAATCTTCAATTTTGCCGTAAAATATTATGGATTAAAGTCAAACCCCGCCAGAGAGTGCGGCAGTATGGGTAAGAAAAAAGCCAGCAGCATTCAGTTTTGGACACAAACTGAATTCAATTCATTTATAAGTGTTGTTGATAACCTAACAGATTATACAATCTTTATGTTACTGTACTACTCCGGCATGCGCTCCGGTGAATTATTTGCCTTAACGCTATCCGACTTTGACTTTTCTGTCGGCACAGTAAGCATTAACAAAAATTATGCACGGCAAAACGGAAAGGATTTAATTCTCACACCTAAAACTGAAAAAAGCAAACGGGTAGTTTCCTTACCTGATTTTATGATGGACAAAATTAATGAATACATAAGCAAGATATACGGCTTGTCTCAAACGCAACGCTTGTTTCCTGCTAACAAGCATACGCTTAAAAAACATATGGATAAGTATTGTGATAAATCAGGGGTAAAGAAAATAAGAATACACGATCTTCGGCACAGTCACGCTTCGCTGCTTATTGAGCTTGGGTTTTCGCCCTTACTTATTTCTGAACGACTAGGTCACGAAAACATAGAAACAACTCTCCAAACCTATTCACATTTGTACCCTAATAAGCAGTCCGAGGTAGTGAGCAAGCTTGAAGAGCTGCATAATAATTCTGCAAAATCCTAAACGGATTTTTTATTTTTACTTAAATTTAGTACGTTTTTAGTACGTTTTGTTCGTAAATTGTTTTATTTTTCCCTTAACAATGCAGTTTCTAAACCTTTCAATTTATTCCCACTCAATAGTTGCTGGTGGCTTTGAAGTTATATCATAAACTACGCGATTTACGTGACTTACTTCATTTATTATACGTCCTGAAATCTTTGCAAGAAGATCATATGGAATTCTTGCCCAGTCGGCTGTCATAAAATCATTTGTTGTAACACCACGAAGGGCAATAGTATTGTCATATGTTCTGCCGTCCCCCATAACACCTACACTGCGAACACCTGTCAGCACTGCAAAATATTGGTTAATTTCACGCTCAAGGCCTGCATTTGCAATTTCTTCACGAAAAATTGCATCTGCGTCTTTTAGAATTTCTAATTTTTCTTTAGTTATTTCTCCCATAATTCGTATTGCCAAGCCAGGTCCCGGGAATGGTTGACGCCATACCAAAAATTCAGGAATACCCAACTCTAAGCCAGCTTTACGAACCTCGTCTTTAAACAAATCGCGCAGCGGTTCTACAATGTCAGTAAAGTCAACATCGTCAGGCAAGCCACCAACATTATGATGACTTTTAATAACCTCTGCTTCACCTACACCGCTTTCTACAACATCAGGGTAAATTGTTCCCTGACACAAAAAGTCAACCTTACCTATTTTTTGTGCCTCTTCTTCAAAAACTCTTATAAATTCTTCTCCAATAATTTTACGCTTTTTCTCAGGCTCTGAAACACCCGAAAGTTTTGTTAAAAAACGCTCCTGTGCATTTACCCTAATAAGATTCATATCAAACTGCTCTTTAAAAACTTTTTCAACCTGATCTCCCTCGTCTTTTCTAAGCATACCGTGATCAACAAAAATACAGGTTAGCTGCTTACCTACTGCTTTATGTACAAGCAGTGCTGCAACTGACGAATCTACACCACCGGAGAGTCCGCACAGTACTTTTTTATCACCAATTTTATCTTTAAGATTTTGTATAGTAGTTGTTACAAAAGAGGACATTTCCCAGTTACCGGAACATTGACAAACATTAAATAGAAAATTATGCAACATTTGGTAACCCTCTTGCGTATGCTGCACTTCAGGATGGAACTGCATTGCATAAAGCTTTTTTTCATCATTAGCCATAGCAGCAACAGGACAATTTGCACTATGTGCTGTAATTACAAACCCCTGCGGAACCTTTGCAATATAATCTGTATGACTCATCCATACAATGCTTTTTTCAGAAGCACCACTAAACATACTGCATTTATTATCAAAAACGACCTCAGTATTGCCATATTCCTTAACGGCAGAACTAGCAACCTCACCACCGCAAGAGTTAGCCATCATTTGGGCACCATAACAGATACCTAGTACAGGTATTCCGCTTTCAAACAAAGCGGGGTCACATTTTGGAGCATTTTCAACATATACACTGTTAGGACCGCCTGAAAAAATTACACCTTTATATCCCTGTGCTTTTATTTCTTCAGCAGTTGTTTTGTAAGACTTAATTTCACAATATACTTTTTGCTCACGAACTCTTCTTGCAATAAGCTGCGCATATTGCCCACCAAAATCCATAACCAAAATCGTTTCGCTTTTTATATTCATTTCTTATCCTCCTAATGTAAAATCAAGAATAATATAGCTGTCAATTGTTGCAATTACAATAATATAAATACGATAATATATAAAAGGAAAAATTGACTTGAAAAAGCAATTATTTTCAGCCAATTTCTAAAAATATATATTTAGAATACCATAAACAACAACTATAGTCAAGAAATTTGTCTTTTATACTAATATCATTCTGAAAATAAAAAAGTTTTTGCAAAAAAATAACTATAGCAAAGAAAAATGACAATTAATCGATATGCAGATATAGCATTATGCAAAATATGTTTTATACTTGACAACAGGAGTAATTTTACTTATAATATAATAGCATTGTAGATTTGTACGCATAATGCTTTAGCACATAAAAGCGTAAAACTTTTATGTGCTAAAGCAAAACGAATTTGTACAATATTTTTTTGGGGTATTTATTTTAAAGTTCACCCACTGCTATAAAAATCTAGGAGGAAAATAAAAATGGCAAAACTGACAGATGCAAATTTAGTAACATACAGTCCTGACCTTAAAGTTCTTGACTGTACACTTAGAGATGGCGGACTGGTAAACAACTTTTACTTCTCAGATGATTTTGTAAAAGATTTATATAAAACCTGTATTGCCTCCGGAATTGATTATATGGAGTTTGGTTACAAGGCTTCTACAGATATTTTTAATGAAAATGATTTTGGTAAATGGAAATTCTGTAAAGACGATGACATAAGAAAAATTGTTGGTGAAAATGATTCTGACCTTAAAATTTCAGTTATGGCTGATGTAGGCAGAACTAATCATAAGCGTGACATTATTAATAAGGCAGACAGCCCCATTGACCTTATAAGAGTTGCAACATACATTAATACTGTTCCTGCTGCTATTGAAATTATTGAAGACGCTAAGAAAAAGGGATATGAAGTTTCGTGTAATATAATGGCTGTTTCTAAGGTTAACAATGAAGACCTTATGAACGGTTTAAAAGAAATTGCAGCCAGCAGCGTTGATGTAATTTATATGGTTGACAGTTTTGGTTCATATTACCCTGAACAAATTGCAAAATTAGCTGATCAGTATGTTGAGCTTGGCGATAAATACAATAAAAAGATTGGTATTCATGCTCATAATAATCAACAGCTTGCTTTTGCCAACACAATTACTTCACTAAGACATGGTGCAAAATTCTTAGATTCAACTGTTAGCGGTATGGGTCGAGGTGCCGGTAACTGCTTCACAGAATCTCTTCTTGGATTTTTAAGAAATCCAAGATATAACATTGCCCCTGTTATGGACTTTGTTCAAAAGCATATGCTTAAGCTGAAAGCTGACGGAAACGTGTGGGGTTACGATATTCCTTACTTATTGACAGGTGTACTTAATGCTCACCCATCCTCTGCAATTAAATTTATTAAAGAAAACAGAACCGACTATTCTAAATATTATCAAGAACTTCTTGATGATACTCTATAAGCTAAAAAAGCCTTGCAAGCATAATAAGGTATTTTGCTTGCAAGGCTTTTATATATTTTATATAATTTTATTTAGGATATTAATACAAATATGGTAGCAATATGTTACTAAACAAATATCTAAAATTTAATAACCGAAAACAAGCTTGTTATACCAAGCATATATAATTACTGCAAAAGCCGAGCAAATAACCGCTCGGCTTTTTATTTTAAAATAAGTATAAATATTGTTAGAATTGAATATACATTACTGTTAAAAAGCTACATAATAATCACAACTGTTGTGTCATTTCTTTTAAACAGTTTTTGCATATAATGTGGTCTTTATACATGGTAATATCTGAAATATTGCCACAGAAGATACAGCCCGGACGATATTTTCTCATTAAAATTCCTTCGTCGAGCATTATTAACTCTACAGACTCATTCTTTTCCATATTATATGTTTTTCTTATTAATGATGGTATTACAATTCTACCCAAACTATCTATAGTACAAATTTGTCCCATTTTTCCTGTTTTTTTATCTAACTTTGACATATTAATAATCCTTTCTTAGAGGGAATACTTTATATTATGTGGTTATTTTACCAAAAATTGGTTAATATGTCAATGGATTGTAAGAAATATTTTATTTTGTCTAAAAAAATAATTTTCGGGTGTTATTATGATGAATATTGTATGGGCAGTATTAATTCTTGCTGCCATTGTTTTTGGAATTTTCTGCGGCAACGGTGACCTTGTTGCAAGCTCGGTATTAAGCGGAGGTGAAGCAAGTGTAAAGCTGCTGCTAACCCTGGCAGGGTCAATAAGTATTTGGAGCGGAATTATGGCTATTGCCGACAACTGCGGTATTACACAAAGCTTAAGCACATTATTTAATCCAATTTTAAGATTCTTATTCCCAGACCATAAAGATGATAAAAATGTTATGAACGCTGTAAGCATTAATATTACAGCAAACCTTATAGGGCTTGGAAACGCAGCAACACCAGCAGGACTAAAAGCTATTGCAGCCATGCACAGCGGAAGCAGCAAAGCTACCCGCAGTATGTCTGTCTTTGTCGTAATGAACACCTCTTCTATTCAAATAGTACCAACAACTATTGCGGCACTGCGGCTTGCAGCAGGCAGTGAATCACCAATGGCAATTGCACCATGCATTTGGATTTCATCTGCAGTTGCACTGATTGTTGGAATTGCAGTTACAAAAATAGTTACACAAAAATCCACTGTTTAAGGAATGATAACATGGAATACATTGCATCAATTTCTGTTGCAGTAATAATAGCAATTATAATACTTGTTGGTGTCATACAGAAAAAAGAAATTTTTGTTCTATTTACGGCGGGAGCTTTAGAGGGATTAAAAACTACATTAAATATAGCACCGTCTATAATAGGGCTGGTTATGATGGTAACAATGCTGCAAAGCAGCGGCATTTTTAACTGGTTAGGTGAAATACTTAGTCCTGTTTGCAATAAAATTGGTTTTCCTACCGAGGTTATACCAATGGCGCTTATACGCCCTATTAGCGGAAGCGGCGCCCTAGCTGTACTTGACAATATACTTGCTCAAAACGGTGCAGACAGCTTTGCAGGTAGAGTTGCTAGCGTAATGATGGGTTCAACCGAAACCACCTTCTACACAATTGCAATGTATTTTGGCAGTGTTAATGTAACAAAAACAGGTTGCACTGTGCCTTGTGCTTTACTTGCAGATTTAACCGGTATTGTTATGTCGGTAATTACAGTAGCATTATTTTTTGGCATTTGTTAAATAAAATTAACACCATACTTCTCTTCAGCCATAGAACATACAATCTCATTCATCTTTTTGAAATTCCAATATGTCACCAGCACCACAGTCAAGTGACTCACATATAGCAGCAAGAGTTGAAAATCTAATAGCCGTAACCTTGTTATTTTTTATTTTTGAAAGGTTTACATTTGAAATTCCAACTCTTTCAGCCAGTTCATTTAGGGACATTTTTCTTTCAACCATCATTCGATCTAATCTTAAAATAATTTTTCCCATAATTTCCTCCTTTAAAGTAACCCATCAACATCTTTTTGAAGTTTATATCCGTAATCAAATACTGATGATAAATAAAGAATAATTAAACCAATAAATAAAGTTTGGTTTCCCATACTTACCTCAATATTTTCCCAACCAAGTACCGCAAGTGCAATTACACATACTATATTGCCTATAATGTTACCTGAAATTAAGAAAATACCAATTTCTCGTACCATACGAGTAATATCCTTCTGGAACATTGTCGAACCCTGAGAAAATTTTGTTTTTCCGTTTGCAGTTCTGCATATTAAGTAAACATTACGAAATACCATTGCAGTTAATGATAACATTATTACTGCTGTTATACAGAAGATAATTACGGCAGTTACAGAAAATGAACCATCATTTAAATAAGGTGATATACTAAACGAACCTGTTTGTAAATCGTGTAAACTTTTACTTTGATCCTGTGAATTAATTGCTATCAGAATTTGCGGATTAAAAATCATAATCATAAGAGCTATAAAGCAAAATGCAGTAAAAAACCAATGTGCAACTTCACATATTTTTGCAATCACCATTACAACCTTATTTAGTTTTTTCATAACAATAGACCTCCTGAATTCCTATTTAATTTTTAGTAGATTTTAAATATAATAAAATATCATTGCCAGCTTTGATGAGGTTAGTATAACACCTGATTTAATGTTTGTCAACACATTTTTAATGTTTTTCATTAAAAATTTAACTTTATTTATTAATCACACCTATAATTATGAAAAAACTAAATTAAAATTTATTAAATCCTTCTTTACAGGTATTATAACAAGCCACCCGCTTTTGGTTAAGCCCAAAAGCGGGTGGCAATTTAATTTACTGTACTAAAAGCATAGTAAATATTGCTTTAAATGGATTTCCAACGAGAAACCCGTTTGAGAAAGCTAAAATTAAGCGTTCTTCTCAGCAATAGCAGCCTGTGCAGCAGCCAATCTTGCGATAGGCACTCTGAATGGAGAACAAGATACATAATCAAGACCAATCTTGTGACAGAACTCAACTGAAGATGGGTCACCACCGTGCTCACCGCAGATACCAATGTGTAGGTTAGAATTTACAGGCTTACCAAGTGTAATAGCCATTTCCATTAGTTTACCAACACCTGTCTGGTCTAGCTTAGCAAATGGATCGTTCTCGAAAATCTTTGTATCATAGTAAGCGTCTAGGAACTTACCTGCGTCATCACGGCTGAAGCCAAATGTCATCTGTGTAAGGTCATTTGTACCAAAGCAGAAGAAGTCAGCCTCTTTAGCAATGTCATCAGCTGTTAAAGCAGCACGAGGAATCTCGATCATTGTACCAACCTCATACTTAAGGTCAGCACCTGCAGCAGCTATTTCAGCGTCAGCTGTTTCTACAACAAGCTTCTTAACAAACTTAAGCTCTTTAATGTCACCAACAAGAGGAATCATAATTTCTGGCTTAACTGTCCAATCGCTGTGAGCCTTCTGAACATTGATAGCAGCACGAATAACAGCTGTTGTCTGCATTTTAGCAATTTCAGGATAAGTTACTGCCAAACGGCAACCTCTGTGACCCATCATTGGGTTAAACTCATGCAGAGAATCAATAATTGTCTTAATCTCTTCAACTGTCTTGCCCTGTGCATCAGCAAGCTTTTTAATATCAGCCTCGTCTGTAGGAACGAACTCATGTAGAGGCGGATCTAAGAAACGGATTGTTACAGGGTTGCCCTCAAGAGCCTCATACAGAGCCTCAAAGTCACCCTGCTGGTATGGAAGAATTTTAGCAAGAGCTGCTTCTCTCTCTTCTGCTGTATCTGAGCAAATCATCTCACGGAATGCAGCAATTCTGTCCTCTTCAAAGAACATATGCTCTGTACGGCAAAGACCAATACCTTCAGCACCAAGCTCACGAGCCTTTTTAGCGTCAGCAGGTGTATCAGCATTTGTACGAACCTTTAGCTTTCTGTACTTATCAGCCCAAGCCATAATTCTGCCAAATTCGCCTGCAATTTTTGCATCAACTGTAGGAATTTGACCATCATAGATGTTACCTGTTGTACCATCTATAGAAATATAGTCACCCTCGTGGAATTCTTTACCTGCAAGAGTAAACTTCTTATTTTCTTCGTCCATAGCAATGTCGCCACAGCCTGATACACAGCATGTACCCATACCACGAGCAACAACTGCTGCGTGAGATGTCATACCACCGCGAACTGTAAGAATACCCTGAGAAGCCTTCATACCTGTAATATCTTCAGGAGATGTTTCAAGACGAACAAGTACAACCTTTTCACCTCTTGCATTCCACTCTTCAGCGTCTTCTGCTGTAAATACAACTTTACCGCAAGCAGCACCAGGAGAAGCACCAAGACCCTTACCTGCAGGTGTAGCAGCCTTTAGTGCAGCTGTGTCGAACTGTGGGTGCAACAATGTGTCAAGGTTACGAGGGTCAATCATAGCTACAGCTTCTTCTTCTGTTCTCATTCCCTCGTCAACAAGGTCACAAGCAATCTTTAAAGCAGCTTGAGCTGTTCTCTTACCATTTCTTGTCTGAAGCATAAACAGCTTACGGTCTTGAATTGTAAACTCCATGTCCTGCATATCTCTGTAGTGGTTCTCTAGTGTTGAGCATACATTAGTAAACTGCTCAAATACCTCAGGCATAACCTCTGCAAGTGCAGAAATTGGCTGTGGTGTACGAACACCGGCAACAACGTCTTCACCCTGAGCGTTAATCAAAAACTCACCCATAAGCTTCTTCTCACCTGTTGCAGGATCTCTTGTAAATGCAACACCTGTACCTGATTCATCTGACCAGTTACCAAATGCCATTTCCTGTACATTAACAGCAGTACCCCATGAATATGGAATATCATTGTCACGACGGTAAACATTTGCACGAGGGTTGTCCCAAGAACGGAATACAGCCTGAACTGCACCCATCAGCTGTTCCTTAGGATCATCAGGGAAGTCCTGACCAATCTTTGATTTGTATTCAGCCTTAAACTGGTTAGCCAACTCCTTAAGGTCTTCAGCTGTCAAGTCAACGTCCTGTGTAACGCCTCTTTCAGCCTTCATTTTGTCGATAAGCTCCTCAAAATACTTCTTACCAACTTCCATAACTACATCAGAATACATCTGAATAAATCTTCTGTAGCAGTCACGAGCCCATCTTTCGTTGCCTGTTTTCTTAGCAACTACTTCTACAACGTCTTCATTTAAACCAAGGTTAAGGATTGTATCCATCATACCAGGCATAGAAGCTCTTGCACCTGAACGAACAGAAACCAAAAGAGGATTTTCTAAATCACCGAATTTTTTACCTGTGATTTCTTCCATTTTTACGATGTATTCATTAATCTGACTTTGAATCTCATCGTTGATTTTTCTGCCGTCTTCATAGTACTGTGTACAAGCCTCTGTTGTAATAGTGAAGCCCTGTGGTACAGGAAGACCAAGATTAGTCATCTCTGCAAGGTTAGCACCCTTGCCTCCAAGAAGCTCACGCATGCTTGCGTTACCTTCGCTAAAGAGATAAACCCATTTGTTTGCCATTTGACAATTCCTCCTAAGATAAATTTTATTCAGCGTTACAAATAGCAACGCACTATTAGCTGACTTTATATAAGTCTAAAAGGTATTATAACAAATATTTTTAGAAATTTCCATACCTTTTTACTAATTTAATATGAGTTTTCCAAAATTTTTCATGTTTGAAGCTCAAATGGTCTTAAAAACTCTTAACTACGAACATTATGTGCATACATTTTATTTTAAATATTTTTATAATTTTTATAATTAAACAAATAACATTTTTTAATTTACTGTGAAAATTTCTAAATTTATTTTTTTTTGCTTTTTTATGTCGAAAGGGGTTGAAAAATTTTTCAACTATGAGATAATATAAATGTATGTGAAAAAATTAACTATTTCTTTACTTATCTTAGAGTTTTACAACAATTAACCTAAAATTAAAGAAAAAGCTTTTATTTTAGATTAATAATAAGGATGGAGGATTTGCACTATGTCAAACAAATGTGCTGTAGTTCTTGCCGGCGGTGAAGGCAAGCGTATGAAATCCGACAAACCTAAAACTCTTTCTGAA
>CABRLN010000042.1 GCA_902471875.1 uncultured Clostridium sp.
AGAAAGTAAACAAAGACCACAAAGGGAGGAATTTCGATTTCCTCCCTTTTGAAACCCACCTTAAACGACCAAGGTCAGTGACCTTGGATCCACGTTAGTAACAGTACATTCTCTGGTTAGTTCTAGTTAAAGTTTTTTCTTCCGCTTGTTTTTTATTAGTCCGCTAAATCATAATTTATATTACTACTTCAACCACTTAAAAATTTAAACACAAAAAACGCCCACTACTTTTGTAGTGGGCGTACCTATTAAAATAATATTAAATTTAAATTATTTTAACTTCCATAGTTCCTCAGCATACTGAAGAATTGTTCTGTCTGATGAGAAATGACCTGCATTTGCAACATTCTTAAGACACTGAGCACCAAACTTAGCTCTGTCGCTATAGTTTTGGTTACACTCAATCTTCTTGTCAACATATGACTGAAGGTCAAGCATAATGAAATAATGGTCTGGCTGATGCCAATGTGCACCATGAATAAGTGCATGGTGAAGCTCTGCAAAGCTACCCTCACCCTGAGCACCGCCGTCTGAGAAAGTACCGTCAATCAAGGTATCAACAGCCTTTTTAATCATTGGGTTCTCATTATAAATCTTCTCTGAGTTGTAAGCATTGCGTGCCTTTAGGTCATCAATTTCTTCAACTCTTGCACCAAAGATATACTCGTTCTCTTCGCCTGCTTTTTGTGTAATTTCAACATTAGCACCATCATAAGTACCCAGTGTAACTGCACCGTTCAACATAAACTTCATATTACCTGTACCAGATGCCTCTGTACCTGCTGTAGAAATCTGCTCTGAAATATCAGCTGCAGGGAAAATCTTTTCACCATAAGATACATTGTAGTTAGAAACAAATACTACCTGTAGCTTGTCCTTTGTTTCAGGGTCATTATTAACCAGCTTAGCAATCTCATTAATATACTTAATGATAGCCTTTGCTCTTGCATAACCAGGAGCAGCCTTAGCACCAAAGATAAATGCTGTTGGGTTCCAGTTAGGAAGTTCGCCAGCCTTTAATTTCTGATAAATAGCTACAATAGAAAAAGCGTTTAGAAGCTGTCTTTTATACTCGTGCAATCTTTTAACCTGTACGTCAAAAATAAAGCTTGGGTCAATATAAACATTGTCATGCTTTTGAATAAAGTCAGACAACTGCTTTTTCTTAAGGTCCTTAATTGCATTAAACTCAGCTACAGCCTTATCGTCAATCATATCATTCAAACCGCTTAGCTTGTCCAAATCTCTTAACCAACCGTCGCCAACTCTGTCTGTAATAAACTTAGAAAGCTCAGGGTTACACAAACCAAGCCATCTACGCTGTGTAATACCATTTGTCTTGTTCTGGAAACGCTCAGGATATACCTGATACCACTCCTTAAGAACATCATCTTTCAGGATTTCTGTGTGAATCCACGCAACACCGTTTGTATGAGTTGAAACATAAATAGCAAGTCTTGCCATATGAACAAGATTACCATCAATAATTCTCATTTTATTTCTCATATCACCATGAATACCCTTTTGGTCAAAATCACGGTCCATATGCTGCTGAATTCTCTCAATGTATTGGAATACATTAGGAATAACATCTTTCATTAGGTTGATGTCCCACTTCTCCAAAGCTTCACCCAGTACGGTATGGTTTGTATAGTTGAATGTCTTTTGAGCAATATCAAATGCTGTTTCAAAATCAACACCCTCAGCATCAAGAAGTCTGATAAGCTCAGGAATAGCAATTACAGGGTGTGTATCGTTTAGCTGAATAGCATATTCACTAGAGAACTTGCTGAAGTCATTGCCAAACTTAGCCTTATATCTTTTAAGAATATTCTGTAATGAAGCACTGCTGAAGAAATACTGCTGCTTTAGTCTTAGAACCTTACCCTCGTAGCCGTTATCATTAGGATAAAGAACCTTAGAAATATTCTCGGCTGCATTTTTAGCCTCTACAGACTTTGTGTATTCACAATTGTTGAATGCCAAGAAATCAAATTCCTCTACAGCTTCTGCCTGCCACATACGAAGTGTATTAATATTTTCTGTACCGTAACCTATAACAGCCATATCATAAGGTACAGCCTTTACTGTTTGATCTTTAAATGTAACAAGAACTGTGTCCTCTTCACGGCGGATTGACCATGGATCGTCAAATTTCTGCCAATCATCAGCAACCTCAACCTGTCTGCCGTCTTGAATTAGCTGCTTAAACAAACCGTATTTATAGCGGATGCCATAGCCGTCAAGCGGTACATCCTGTGTAGCGGCACTGTCTAAGAAACAGGCTGCCAAACGACCTAAACCGCCGTTACCCAATGCAGCATCATCAATTTCTTCAAACACATTAATGTCAATACCCTTTGCTGCAAGAAGTGACTTAACTTCGTCAAGAATACCCATGCAAAACAGGTTATTGTACATCATACGGCCCATCAAAAACTCTGCTGACAAATAATATGCTCTACGAGCACTAGCGTGCTTTTCTTTTGCCGCTGTCCATCTGTCGCTGATTTCAGCCATCATTGCCTTGCCAACTACAAAGTGCAACTCTGCAGGAGAAAGCTCCTCTAGCTTCTTGCAATACTCGCTCTTTGCAATCTCGGTAAGATTGCTCATCATCTTGTTCTCACTCATTGGTCATTTTCCTCCAGTCGGCTATATTCTATAGCCAATTTTTTTAGTTTAGCTGCAAGCTCATCTGTAAGAGCCTCGCCTTTTATTCTCCAAACCCAGTTACCGCCCAATGTTGACGGAATGTTCATTCTTGCCTCGCTGCCAAGGCCTAAAATATCCTGCATTTGGATAATTGCATATTTACTTACACTTGCATATGCAGTGCGAATAATACCCCAGTTATATCCTTCCTCTTCTGTAAGATTGCAATAGCTTCTGGCAAAATCAACATCTTGCGGCTTAGCTGTTGCAAACCAACCCATAATTGTATCATTATCATGTGTACCACTGTAAACAACACTGTTTTCAGTATAGTGGTCAGGAAGATAGTCGTTATCTTCACCACTGTCAAAAGCAAATTCAAGCACCTTCATACCAGGATAACCCGAATCCTTTAGCAGTTGAATAACACCCGGGGTTAACAAACCAAGGTCTTCGGCAACAATAGGAAAATCACCTATTGCTTCCTTCATTTTTTCAAAGAACTGAATGCCAGGTCCCTCAAGCCATTCACCGCCAATAGCATTTTCAGCAGGGAACGGAATAGCATAATATGAATCAAATGCACGGAAATGGTCAATTCTTACTATATCAAACAAGTTAGCTGCACTCTTAATACGAGCAAACCACCATTTGTAATTTGTTTGTTTTAAATATTCCCAATTATATAAAGGGTTACCCCACAATTGACCTGTAGCCGAAAAATAGTCCGGCGGACAACCTGCAACACAAACCGGCTGCTTTTCTTCATCAAGCCAAAATACATCAGAATTAGCCCATGTGTCGGCACTGTCCATAGCAACATAAATTGGCATATCACCCATAATCTGAATGCCAAGGCTGTTTACATATGCCCTGAACTCAGCCCACTGTTTATAGAATAAATACTGTACAAACTTCCAAAAATCTATTTCTTGCTTTAGCTCTTTAGTGTATTTCTCAATAGCTTCAGGTTTACGAAGCTTAATGTCTTCGTCTTCCCACTCTGTCCATGCCTTCATATCATTATTCTTTTTAACAGCCATATAAAGGGCATAGTTCTCAATCCATTCTGAATTTTCTTTTACAAATGTCTTGTAAGCAGGAGTAGATTTTTTAAATCTTTTATAAGCGCTGCGTAGAACCTCAAACCTTGTTTCATAAATTTGAGCGTAATCAACCTCTTCAGGATTATCTCCCCACTTTTTGCCCTCAAGGTCTTTCTTTGTCAACAACCCCTCTTCAATTAACATATCAATATCAATCATATAAGGGTTTCCTGCATAGGTAGAAAAGGCCTGATATGGCGAATCACCATAGCTTGTAGGACCTACAGGAAGTATTTGCCAAATTTTTTGCCCTGCGGCCTTCAAAAAATCTGCAAAGTCATAGGCAGCTTTGCCTATTGTACCAAAGCCATATGGCGACGGCAACGAAGATATTGACATTAAAACACCGGCACATCTTGACAATAATATCATCTCCATATTATATATTTTTCAGAAATTTTATTTAAACTTCATTATTCCCATTTTATTACTCTTCTACAGTTTATCATAAACTGTAAATTTTATCAATAGAAATTGTAAAGATTTTACGTAAGAGGTTCCCATTTTTATTAGGATTTTTCTTACATTTTGTTACAAAAATTATTATCTTTTATTAAGATTTTTTCAACAAATCATTATATTGTGTTTATAATTTGTTTATATACAACATACAATGCACAGCTTGCAGCAAGCTGCCTTATTTTATCTCGGTTATTTGTTTTATTTTCTGCCAGCAAAGTTTTTACAGCGTAAGAATTATTTTCTATAGCTACACCAATATACACCAATCCAACAGGTTTTTCAGCTGTACCGCCTGTTGGTCCTGCTATACCTGTTGTGGAAACACCAATATAACTGTCAGCCAATTTTCGTACACCCTGTGCCATTTGAATAGCTGTTTCACTGCTGACTGCACCAAGTGTATTAAGAACATTTTTGTCAACACCCAATATCTTAGACTTAATTTCGTTGGAATATGAACAAACCCCACAATCGAAAACATCAGACGCCCCTGAAATATCAGTTATTTTTTTGCTTATAAGTCCTCCCGTACAGCTTTCAGCTGTGGCAATTTTCATACCATGTTCCTTAAGAAAATCTACTAACATATCAGGTATATTGTTTATATTTATATTATTTTCCAAAAGTTCCTTAAAAAAACTTTCTTCAGTTACAACAAGCATAAAAACTCCACCTTAACAAAATTTATATGATTACAAATTCTAAATTATTTCTAAATGCAAGTATATACTACCTTAACCTATTATAAATTGCTTTAATAAATTCTTCCTTACCGGCAGTGTAAGCAACTCTGTCATCAGGATATTTCACTGCAAGCTTCTTTTTTAAACTCTCATATGCAAGTGCTGCCTCTTTATGAGAATTAAGATAATCTCTAAAACCTGTCAACTGTTCAAATTCCTTTTCGGATTTATCATAACAATGAATATGACGAAGGGATATTTGATTATTGCCTCTTAAAACAAACAAGTGGTAATTTTTATTGCCGTGCTGTACACCGCAATAGCTGTAACCACAATATTCCAGCGCTTTTATATCCATTCTGCTTATAGACCTTAGCTTAATGGCAACATCAAGAATAGGCTTAGCATGTATTGCAGGTACAGCTGTACTTCCAACGTGTTGAATGTCAATTATATTACTTTTCCATAATTTTATTAATTCATCTTTTACACTGTAATATTCATTTTTCCATTGAGGATTATGGGGCAGTAACTTTACTTTATATCTTTCAACACCTTCCATATTAAAAACCTCTGTATAAATTTAAAAATATATTTTATCTTATTTGACCATCACCGCTTATAATATATTTCATGGAAGTAAGTTCTGTTAGTCCCATAGGACCTCTTGCGTGAAGCTTTTGAGTTGAAATTCCAATTTCTGCACCCATACCAAATTCACCACCGTCTGTAAACCTTGTAGATGCATTTACATAAACAGCGGCAGAATCCACCTGTAACGTAAACTTACGTTGTGCTTCGTAATTATTGGTTATAATAACTTCGCTATGTCCTGTTGAGTATTTTCTTATATGTGCAATGGCATCGTCTAAAGAGTCAACAACCTTTATTGCAATTTTATAGTCAAGATATTCATTAGCCCAGTCATATTCTTGTGCATTAATTACACAATCACCTAAAATCTCTTTTGTTTTATCACAACCATGAATTTCAACATTATTTTCGTCCAGTTTTGCCTTTAATTTTGGCAAAACTTCGCTTGCAACATCCTTATGTACCAATACAGTTTCAAGTGCATTACATACTGATGGTCTTTGGACTTTACCGTTATTAATAATACTAATAGCCATTTCAAGGTCTGCATCTTTATCAATTACAGCGTGACAATTACCAACGCCTGTTTCAATTACAGGAACCTTTGAATTTTCAACAACTGCTTTAATAAGTCCTGCACCACCACGAGGAATAAGAACATCAAGATAATCACTTAAGCACATAAGCTCTACAGAAGACTGTCTTGAAGTATCTTTAACAAGTTGAATACAATCCGCCGGCAAACCTGCAGCTTCAATTGCCTCTCTCATAACATCGGCTATCACTGTATTAGAATTAATTGCCTCTTTTCCACCACGCAAAATTACTGCGTTGCCCGCCATTAAACATAGTGCAGCTGCGTCTGAGGTAACATTTGGACGAGCCTCAAAAATTATGCCTATAACACCCATTGGTACTCTTACTTTTTTTATTTCCATACCGTTTTCTGCAACTCTGCCCGTAATCACTTGACCTACAGGGTCGTCAAAATCAGCAACCTTACGTACACCCTGTGCCATACCCTCAATTCTTTCGTCTGTAAGTCTTAGTCTGTCTAGCAAAGATTTTGTTAAACCATTTTCTTCGCCATTTTTTATATCAATATCATTTTGTGCAATAATTCTTGCTTTATTACTAACAAGAGCATCAGCTATTGCCAGCAAAGCTGTTTTTTTCTGTTTGCCTGCAACAGCCAAAACATTTGACGCTTGTTTTGCCCTTTGCCCCATTCTTTCCATTTCTGTCATTGATAAATCCTCCTTAAATTTTAATTAACAAAATTTATTATAGTTGCCTTTGGGTATTTCTCCTTTTAAGCCCAGTACGGTGGGCCATTGTCTTGTTGCCTGAATTATAAATCCCATAAGCATTCCCATATGGCTATGCAAATGTCTGTGCTGTGCCATAATTAGTGTAAACCGTGTATATTCACTGTTAGTTGGGCAGCTTAATAATTCATTATCTTGTAAGCTGTTTAAATAACTGTCTATTTTATGCTTTATTGTGTGGTAATATTTTTCAATATCACCTCTGGATATAAACTTATCTGTTTTAACATCAAGATTATTCAAATTATCTATATGAATACTAGGCTCTTCATAATTGTAAAATGGATTTATAAACCACATATCCAAAGAATGCAGCATATGATAAATATGCTTGTACAATGGCATTTCACAATATTCAGCACTCCATAAATCGTCACTGACACAATCTATTACATTTTTAACTTCCCAAAATGCTTTGTCTGTCTGATTTTTTATAATCTCTGTCAAACTGTCTTGCCAATTATTACTCATATTCCTAACCATCTTTATTATATTACATAATTATTCAAACATCTTTTTCAAATCTTCAAGGTCGTATGGTGTTTGCTGATATACATAATAGTTCAGCCAGTTTGTAAAAAGCATGGTGGCATTACTGCGCCAAGTTAAAGGCGGCGTAGCCTCAGGGTCATCCTCAGGAAAATAATTATGCGGAATAGATGGGTGCAGTCCTTTATTTATATCTCTAAAATACTCTGTCGCCAACGTATTTCTGTCATATTCACCATGACCTAAAATAAAGAACTTTCTGCCGTCCTTACTGCACACAACAGAAACTCCTGCCATACGAGAAGTTGCCAAAATTTCAAGTTCAGGATGTTCCTTTATATCTTCACGCAAAACACCTGTGTATCGCGAGTGTGGTAAAGAAAATCTGTCATCAAAGCCACGCATTAACGGGTGTTTAGGATTAAGTACCCTATGCTGAAAAATACCGCTTAATTTGTAGCCCATATCGTATTTAGGAATACCATAGTGATAATAAAGAGCTGCCTGAGCGCCCCAGCAAATATGCAGGGTGGAATAAACATTACGCTTGCTCCACTCCATAATTTCTGTAAGCTCTTGCCAATAGTCAACATCTTCAAATTCAAGGTGTTCAACAGGTGCACCTGTAATTATCATTCCGTCAAATTTTTGGTCTTTAATTTCGTCAAAGATTTTATAAAACTTTGTTAAATGCAGCGATGATGTGTTTTTTGACTGATGTGTTGCTGTTTGCAAAAGCTCAATATCCACCTGCAACGGGCTATTACCTAACAAACGCAAAAGCTGTGTTTCTGTTTCTATTTTTGTAGGCATTAAATTTAATATTATTATTTTCAGAGGTCGTATATTCTGCCTCATAGCCACATCTTCAGGCATAACAAAAATATTCTCAGATTCTAACACTTTTATCGCCGGCAAATCTGCCTGCACTTTAATTGGCATAATTCAACCTCCTATATAAATCTATAATTTATATTATAAATGTAATTGCATATATTTTCAACAGTAAATATTATTGAAGATTATACGGTTGACACCAATTATAATAAAAAGTATTATATTTATTTATCTTGATATATCGTTTCCACTCAGTCGGCAATGGTATTCAAAATCTTTAATCATTACTACTCGTCTGTGCAATTCGTGGGCTGTGTGAATATAGTTATTATGCTCATGCAATGACATTTGCATTTTTGAAGGAAGAGAAAGAAAATATTGCCTTGTACTGCTGCTGTTGTTAATAAGGTCGTGTAAATTTTTATACCTCATATTTTTCACCTCGACAACATTATTCCTTTTATTTTTAAATACATACAAAGCAGGTGCTATAGCAACTCCATGCGGCTTATTGGTTTTACTGTTTGTTTTTGACTGGCATCTTGGCTTGCTAAGTCTGGTACCCGTACTACGGCAATTAACGACGTATTTGCCTTTTTAATAGCAGGAGTTTTATTTTTTACACAAAACAGTGTTACCACTGATTTTATGTTAAATTTGTTATTTTTTATTATTATTACTCCTGTAATTTCACTTACTCTTACAAAAATTATGTTTATGTGCGAAAACGGAATGATTGTTGCCGACGCATTAGAGCGAATTGACAGTGTATTAAGTTATAGCAAATACAGCAACAACTTGTATAAATATATGCAGGTTGTCATACCGTATATTTTTTAATATTTATTAAACTTTTGTTTTTATCTTTATATAATTGACAGTTATTAAATTAAGTGTTATTATACATTAAATATTAGTTTAAACTAACTTAGATGCATAATTATTTATTTTTAGTCGGAGGTGATATATTTTGCTTAAAGTGACTTTGAACATTGAAGGTATGGTTTGTAATATGTGTGAAACACATATTAATGACACAATACGCAGAAACTTTATAATAAAGAAGGTTACTTCGTCACATTCAAAGGGAATAACAGAAATTATAACAGAAACACAAATTGATGAAAATAAGCTTAAAGCAGTAATTAACAAAACAAGCCATACTGTCACAAATATTTATATTGAACAATATAAAAAGAAAATATTTTCTCTGTTTAAATAATAGAGTTAACAAAAATTTGTAATTCTGCTGACTATTTTATTTATATTTAATAACAATCAGCTAAATTATAAAAATATATAACTTTTTGTTTCAAACATAAAAAATAAAAACCGTGCGTGGCTGTTTAAATTCCATGCACGGTTTCAATTTTTTCTAAATTAAATTAATAAATATACTAAAGCTAAAATAACACCTATATCTGTTTTTTCAGTAGATAAAAGTATAAGCAGTAATAATATTAAACTGCGTTCTTTATCGTGAAGCAGTGCTTCAAAAAAATTATTTTGCTTTTTATTAATTTGAATTTTGCTGCTGTCAAATGATATATCAGGCTGTTCAATTTTATTTTTTTCTTTTACTTCTTTACTTAATAAATTCTGCTCTTTTTTTATAGGCTCTGTGTTCTGAGGTGTTCTGCCTCTATTTTGCATTTCCTGCATTCTACGCACAGCCTCTTGTTGCATTTTATCTATATCATCACCATATCTTCTCATAATACAACTTCTCCTTAAAAGTTAAGTTGCTTTATAACAGGCAAAATTTTTATAAGCTGCAGCATTTTTGTTGCCTCATCAAGCTTGGCACGCCTTTCTTCGCCTAAAAAAGGTCTCAATGCACGCAATAGCCGTGTTGTATCATCGTCTTGTTTTATATCAGAAAGCAATGGAATTAATTTCATAATAGTTTTTGCTGTATCATCAGACATTGACGGCAAAGCCGGTTTTGAAGGTTCTTTTACAGGCTCCTCCTCTTTACTGTCAATTAACAGATTTTTTAATCCCATTATTTGCTCCATTGCTTGCGGGTCACTTAACAACTGCGTTATTTTCCCTGTTAAATCGTCCATTTACTTATCTCCCATCAGCTTTTTAATTAACGCTTGCGCCTGTGGCGTTTTTAACAATTTTTCTGTTTTTTCTTTATCGTTTAAAATATCCTGAATTTTTTCTGCTTGCTTGCTATCCATTTTATTTAATAAATTTCCTATGTCTCCACCCTGTGCGTTACTTTTAATTTTTTCAGGACTTTCACCAAGCTTTTGTGCCAATGAATTAATAATGTTTTGTATCTGTTTTTCTTTTTCGTTCATAATAAACACCACCTTTTTATATAGAATTATTATGAAATATGTTGTATAATTATGACAGTAAATTTTTAGGCAATTCTGCATAGTTAATTAATCACCTTGCGGTTTTTGTCTTAACGGGGGCTGAATTATGAAAGTTTTAGTTATATCTGATTCTCATGGTGATTATTATAATATAAATAAAATATTGTTATCACAACCTAAAGCAGAAGTTGTTTTCTTTTTAGGTGACGGTCTTAATGATATAGAAAAAATAAAGCTTAATTATCCTGAAAAAATGTTTATAACAGTGCGTGGAAATTGTGACTGGGGTACTAACTCACAAATTGAAGAATTTATAACCATCGAGGGTAAAAAAATTATGGCTACACACGGTCACAAATATAATGTAAAGCTTGCGTATAGTAATATTATTTACAAAGCAAAAAGCACTAATTGTAACATACTTTTATTTGGTCATACACATTGTTCTATGACAGATTATGATAATGGACTGTATATTATGAACCCCGGCAGTGCCCACGGCTACGGAGCAACATATGGACTTTTAGATATAACTTCAAGCGGAGTTATGACAAATATAGTTAAAGTAAAATGATAAATAAAAGGCTACAGTAAAGTTAATGAACAAGTCCGTAAAAATAGAAAACGGAATGAAAAGTTTTACAGCAAAACCAGTCCTTACAGCTACATCATCAACAAAAAAGGAGTTACTTATACCGGTACAATGACATATGCCGTGTCATTAGTTGACCTTAAATAAAAAATATAATAACTTTAAATTTCTTTAATTAAACTTTTTAAAAAATCCCCTTACAATTTTTGAAAAAAAGTTGTAAGGGGATTTTCATGTCATTATATAATGACTTTTGTTAATTACCGTAATCAATAAAAATTAAATGGCAACTTTACTGTATATATTAACTTGTTAACATACATATATCAGAAAACAAGCCGATTTTATTCCGTTGTTCTTGAACTGAATTTATAGGTAATTAAATTTAAAATCAAAAACAGTATTATTACAGCTACAGAGTATGTAAGCATAAAATTAAAGCCTATTTCGTTGTCAAATATATTCATATTAATTGCAAAAATACTATTAAGCTCTTCAGCAACAGCACCTTTGTCTGCACCATTTAATGCATCATTTATATTGTTTATTGCAGGAGAAACCAGAAGATTTCTCATCATACCTGCAATTTGAGCACCGGGTACAAGATTTACGGCAGTTTGAACATTACTGTCAAATTGCCCAACAGGTATATATGCACCAATTACAAAACCCACAGCAGCTGAAACTATTATTCCAAAAGAATTAAGTGTTGATGTCTTTTTAAAAAAAGAAACAACAAACATAAGAATCAAAGTTGCAGATATTGAACCAAGTGCTACAAAACCATACATTCCTACAATATCATAAAAAGAATAATTCGCTGCATTTGAAATGCACAAAAAAATAAAGCCTGCTGTAAGAATAATTGAACTTATAATAAATGTATTTATAAATGCACCAAAAAAATATGACAATACAACCGCACTGTTTTTTACAGGTGAAGCACCGTAATCATAGCTTATTTTCTTCTGTTTGTCAGAAACCATAACATTAAGTGAATTAAGAGCAACTGTAATAACCGAGGTTCCTATTACACCTGAAACCAACCATGAATTTACCACACTTTCAATATCGTTATCTGTTATAACATTACCAAACATCTCAATAATATTTTTTATTCCTTCAAAATAATTATTCTTTATAAATAGAATAAATAGTCCTAAAATAATTATCTGGGTCATCATTGACATTATTATTGTCATTCTATCTTTAAGATAGACCTTCATATTACGCACGGTCATACCCTTAAAAGTATTAAAATATTTTAGCATTTTATTCACCAAGCCTTTTTCCTGTAACATTAAGAAAAACATCGTCCATATTTCCCTTAATAATTTCGTAGTCCTTTATCTTATCATATTTTTTAACAAGCTTTGTCACACACTCAGAATTTTCAATTTTAATTTTATATGCGCTATTTATATATTCAAAATTAAGCCCTTCAGAATTAAGAATTTTTTCAGCCCTTTCTGATTTTTCAGTGTACCATATTAGTTTACAATTGGTAAACTGTTTTTTTAGATTATTTGGTGTATCATTTGCAGAAATTACTCCATTATCCAAAATAACCACACGGTCACAATCGGCAGTTTCTTCCATATAATGTGTGGTAAGAAAAACCGTAAGACCTGTTTCTTTTCTTAGACTATGGATTATATTCCAAACCTGAATTCGAGTTTGAGGGTCAAGACCTGTTGTAGGTTCGTCAAGAAAAAGAATTTTAGGACTATTAAGCAAAGCCCTAGCAATGTCAACTCGCCTCTGTTGTCCTCCACTTAATCTGTTATAACGTCTTGCTAAAATATCTTCAAGATTAAAAATCTTAACCAGTTCATATATTCGCTTATTTGCTTCAGCTTTTGAAAATCCATAGTAGCTTGCACGAGAAATCAAATTTTCTTTAACACTTAACTGACTGTCCAGCACTGAACGTTGAAAAACAATACCTATTAAATCTTTAATTTTATTTTTTTGAGTATCAAGGTCATATCCTCCAATTTTAACCTTACCCGAAGTCTTTTCAAGTACGGTACAAAGTATATTTATTGTGGTTGACTTACCTGCACCGTTAACACCAAGAAAAGCAAAAAATGAACCCTCTTCAACACTAAATGATATATCCTTTACCGCTTGAACATTTTTGTAATTTTTAATAAGATTGTTTACTTCAATTATGCTTTGCATAGTCTTACCCCCTGTCGTAAAACTATTGTATCATTATTTAAATTAATAAAAAAGACATCTTACACCAAGCAGTAGAAAGCTGAATGTAAGATGTCAAAATTCATATGTAAAATACATTTTATTCTTCTTCATTTTGATTAAAAACAGAAAGAGCCTTATTAATTGAGTTTGCCGTGTCCTGGCTTATAAACATAGTACATAATAAAACTATTGCATATACAATTAAAACAAATACAAATATAATTATTCCTTCTAAAATATTTTCGTACCATTTAAGGAAGAATCCCTCAGTCATTATTATAATTTCAACAACAAGATAATGTAATATAAGTCTTATGTTAAACTGTTTTTTTGTAGGCTCATTTCTAAAGTAAAACATAAAAGACGGCAATGCTCCTAAAACTCCTGTAATAATTACAATAAAAGGATATTCAGCCGGATAGGTAGTAAATTCAACACCACTTATAAACGAAGCAATATACTCAGGAACACTTGTAACAAGCAAAACACCAAATATAATTATAAAAAAGTCTGTTAATACAAGCTTAAATATATCTCTCATTATTCTAACCTCACATTCCAAGAAGTTTCTTTAAATTTGGCACATATTGACGTGATATAATTACTGTTTCATTATTAGCAAGTTTAGCTTCAAATCGTCCATTAATAGAAGATGAAACGGAACAAACTTTAGATATATTAAGTATCATAGACTTTGAACATCTAAAAAGTCTTGTGCCAGACAATTGTTCTTCAAGCTCATACAGTTTTTGTTTAGATTCATACACATTGTTAAGTAAATAAATAAAAGTTTTGTTATCAACTGACTCTATATAGAAAATGTCCTTTACTGAAAGTCGAAAAATCTCATTATTCTTGCTGCCTAACAGACCATTATCATTTTTCTTTAGCCTATTTACTATATTAATAACTTCATCATTAATTTCGTGACATTTAACAATAATTTCTTCATCACAAGACTTATCAACTTGTTTAATAGTTATTTTAAACATTCCTAATCTCCAATACCAATAACTTCACTTTTATTAATTTAACTTTATTCACTTACATAAATATTTAAGATAAAATCTTCAAAAATATATTTAAAAACAAAAAAACCAGACTTATAGTCTGGACTGGAGAACAAAAATTCAATTCTGCACCCTGAAAACTGAATAAAGAAAAAGCAAAACAGAGAGATTTCAAAACTAAACCAATCAACTTATGGTCAAGCTTCCGACCTATTAGTACTGCCAAGCTGAATGCCTCACGACACTTACACACGCAGCCTATCAA
>CABRLN010000043.1 GCA_902471875.1 uncultured Clostridium sp.
AGCATACCTATACCGCCGCCTGTAGGGGTATGGCTGTCAGAACCAATTAATGTTTTACCCGGAATACCAAATCTCTCAAGATGAACCTGATGGCAAATGCCGTTACCAGGGCGTGAAAAGTATATGCCGTGTTTTCTGCAGACCGTTTGAATAAAGCGATGGTCATCTGCATTTTCAAAGCCTGTTTGTAGTGTGTTGTGGTCTATATATGCAACACTTTTTTCTGTTTTAACCCTTGGTACACCAATAGCCTCAAACTCAAGGTAAGCCATTGTACCTGTTGCGTCCTGTGTAAGTGTTTGGTCAATTTTTAAACCAATGTCACTGCCTACTGTCATTTCACCACTAAGCAGATGATTTTTGATTATCTTTTGTGCTATTGTATAACCCATGATAATCTTCCTCCTTAACTTAAATATGCAGGAATCGGATTCCTAAATTGCAATAATTCAAAATACAGCTATAAAAACTGATGCTGTTAAATCATTAACATATGAATATTATCCACTACTTTGCTTCAATTGTCAATGTTTTGTTGCACAAAATAAGCAAATATATTATCATTTTTAGAAAATATATCAAAATATAATAATAATTTTAACCTTTTAATAAAATACAGTTAAATTTTTTAAATAAGTGAGAAGAATAATTCAACTACAGTTTTTTCACAAAGTCTTTTAAATACTGTTTAAACTCTTCTCCAAATTCATTATTCTGCACTCCTACTTCAACCTGTGCCTTTAAAATTCCAAGCTTGTTGCCCATATCATAGCGTACACCTGTAAAGTCAACAGCTGTCATACCTCCATTAATAGCCAGGGTTTTCATAGCGTCGGTTAGTTGAATTTCTCCTCCAACACCAGGCTCAACCTTTTCTAAAATATCAAAAATTTCAGCAGGAAGTACACATCTTCCTAAAATAGAGAAATAAGAAAGAACATCTTTTTCAGTTGCAGGTTTTTCAATCATATCTGTACAGTTGTAAATATCACCTTCAAGCTGTTCAACTTTTAGTGAACTGTATTTGTGAATATCTGACTTTGGTACTTCTTTAATGCCCAAAACACCCTTACCGTACTTTTCGTATGCTCTTATAAGCTGACCAATAGCAGGGTCTTCGCCAATTATAACATCATCACCAAATAATACTGCAAAAGGCTCGTCACCGACAAAGTTTTTTGCACAGCTTATGGCGTGACCCAAGCCTTTGGTTTCTTTTTGACGAACATATGTAATGTTAGCCATTTTAGGAATGGCTGTTACCAGTTCGTAAAAATCCTTCTTGTTGCCCTTTAACAAAGCCTGCTCAAGCTCAGGAGCATAGTCGAAATGGTCCTCAATAGTACCTTTACCTCTGTTTGTAATAATTAATATTTCTTCAATGCCGGATTTTACAGCTTCTTCAACAATATATTGTATTGCAGGTTTATCAACAATAGGGAACATTTCCTTAGGCATTGATTTGGTAGCGGGCAATACCCTTGTGCCCATACCGGCCGCCGGAATTACGGCTTTACGGATTTTTTTCATAAAATAACCTCTCTCAAAAAATTATTAGAATTATTTAAAATACAAAAGTGCAGTTGGCAGCATTAACAAAATAATATAGCCAGCCATTAAAATATAACCCAGTACTTTGTCCACACCGCCTTTTGTGTCAAGGCTTGTCTTAATCTCAAGCTCTGTTTTAAATTCTGCTTTAGCAGCCTGTACCTTTTTTACCACATGGTTATAGTAACATCGGTTTCCAATCAGTCCGCTTATTATCATAATAACATATTGTGCAATTTTAAACAGTGAGGATGAAGCGTAAAACAGCATTTGGTCAAAGGGTAGGGTAACCAAATGATTATATAAATCAATCTCATTTGTTATATTGTTGCTGATTATAAATTGAGTCATCGATGTGTATGTTACAGCATAGCCAAATAAACAAATTCCCATTAAAACAGTTAATATTGTTCCAATTAAATACTGTTTTCTATATAAAAACCAACCACCCGAAAAGAAAAATGCTGCAAAATTAAAACGGCTTCTGTCAAAGTCGTGAATTCTCTTAAAAATAAAGCTATAAAACATATTGTTTGTTTTCACATATGCCTTTGCGTCTTTTAACTTTACATTTTCAGCTATTTCGTCATTATCATTAAGTCCTTCAAATGGTGATGTCATAAAAGGTGTGGTGCCAAATGGCATTTTGTTTTGACCGCTGTCTTGGTTAAATCCGTTATTGTCAGAATTTGTTGAAGTATTAAGCGGTAACGAGCAATGCTTGCAAAAGAAAGAATCGTTGCTGTTTTCGGTACCGCAGTTACTGCAAATTACATTGCTGTCATCAGCTTGTGCTTCTTGATTGTTGTTAGAATGTTGGTCAGGTGCCCACTCGTAACCATCTGAATGCTTGTCGTGGTTTATACACCTGTTATGTTCATCGTAGCATTCTCTATGCTGTGGTGTACCACACACAGGGCATACAACAATGTCATCATCTTTCGTAAATATTTTATTACAATGAGAACATTTTTGATTATAGTAATTCATATTATCCTTTCGTACACAAAAGATATCTGAAAATATAGGCAAGTTCCATAACATTATAAAATATTGCATACTTTTCAGATAATCCCAAATAAATGTATTTGTAAATTAAAATTCATTATATTGAATTTTAACAGATATTTACCAAAACTTCAACAGTTTATTTGTCTTAACAAAATCAATATAGATTTTAACAAATATAGTTGAGAAACGGATTGACTTTTATGTTATTTTACTCTTATTTGCCGCTATATTTGTTACAACACTATTAATTTTAAAGATATTATAACAAAAAAAGAGCAGTTTTTTCTATATGAAACTGCTCTTAAATGATGTTTTTATTTTAGTTTATACAGACACATACTGCCGGATTGTTTGATAAGCTCGTAGTCAGTACCAATAAATGTAGCAAGATTGTCGGCATTTTGTGACACTGAATTTGCACTTACCAACAGATATTCTGTTTTGGTGTTGTCACCATGTACATTTGGATATTGATACAAATTTTTAAAGTTATACATATGTGGAATATAAATACCGTCAGCAGAAATTTCGACATCAGTTGGTATTTCTGCAATAAGCTTGTTATAATCTTCAGCCATACTTGCGTTGGTTTCTGCACATTTGTTGTAATAAGCCGCACGAGGGAAGAACAATGAAAAGCTCATGATAATGCACATTGAAACACTGTAAATCAGAATTTTGTTTTTGGTTTTGTCTTTTGCTTGCGACACAACCAAAATTGCCATAAATACTATTAAACCCGCCACACCGTAGGTGTACTGGAATTTAACGTCATACTGGTACTGCCAGTTTGACATAAGGTCAACAACAAGCATAGGAATAAGTAACAGTAGCAAAGATTTGTTTTGGCTAAAGAAAGGTGCAAAGGCAACCGGCAGAAGCATCCAAACCATAAACATTATTTTATCGGCTGTGAATACCTGTGAAATTAAATAGCCAAAGTCAGACAAGCAGGTTTTTATAACAGCACTAAAACCATCTTCACCGCTGGCCATATAGTTGCTTAATCTGCCTGTCATTACACCGTCACCCAGTTCAGCCACAACAGTGGTTGCAATTGTAAAGTAAATTAATGCACCTACCAGAATTCCGCCGCCAAGCAGATATTCTTTACGACAGGCTATTATATAAAGAGCAATAGCCATAACATAAATAGCAGCATCTTCTTTTACGGTTAATACAAGAACACAGAAAATTAATGTACCAATCCATTTTTTACTTATAATAAAGTATAATGCCCACATTATAAGTACAGTCAAAAACTTGTTTTCATGAAAATCATACAAGCAGCCGTTAGCCAGTGTGGGGAAGAAGATGTAAATAATACTGCAAGCTACAGTTACGCTTTGTGTAAGCTCAAGCTTTTTGCAAATAAGTACAACTGGTATAACACCCAGTGCAACAAATGCCGCCTGAATAACAAGCAGTGTTTCAGGACGAGGACAAAGCATATAGAAAGGCAGCAGAACATAGTAAAACGGGCTGAAATGTACGCCAAAGTGCGACATAAGCACATTGCGTTCTACAGTTGTGTCAGCAAGACCGGTGGTACGCATATTTTCAAACATTTGAGTGAATATACCAAGGTCAAAATTATGTGCCATATATGCATTATAGCGTGATATTGACGCTATTGAAACAACTATGGTAAAAAACACCAAAGCTAACACAGCCACAAACCATTCGGCATGTTTAGGCATTTTAATATCATTAATATTAAGCTTGTCGTCCTTGCCTATCCATGCAATAATAAAGAACATTATAAAGCCTATGCCAATGTTCATAAAAATATTTTTGGTACTTTCTTCACCCAGGTACGTACCCTTATATGCCAATGTACAACCAAACAGCAGGGCCGTTATCAGCAAAGTAAATGGAATTAGATTTTTACACTTTGTTATTACAGCTACAGATAAGCATGTAGCGAAAATAATCACAGTTGTAATAAGCACTAATGTTAAATTTACTGCTGAAACGAAGCTAATGTTGGTATATGTACCGTCTGTTGTTAACAGCGTTATAAAGCTGCTAAAGCAAAAGCCCGCACACAATGCGGCAAAAATATAGTCCGGCGATATAAACTTAAAAAAGTCATTTGCTTTTTTTAAAAGAATACCGGAGTTATTCTTATTTTTTTGACTCATAAAATCACTTCCTATAAAATCTCACGGTTTAATAATACATTATATTAACCCTTTTTTCAACTAATTTAATAAATTATAATGTATAAAAATGCAAAATAAGCCTAAAAAATTCATTAAATACTTTACTGTAATTATTTAATGTGATAAAATATTTTTATAAATTTTGTAAGTTATCTGTATATTGTCAAGTTTTGATGTATATACAGACAAACTAATTATGAAAGGTTATGAAAAAGATGGATTGTATTTTTTGTAAAATTATTGATGGAGAAATTCCGTCAAAAAAAGCTTATGAAGACGATAAAATATTAGCGTTTTATGATATTGCTCCTCAAGCACCTGTGCATATTGTTATTATACCAAAGGAGCATGTAGAAAGTATGAATGGCATTACATCTCAAAACAGCAGTGTTGTTGCACATATTTTTGAGGTTATACCGAAAATTGCAGAAGAAAATAATTTAGGTGACGGTTATAGAGTAGTAAGCAATTGCGGAGAAAACGGCGGTCAAACTGTTTTTCATCTGCATTTTCATTTGATGGGAGGAAAAATGCTTAATATTACAATGGTTTGAAAAATAAAAAAGTTTTTAAAACATCCGTTTTGGAACAGGAGAAATGAAAATGCATTATTATGAAATGACTATTGCCGGCTGCAAAAGAAGGCTTCCTATTTGTCAGGTTAGCACAAACTTGGATATTGCAGCTTTTATAATGTTTAATGATGTAGAAGTAACAGAGGCTGCTGCAAGACAGCTTTTAAAAAAATGTCCGCAGCACGATATTGTAATTTCTGCCGAAGCTAAGGGTATTCCGCTTTGCTACGAGCTGGCAAGACAGGGTTGCAGAAAATATGTTGTTGCCAGAAAATCAGTTAAGTTGTATATGACAGATATTTTAGAAGTACATTGCAAATCAATTACAACAGCTAAAGAACAAACTCTTTATCTTAGTGGTGATGATGCAAAAGCACTAAAGGGAAAACGTGTGCTTATTGCTGATGATGTTATAAGCACAGGCGATTCTTTATTAGCGTTAGAAACTTTAGTTGAAAAAGCAGGAGGCAATATAGTAGGAAAGGCTACCGTATTAGCTGAGGGAGAAGCACAAAAAAGAGATGATATTATCTTTTTAGAGCCTTTGCCTGTTTTTCCTAAATAATTTATAAAAAGGGTGATTATGTGAAGTCGGTGTTTTTTGTAGTGGGGCTTTGTTATATGCTTGGCTTGCTTACTGCTGTAATAGTTGGCACTGACTTTGCATTTTTTATTTTAGTTGCTGTTTGTTTTGCAGCTGTATTATGTTCTGTTGTGTATAAGAAAAATAATAAAAAAGCATTGCTTACGGGTTTGATGTGTGCGGCGGCAGGTATATTGTTTTATTCTGTTGCTTACAACGTAAATGTTTTGCCTGTTACTGTGTTAGACAACCAAAACGGCAGTATTGTTGCAAGTGTTACAGAAGATGTTCGTGCCTCTAATGGCAAATACACCTATTATCTTGAAACTAATAAAATTTCTCTTAATGACAGCAGTATAGAAAATGTTCCGCAAAATATTAAGCTGCGAATAACTACAAGGCAGGATTTAGGCTTGAGATTGAACGACATTGTTAAGATTAACGTCGCTTTTACAGAAAAGGATAAGTCGCCTTATACTAATCACGACTATTCAAACGGTTACTACATTAACGCCAGTCTTTCTGATAATAATATTACGGTATATCCTCAAAGAACAGTAACATGGTATAGCTTAATCAACAATTTTCACAACAGTGTAAAAGAGCATATAAGCAAGTATCTTAATAATAACCAGACAGCATTGTTAATGTCACTTTTGCTTGGCAATAAGTCAGAATTAAAAAGTAATATACAAAATAATTTCAGAAGTGCAGGTTTAAGCCATATTTTGGTGGTGTCAGGCTTGCACCTTACTATAATTGTAAATTTCATTTTTGGCTTTTTGTCAATGCTTATAAAAAATAAGAAAATACCGGCGGGCATAACTATAGGTTTTATTATTGTTTATGTTATTCTTACAGGCGGCACATACTCAATAATGCGTGCTTCTGTTATGAGCATTTTATATTTAATGTCATTTTTTGTAATGAAAAAGGCTAATGCGCTAAACAATATAGGAATAGCAGGTATTGTCATTACTGTTGCAAACCCGTTATCAATAGGAAATTTAAGCTTATTGATGTCTTTTGGTGCTACACTGGGGATTTGTACTTTAGGCAGCAGAATGAACAAATGGTTTGTAAGTAAGCTGCCTGAATTAAGTGGAAATATTATTAAAAAGACATCTCACTTTATTATTTTGTATATTGTTGAGAATATAAGTGTTTCAATTTCTGCTACATTGTTTACTTTACCTGTTATGGTGTTTGTGTTTGAGCAGTTCAGTGTTTATTTTATTGTATCAAATTTACTTATTAATTTTATTGCACCTTTCACTATTGTTGGCGGTATAGTAATGGTTATTTTATGTTATATTCCTTTTGCAGAATTTTTGTTGCAGGCTGTTAGCTTTGTTGAAGGCGTATTGTGTAGTTATATTCTTGGAGTGTCGTCATTTGTGGCAGACTTGCCTTTTTCAACCGTAAGGCTTGGCAGCAGCTTTGTAAAGCTTTCAATGGTAGCGGTAATTGTAGTTATAGCATTATTTTTTGTTGCACAGGGATTTAAAATAAAAAATACGGTTGTATGTTCTGTTGTGTGCACATCTGTTACGCTAATGATTTTAATGAGTAAATATGCTATAATGACTCAGGCGGTATGTTTTGAAATTGTAAAAACAGGCAATGGTATTACAATTATTCAAAGCGGCAACGATGGAACAAATATTATTTGTTGCGGCGGCAATATTTTTTATAATGAAAATGTTATTCAAAATATAGAAGGTGACAGGGTTAATTCTGTGCTTGTACCGGACAGATACGGTTATTATAGTAAATATGCAGAGGATTTGCTTTCTGAATTTGATGTTGATAATGTTTTGGCTTATAATTCTTCAAAGTATTCTGAAATTTTTAGATATATTCTTGAAGAAAAGAATTGTAAATATATCGACTACAATACCACTGTAGATTACGGACGATATACGGTTAAGATTATTCCTGTTGAAGATAGAAACTGGGTTTACATAGAGTGTCAAAACAGAAATATCTTAATTTCACCACAAAATGCTGATTGTGCAAATTTGCCTGAACCATACAGAAATAGCGATGTAGCAATTTTACAGAAAAACTGTGAAAATATAAATTTATTAAACAGCCAAAATACTGTATTTTGCGGTAAAGATAACGATAAAAACTTTGATTATTGTACAAATGACGGCAATGTAATTTTGTTCCAGCTTTCAGACGGAGGATTTAATGTATGGCAAAAATAACTGAACAGGAATTAAAAAGACAAATTAAAGAGGGCAGATTTTCAAATGTTTATCTTCTTTTTGGTGACGAAAAAATGCTGGTTTCAATGTATTCAAAAAAGCTTAAAGAAAAGCTGGCAGGTAAAAATCCGTCAGATTTTTCTTACCATACATTTAATGAGGACAGCCTTATAGAAGAAATTATACCTGCAATAGATATTATACCTTTTACAGAGCCGTATAATTATATAGCAATAGATAATCTTTCTGTAGAAAAACTGCCCGACAGTGACCTAAAGCTATTTTATAAGGCTCTTGAAGATTTACCCGAAACCACAGTTATTGTAATTGCAATGACAACCTATGTACCAAGCGTTAAAAAGCCGTTTGCTTTAAAAAAACTTACAGATGCTGTTGACAAATGTGGTGTTGTAGTAGAGTTTGGCAAAAAAACTGCTTCTGATTTACGCAAGCAGTTAATAAGCTGGGCAAGCAAGCGTGGGCTTGTACTTTCTCAGGATAATGCAGCTAAAATTATTGAATATACAGGCACAGACCTTACAACCTTAAAAAATGAAACGGATAAGTTGTGTGCTTATGTAGGAGAAGGTGAAATTACTCGTCAGGCTATAGATAGAATTGTTACTAAAAATCTTGCTACAAGGGTTTTTGATATGACCGATGCTGTTACCGGCGGCAACTGGGATAAAGCATTTGAAAGGCTTGATTTGCTGTTTTACCAAAGAGAAGAGCCTGTTATGATACTTGCTGAGCTGTCAAACACCTATACTGATATGTACCGTGTGCGAACAGCGGTTGAAAGCGGTATGCGTGCCCAAGACGTTGCAAAGGATTTTGATTATAAACGAAAGGAATTTCGCTTAAAAAAAGCAGAAAGGGCTTCTGCAAGGCTTACCACAGACGAAATTTGCAAATGTCTTGAATATTTGGCTGAAACTAATACATCAATAAACAGCAGCGGTTCTAATAAACGTCTTTTATTGGAACAGTTAATTGCAAAGCTTATTATGACAGGAAAACAGGTGAAAAAATGATTGACATAAAAGAGGCTGTAATTGTTGAAGGCAAGTATGACAAAATGAGGCTTAAGTCGGTTGTTAATGCAACTATTATAGAAACGAACGGATTTAGGATTTTTAAGGACAAAAAGAAGATTAATTTAATTAAACAACTTGCTGACACTCGGGGGATTATTATTTTAACCGACAGTGACGGTGCCGGCTTTGTAATACGTAACCATTTAAAAGGAATTATTTCTCAAGATAAAATAAAAAATGCATATATTCCTAAAATTAAGGGGAAAGAAAAGCGAAAGTCTAAACCTTCTAAGGAAGGGACTCTTGGGGTTGAAGGCATTAATGAAGCTGTATTAATCAAGGCGTTAAAAAATGCAGGTGCAGTTTGCCAAAAACGAAGTATAGGCAATATTACAAATGCGGATTTATATAATCTTGGTTTAACCGGAAAAGACAATAGCAAAGTACTTAGAACCACATTGTTGAAAAAGCTAGATTTACCTGAATATATAACAACAAAAGCGTTGCTTGAGGTACTTAATGCCCTGATGGATTTAAAAAAGCTTACAGACATAATTAACAGTATATCTTAGAAATATGCTGAGTTTTTTTAATGATTATTGTAAGAAAAAGCTTGGTGTTATTTGTAGTTTTTGCCTATGACAATATAATTAAAAGTATGTTATAATTATAATATGCTTACTATGTAACAATGTGCTTTTCAATTATTGCGAATACACATTTTATATTAAGTAATGTTGGTAAAGTTTTTTAATTTGTATGTACCATCGTAATTTGCAGGCAATAATGAAAAGAGGTTATATATATGTACGAGGTTGGCACTACTGTAATTTACAGGTCTGAAGGAGTTTGTGAAATTACTGATATAATAGTAAAAAGTTTTAAAGATAAAGACATTGAATATTATGTTCTTAAACCTGTTTATAAAGAAAACTCTGAAATTTTTGTTCCAAAAAATAATACGGAGCTTGTACGAAAAATGAAACGGGTTATGACAAAGGACGAAATTTATCACTTAATAGATGATATGCCTAATGAAGAAAGTATATGGATTTCAAACGAAAATGAAAGGAAAGAGAAATATAAAGAAATTATTTTTAATGGTAATCGCACAGAATTGGTACAGCTTATTAAAACGCTGTATATCCATAAGCAAAACCAGAGAAGTGAAGGTAAAAAACTTCATTTAGCTGACGAAAGATTTTTAAAGGATGCTGAAAGAATACTGTACGATGAGTTTGCTTATGTTCTTGACATTACACCCGATAAAGTAGTACCATTTATTATGGGAGAAATAGAAGGAAGTGTAAACGCCTAATATAAAATAGCGTATTTTTATGTTTTTTATTAATTAGTAACTATATAGTTTTTGTAAAATTATAATTCAAATCAAAATTGAATTTTTTAACCTTTACTTAATAATATATAAAATAAACAGCAGAGTAATATAAACTGACCTCCCAAACGTTAGACGAAGTATCTAACGTTTGGAGGTCAGCTCATAGGTACTCTGCTTTTTGTTTTATTGATTGTGCAGCATTATTAATTGTCCGGGATAAATGGCATTGGGATTATCAAGATTATTATTATCAATGATGTCGTTAATATCTAGATTGTATCTTTGTGAAATTGTGTATAATGTATCACCAGGTCTAACCGCATACCATTTAGGTGCTGTAACCATATCAATAGGAATATAAAGTTGTGCACCCGGCATAATTCTGTTTGGATCAGCTATATTATTATAGCGTAATAAATCATCAATTGTTGTACCAAAATATTGTGCAATTCCCCAAAGTGTATCTCCAGGTTCTACAGTATAGTAAACACTTGTCAATGCAAAAACCCCTTCTTAAAAGATTTGTCAATATAATAATATGCTGCTATTGATATTTGGTTACTGTTGTATGATTACACAAAAATGGAGGTCTGATTGCAGACCTCCAAAATAATAATCATTTATTACGTAACATCATGAAATTCAATAGTAAACTCAATTAATCCTTTGTCCGAAAGAACAAGATTTAATGTGTATCCTGCTTGATATTCAGGCGAATCTTCACCATATGTTAACAGTTTATTACCGTTAGAGGTTTTTGATTCTTTTAGGGGTTTGCCATAACTTTTCTTAATGACTTCTTCAGTGTCATTCCATTTAATTTTACCAGGCAGGTGTAATGCTATATCTTCACATTTACCTTTGTTCATTCTTAAAGAATAATATTTACATCCTGTATAATCTACAGTCTGATCTTTATAGTTTTGCATAGATACATATGCTGTTAAACCACTTTCGCTTACATATTTTACATCTTTTACAGTTTCATTTGGTTCAATAGCATCAAGACCGGCAGTATCTGCTATTTTTAGTCCAACATATTGCATTTGTGTGTCATCTATCAAAAAGTGAAGTACTTTTTCATTTAATGTAATACTTCTTGAACTTAAGAACATGTCCAATGTAGCTACACGAGCACCTTCGGGGTCAGATACTACTACCTTTGGTGCAGTAGGAACGGCTGTTGCATCTGTATTTTCTGAATCTTTTTGACAACCACATCCTACTAATGCTGTTGCAGTAAGTATAGAAGCAAAAGCTACAGCAATTATCTTTTTTATCATCTCATACTCCTCCATTTTATATACTTAACGGTTATTTAATATTCTAACACAAAATTCAAGTAAAATCAACATTTATGATGAAATATCAATATTTAATTAATTTGTATTTTTATCCTCAGGGCATATTTATCAAAAAAAAGTTTATACTATTTAAAGATATAAATTAAGGAGGAAGTTGCAATGAACAGTTTAAAAATAAGCAAGATTATCGGCAGACAGGTTTTAGATTCAAGAGGTAATCCTACTGTTGAGGCGCAAGTTATTTTATGCAATGGTATATCTTCAAAGGCTATTGTACCCAGCGGTGCATCTACAGGTGAGTACGAAGCACACGAGCTGCGTGACGCTAACCCAGCCATGTATGGTGGTAAAGGAGTTAAACAGGCTGTAACACATATTAATAATGAAATTTCATCTGCATTGAAAGATATAGATATTTTAAAACAGGTAGAAATAGATCAAACAATGATAAACCTTGACAATACAAGCAACAAAAGCAAGTTAGGGGCTAATGCTATTTTGGCAGTGTCGCTAGCGTGTGCAAAAACCGCTGCAAAAGCTTTAAATATACCGTTATATTCTTATTTAGGGGGAAGCTATAGCTGTACATTGCCCGTACCTATGATGAATATTCTTAACGGCGGTGCACACTCAAACAACAATATTGATATTCAAGAATTTATGATTATGCCTGTAGGTTCAAACAGCTTTGAAGATTGTCTGCGTAATTGCTGTGAGGTTTACCATGCACTAGGCAGTATTTTAAAAAGCAGAGGATTAACTACTGCAGTAGGTGATGAAGGCGGTTTTGCGCCAAGTCTTAATAATGATGAAGAAGCTATTGAACTTATTATAGAAGCAATTGAAAAGGCAGGCTTAACCACAAAGCAAATGAAAATTGCTTTGGATGCAGCTGCAAGTGAATGGCAAAATGGCAATGAATATACTTTGCCAAAGCGTGGTATTAAAATGACAAGTGAACAGCTTATTGACTATTGGAGCAAGCTTACTTTAAAATATCCTATTATATCAATAGAGGATGGACTTGGTGAAAATGATTGGGATGGTTGGAGTAAAATGACAGCACAGTTAGGTCAAAAGGTGCAATTGGTTGGTGATGATTTGTTTGTTACAAATGCAAAGCGTGTTGATAAGGGTATACAACAGGGGGCAGGCAATTCGGTGCTTATTAAAATAAATCAAATTGGTTCCTTGACAGAAACAATGGAGACTATAGAGCTTGCAAAGTCTAATGGATATACAACTGTCATTTCTCATAGAAGCGGTGAAACTGAAGATACAACCATTGCTGATTTAGCTGTTGCTGTTAATGCCGGTCAAATTAAAACAGGTGCACCGTGCAGAGGTGAGCGTACAGCAAAATACAACAGATTGTTAAGAATTGAAGAAGAGCTGGGAAAATACGCTTTGTATGGTAACTGTAAAATAAAAAACAGATAATTTAAGGCTTTACACCATTAATTATTTAGATAAATTATGATTTATCTTACTGACAAAAACAAAAAACAAACAAATTGACAAACTTTAACTAGAACTAACCAGAAAATGTACTGTTACTAACTTGGATCCAAGGTCACTGACCTTGGTCGTTTAGGGATGGGGTTCTAGGGGAAGGGGATCGAAACCCCTTCCCCTGGCAGTCTTTGCATACTTTCTTCTGAAAGAAAGTATGTGCCCATGCGGCATGAGCATTTAAAAATAAAAACCACCTTTGACGGTATTTCAAGTATAAAAGATTCGTTAAGGGCGTTGCCCTTAAAACCCACAAGGGTTTCACCCTTGACCCATAAACTTTTGAAAAAGTTTAATCAAAACTTTTA
>CABRLN010000044.1 GCA_902471875.1 uncultured Clostridium sp.
AATAAAAAAGTTGAACTTTTTCCGTGGACGGGCGAGGTTCAGACTGTGATATGGATAGCGAGTTGTGGCAATAATTTTTTGCTACAGAATTTGTTGATATGTTTCCGCAAACAAACGGAGATATTTTGCTATAGTCCACATTAGTCTGGATAGGTTCCCGAAAACTGACATCAATCAGGACGTATCGTGCCATGTTGAGTGTGTCGTGTTGATGTCAAGGGTCTAAAGTCAAGTGTGTGAAAAGGCTTTGGTTTCAAGGGATTTGTGGCATTTGCAGAGCGGTTTTTCAATGTTAATAATCCTGTCAAATACCGTAAAATTAAGGCTTAGGGAACATATCGAATGGCAAGCCCAAGTTGACAGAATGACTTTAGGGGTAGCTTGTGTAGACAGGATTATTATGGTTGATAGGATTGATGTATAGAAATCAAATTGCAAATTTGATACAAAGGACAAAAACAGAATAGCGAACAAAAGGTAGGAATAAAGGCTTTTGGTATGTTGATCGTGACCGAAAGCCTTTATTTTTTTTCTGGTTGTAAACAGACTATGATCAGACTTGCACCCCTCAAGGCAAATCAAAAATCGCAAAACAGATGAAAAATTTGATGAAGATTACGTGAATTTTCTGCTTGAGTGCTTGACAATATAGAAAGCAAACTGTATAATCGAGTTATATAAATAATTTATATAACTCGATTATGGAGGGGAATTAGATGCCAAAACAAAGGATTACAAAAGAAATGGTTGTCAATACTGCTTTTGAAATCGCACGGAGTGATGGAATGGAGGAGGTTATGGTAAAAAGTATTGCTGAAAAGATAGGGTGTTCCGTGCAGCCTATATACAGCTATTGCAAAAACATGGAGGGTCTGCGACAGGATGTTACCCAAAAAGTCTGCAGCTTTATAGGCGAATATGTTAAAACACATATTGATAAAGACGATATTTTTGCAAGCGCAGGGAGAACTTATATACAGTTAGCAAAAGAAGAACCTCATTTATTTAAGATATTTATTCTGCATAAGCGAGATGGCATTGCTTCTTTGGAGGATTTATACCAATCAGAAGCAAGTCCTGATACAGCAGAATTTATTTCTAAAAAGCTGGACATCAGCATTGAGCAGGCGAAAAAATTACATCTGAATATGCTGATTTATACAATAGGCATTGGTACAATCTTTTCCGTGACTACACCGGGTATTTCAGCGAATGAGATTTATGAACAGCAGAAAGCGGCTTATAATGCTTTTTTAAGTCAGGTAATGGAAAATAAGGAGTAAACCGGATATGAAAAATGGAATTATCATGTATCAATCAAAGTATGGAGCAACCAAAAAATATGCAAATTGGTTAGCGGAAATGACTGGCTTTGATTGCATGAAAACGCCAAAAACCACATTGGATATGGTGTCGCAGTATAATACAATTGTATTGTGCGGTGGTATATACGCTTCAGGTATAGCAGGGCTTTCTTTCCTGAAAAAGCATTTTAGAGATTTGGATGGTAAGAAAATTGCTGTATTTTGTGTGGGAGCTTCCCCATATGATGAGCAAGCAATTAATGAGATTAAAAAGTACAATCTAAAGGAGGAATTAAGTGATATTCCTCTTTTTTATGGAAGGGGCGCCTGGGACGAAAGCTGTATGTCTTTTAAGGACAGGACTTTATGTAAGCTGTTACAAAAGACTATAGCAAAAAAAGATCCTAATACCTACGAGCCGTGGATGAAAGCCCTTATGTGTGCAGTAGGAAAATCATGTGACTGGACGGATAGAAAATACTTAGATTCAATTCAAAATTATCTTGAAGGATGAAGTAAATATTCCATCTTTACATATATGGAATGGTTAAAAAATATGTGGAGGGATTAGGCTGATGAAGAAAGTGAGGAAAAGAAGAATGCTTATTGCATTAGGTGTACTACTTGTTATTGTCGGTGCGTTGGTAATATGGTTTAACATTTTTTATTCACCCGTCAAAAAGCAATTTCAAAATGATGTATCAATACTTATGAAGGAAAATCAGTTATCGACTAATAGTGAAGTATTCACAGAAAAGGATTTTTCACATTTGCCCACTGCCATTCAAAAGTACATCGAAAGCTGCGGTTATATTGGAACACAGAAAATGTCGTATCTGAAAATGGAATACCACAATGTTGATTTCTCACAGGGCAAAAGCGGTCCCACTCTAAAAATTGACTACACACAATATAACTTCATCAATGAGCCTTGCAGAATGGCACTCATTGACAGCAGTATGTTTGGTATTCCTTTTGAGGGATATGACTACTATCAAAATGGGACTGGTGAAATGAAAGGCGTGATTGCAAAAGCTATTACCCTGTTCGACCAAACAGGGGCAGATATGGATAAGGCTTGCCTTGCTACTTTTCTTGCGGAAAGTTTATTTGCCCCTACCATTCTGTTACAGGACTATATTACTTTTGAGGAAATAAGCTATTTTGAAGTACGGGCAACAATCAATTACAAAGGACAAACGGCAAGCGGTATCTTTACCTTTAATGAACAGTATGAAATGATTTCTTTTACTACAAATGATAGAGCCGTTGCAGGAACAGACGGAAGTATGGAATATGTACCGTGGTCTGCAATTTGTAATGATTATCAGCTTTCCTCCAGTGGCATTAAATGCCCTACGAAGTTCCAAGCTGTTTGGAATTATCCCGACGGGGATTTTGTTTACTTTGATGGTATTATCAGTGAGGTATCTTATGGATATAAACAATAGAGCAGAGTGGGTACGCTGCCCTGTCTGCGGAAATAAAACAAGAATACAGATTAGAGTTTATTGCCAAATGCAGACAGGAAAGTTTGATTGACGCAAAGGATTTACAGGTAACAGTTATTAAAGGGATTGAAACGAAAATACAGAGCTGATTAACCAAGTGACAAATCGTTGTTTGAAAGGAGGTTGCTCTATGAAAGAAATATTTTAACACGCGTGGGAATTGTTATATATATCATTATGTCTGGAATAAATAGATTTGTTTATCGTATTCCGAACGTGGTTTATATTCCGGTAGCCATTCTCGGCATTGCTCTTATTTTGATTGGATTTTTCAAGAATAAGAGCTAGCTATAACTTCCCGTTTGTCGAAAAGTTGTAGAAACTTAAAGTGAAAATCGAAACTCAATAACTCCTTAATACGAAAGGACAGATTTATGAATATTAAAAATTTAGTAAAAGCTATTGTTTTTGCTATTATTTCAGCTATTCTATCAACACCACTACAAATTTTGAACAGCATTTATATTTTGCAAGACTCCGCTCCGCCAGAATTTGCTTTTTTAATCAAAATTTGCATAATCGGGTTAATAATGAAAGTTTTGTACGCAACTGCTTATGTTCTTATGGGACAGAAACTTCCTATTAAATCCCAAAGAATAAGAGCTTTTGCTTTTATACTGATAATATGGTGTTCTGATTATATGCCACAAGTATTAGGTTTGATTGGAGCTGATGGCCCTATTGCAGAAGTCGCGTTTAGTTTGCCGTTAATTGCTTGTGATACATTGTCATACATAATCGATGGAGTTTTGTTAGGCCTTTTATACAAGGATTTTCCATATTACAAAACGGAAAAATGTATAAACACTAATTTGATAAAAACAAGTGTGCTAAGTGCAATTATATTCCCTGTTTTAGTTTTTGCATTTGAACAACTGCTTGGTTTTTTGTATTCTCCGCTATATATATTTAATGCGATGGAAGTATCAGACATCAAAACAGTTTCCTTTACGGTTTCTTTTTATAGTTGCTTTATTATTACGGGTGCATTGCTTCCTATAATATATCGGTACACAGAATTTAATAAGAGAAATAGTTTGTCGCCATTTAGATTTGGTGCGATATACTCCATTTGCTTATGGATGCCTGTGGTTTTAATTATGATTGCCTTTGGTACGAATATACTGACCACGTTTGTTTATATTATTGTCTTTATTATCTGCATTTTAGCAGTTGCTAAAATGAATGATTATTTATTGACAAAACATTAAATTCATTATAGCAAGCATAAATTCCCGGTTATTGGGGAGAACACCGTATGGCGATAAGGATAAGTTTATGCCTTATTCGGATGAGTCGCCTGATTGGCTGATGGAACAGGAAGAATACAGCAGCCATATCCATAAAACCTTTAAGGAGATTGCCCGGCTTAACACATACAAGTATAAGTTATGTGCTTTTGGTCAAAGGCTTGACAAACACAAAAAAATCCCTATAATATAAACTAGATTATATAAAACTGTTTATTTTATAACGGAGGTATATTATGCCACGTAGTGTTCAAATCACAAAAGAAAAAATTCTCGCAGCAGCAGTGGATATTCTTATCCGTGATGGATATTCCGCAGTAAATATTAAAAGTATTGCGAAAGAATTGGACTGTTCCACGCAGCCAATTGCTTGGCAATTTGGCAATATGGATAACATGAGGGAAGCTCTGACACAAGAAGCTGTTACTTATGCAAATCAAAAAATGATGCCTTCTTCAGAGAATTGTATAAAAGCATTTTGGCAAATTGGCTATGCATATATCAATTTGGCGTTTGACACGCCTCATCTATTCCGTTTTGTATATATGGGTGAAAGTAATAAATATTGCAGAGGTGGATTTGACTCTATTTTAACAGATGACGGAAATTCTGTTTTGATAGATAGGCTATGTCGGTATCTTAATATCAGCAGAGAACAGACTGATATTCTGTTTCAAAGAATGATTGTATATACGCATGGAATTGTGTCTCTGGTTGTAGCCGGTGTATTGAATTGTACCAAGGAGCAGGTATATTCAATAGTAAAAGATTTTGGTTTTGATTTACTTTCTCTTACTGATACAAATTTAGATATTCAAACTATTATGTCGAACATTACGGGGGTATAGGCTTTAATGAAAAGGATTTCGTTGAGAAAGGCAAAAAAGAAAATGTTGATATTATTTATCATATTATGTTCCATAATTCTACTGATTACTTTGATTGTTATGTTTTTTCGCATTTATAATTCATTTAAAGTGAAAATAGATACTGATACCGGAATACAGGAAGGTACTTACATCAAAATAGGCGGCATAGAACAATACTTGCAAATTCGTGGTGAAGATAAAAACAATCCCGTTATCCTGTGGCTTCACGGAGGACCGGGATTTCCTTTGACATACTTAAATTATTATTATCAGACAGATTTGGAAAAAGATTATACTATAGTTTGTTGGGAACAGAGGGGCTGCGGTCGAACCTATTACAGAAATGAAAACAACGATAAAATGAATATTGAACAAATGCTTGCCGATACAGATGAAATCATTGACTATTTGCGAGAGCGTTTTGGACAGGAAAAAATTATCATAATAGGGCAATCGTGGGGAACAGTTCTGGGGATGAATTATATACACGTTCATCCCGAAAAAGTCGTTGCTTATATTGGAGTTGGTCAAGTCACAAATTTCTCGCAGGGGAAGATTTATGCGGCAGAATGTGCAATAAAAAAAGCGATAGAAAATGGAAATAATAAAGATGCTGACTTATTAGAGTATGGAATTGAACAACTTACAGCAACCGATAACATTAAAAAATTAAACGTAAAATCACTTGAAGAAATGATTATTACATCTATAAAATACTTGAAATGCGATGGAGAAATGTCGGGGACAAAACAAATATTTTCTGCGATTACATCCCCAGAAATGTCATGGAATGATGCAAAATGGTTTTTATTTGCAAGTGATACACAGAATATTATCACTTCCCAAAATAACCTTGTGGATTATATGTATTTTCAGTTTGATGTTATGGATTTGAGCAAAGAATATGGTATTCCAATTTGCTTTATACAAGGTGACAACGATTGGATTACTCCAACAAGTTTAGTGAATGATTACTATGAGGTTATTGTGTCTGATAAAAAAGAAATAATTACCATTAACAATGCAGGACATACTCCGTTTTTAGATAATCCAGAGCTATTTTGTGAAGCAGTTAAAGCTTTTTTATCTGAATGTGAAATCGGAACATACACAAGTGAATTGTCGAGGTGATGTTTTATGGCTGAATGGGTATATTGCCCTGTCTGCGGAAATAAAACAAGGTTACAGATACGGGCAGAGATACAGAACTAAAAAACTTTCCTCTTTATTGCCCGAACTGCATACAGGAAAGTTTCCCGTTTGTAAATTGGAGGAATGAATTATGTGGGAAGAGTTAGGAATAAGCGGAGGAACGGCAATAATAGTTTTAATAACTTTATATTTTATCATTAAGTGGGCGGTAAAGAATGGTGTGAAAGAAGCTTATAAGGAAATTATTGGAAAAGAATTAAAGGATGATTTGAAGAAAATTTTAGAAAAAGAAGTTACTGAAAAAGAAAATAAAGAAACTATACAATAATTTCAAACTTCATATTTGGGAGTATTATGAAATCTTCAAATCCTCGTTTATCGGATAGAACAACATATCATCAAAGAGCCAGACGCAGAGCCGACAGACTTGTGAGAAATCGGGTAAATGCCACGCAAAGTAGCAAGAAAAACCGAAATGTCAGCTCTGCTTGCTTGTAATCCAAAGTCATCTTTCCTATACTTGGCATATCAAAAACAAGGAGGTCACGAGCATGACATTTGCAGAAAAACTAAAATCCATCCGCAAGCAGGCAGGTATGTCGCAGGAGCGGTTGGCGGAGAAACTCGGTGTATCAAGACAAGCGGTTACGAAATGGGAAACGGATTCGGGCATCCCCGACATTGAGAACATCATGGCAATCTCGTCCTTATTCGACATTTCAATTGATGAACTGTTTTCCAATGAAAGAGGAGCTAGAAAGCCAGTGGATTATCTTTTTGAGAGCGTCACAGAGTATGATATTGATGAGCCGAAACACTATGATATGAGGTTTGGCGGGGCAAAGCAATTCATGCTGTCGGGCTATGAGGGCGAGAAAATCCGTGTCCGACTTACATCCAATACCCTTTCCACGCTCCAAAACGATTTTAAGGTCAAGATTGATGACATTCGAAAACGGATTGATGTGGACGTAAACCGCAGGAATGGCGTATCCGAGGCGGTAGCAAAAGAAGCGGTCAGCATCTTCGTCCAAATCCCATCGCCATATATAGGTAAAATCGAATGTGCGGTTAATGCCCAAACCGTAGAAATCCGTTCTTTTGAGTGTGACAGCATAGAGCTTGATGTAAAGGCACCGAACATCGTTCTGGATGATGTTTCTGGTACAGTAGAGATAAACTGCAATCTGGATATGGAGGTTGTCTGCCGTTCCTTAAATGGAAAGGTTGCAATCAACCAAGTGTCGGCGACTTCAAAAATCCATATTCCAGAGGATACCATCTTTACCGCTGTTACGAAAGGCATCGAAACAAGCATATATTATGAAAAAGACGGACAACTGACGGAACGGTTTGATACGCCCGATGAGGAGAATATCATAGAGCTGAATGGCATAAAAAGCGAGCTTGTCATCTGCACAGACAGGGAAAGGAGCTAATAAAATGAAAACAAATTATCTGAAGAAATATATTATCAGTTCATATATCCTTGTCTGGATGCTAATTATTTTTGTGGCAGGCTCGGCAAGCTTGGTCTTTCATGCACCGCCCGTCATTATGTGGATTGTCCGTAACCTTATCGCATGGTCACCGACTTATCTGCTTTTGATTGGTTGGAATCATTTCAGACCCAACGAAACAAGAACAGCTTTTGTAAAAAGGTGTTTTTCTGGTAAAGTAAAGCTACTTCCTTTGCTGCTCTCCTTTGCCCTCACTTTTGGAATCAGCATATTGTCGCTGTTTATCTTTTCCATTGCTACCGGAAAGTCGATGCTGTCCTACATCGATTTAGGAACAACAGCATTGCCGCTCAGTATTTTTCTGTCTTTCACTTCGGGACCGACAGGAGAGGAATTGGGATGGCGTGGTTTTATGAGGGAGGAGTTTAACAAGAAGTATGGCTTCCTTAAATCCTCTGTCTGCCAGGGCTTGGTGTGGTGCTTCTGGCATACTTTGTTGTGGGTAGTGGATTCAGAATTTACCGACTGGCGGGCAATCCCCTATATCATTTCCAATATTGTCGTCATTACATCCATCACCGTACTGATGAATATTTTTCTGGAACGGCATAATAATCTACTCTACTCGGTATTGCTGCACTTTGGCTTTAACATCATCTATGTGTTTTTGGATGCCGATATAGGTTTTTTTATGATTTTGACCGTTCTTTATCTAATAATTACACCAATTGCTGTGTTGATAAGGAAAATTAGAATATAAAGGATAGAAGAAAATGGTACATATAAGGAACGCAAAAGAGAAAGACCGTAATAATGTAGCTTTGTGTATTGCAGAAGGGTTTGAAAAAGATTTTTCTGTGTTATGCAAGGATAATCAAAAAGTGGCAAACGCTATTGCTACAGGATTAAACATAAAAAGGTTTTATGTGGCAGATATAAATGGTGACATTGCAGGAGTGATAGCAATTTCCGATTGTAATGGCAGAGCTGCAAGGGTAAATAATAAATCTTTAATAAAACATCTTGGTTTTTTAAAAGGAACTATCGGTGCCTTAGTTTTGAAAGAAGAATTTGAAGGGCAACTTGATTATCCGATTACAACAGGATACATAGAATTTGTAGCATTACGAAAAAAATACCGAAAACAGGGTATAGCTACTACTATGCTCAAAGAAAGTATGCTGCTTACAAATTATCAAGACTTTGTGCTTGATGTTACTGATATAAATAATAATGCTATTAAGTGTTATACGAATATTGGATTTGAAGAATTCAAACGTATTCCAGAAAAACACGCTAAACAAAAAGGCTTTAATGAGAAGATTTACATGCGGTATTCTCGTAAATGAAAACAATTAACAAATTTGAGTTTGACGGAGGTAAATAATGAATAAAAAGACTACAATACTGTGGTGGTTAAGTCTTATTATAATTTCTGTTGTAACAGTTATTTGGGCAGTTTGCAACATAGTTGGAATAGAATTAAGTGATATGACTGTAAGGATTATGGGAGCATTAGATATTTGTGCAATGCCTGTTTTAATTTATACATCCATAAAGAAAAAAAGATAGATAACTTTCAGTTTGTCGGAGAGTTACATATAAACAATTTATTTAGGAGGAAATTAAAATAGTGCATTTAGTATATTGTAATAACGCAGGAAAAAGGTGAAAAGGTATTAGACAAGATTTTAGCAGAAACAAAGACAATGGTTGTACGTGACGCAGCAGTAAGAAAAATTCCCCACAGCATTTTTGAGGGGGGAGCGTCTTTATTTTATGGGAAAAAAGAACTTCAATAAATCTGCTAAGGAATTTTTTGCAAATTTTGACATCCAATTTGAAGGGCTGTTAAAAACTGCCTCCAAAGAAGAACGAAAATATATTAACGAAAATTATGATATGTTAAGAATGAAATTATTAGTGCAATAAAAATGATGGTATGGGTATTTATTACGATGCATATGCATTATGTCAAAAACGAAATAAAATTTGTATCAGCAATTCTATTCCTGTATTTATTTGTAACGGAACAAAGGATGATACAACACCTATTTCCTATGCGTAATATTTGGCGAAGAAGTATAATGCTAAACAGCCACATATAGTAGATGATGTTGGACATATGATGTATCTTTTGTATTGGAAAGATATTGTTCTCGAAACATTACAGATATAATGGATTCATTTTAGAAACAGTAAACTTATCAGATAAGCAAAAAGTATGGTGGCATAAGAAGTGCTATGCTTAGTGAAATTTGAACATGTTGAGGAAATAACCCTGCTTGCTCTTGAATATCAAGAAAATATGGACGATTGGCTGATAATAGAAAAGATTGAAGATGTTGTTGTCGGCACAAGCGTTCCCTATGATTATGAAAAATTGTCATTTATGGAGTGAAACAATATGCAAATTAGAACACAGAAAGTAAAAATAAGCAGCACGGATATAAAACGCATTTACTTTGAAGCGTTTCCTAAAAGGGATCGTATGCCGTTTCATATGATGGTGGCAATGTTTCCTTTTGCATTTACATATACCATAACCGAGGATGGGGGATAACCTGTTAAAAAATCCTCGCCACTGCAGGGGGACTTTGTACCTCAAAAGTAGAAGTCAAATCTCTGCATAATAAAAATAAGCTTTCCTAAACCGTGAAGGTGTGACAACCTTTACGGTTTTTTTGTTGTATTTTAAGGATATTTTAAAGTAAAAAGGCGCAAGATACCGGTTCAACCGGTATCTTGCGCCTTTTTGGAGAAACATTTATTTATCACTTTTTTTATTATTAATGATTGTTTATAAATTTATCGTTTATAATAAATCTTATAACAAATTTTGATTTTATATTAACTTTATATGTTTATGTTAAGTTATGTTCCTATAACTAGAAATTTAATATGTACATAATGTATATATATCATATTTTTAAGCTTACTATATGTTCTATCTATATTTATATTTTAACTTTTATAGATAAGGTGTGTCTAAAAAATTGTAAAAATCATAAAAACAAGAGATTTTTTCGCAATATATAATATTAGGAATATTTCGTATTTAAACTGATTATGATGCGGAATTACGAAAAAATTTTTTTAAGTGTTGTTGTGTAGTTTTTGGATACGCCCTAATGCATTAAAAACAATTAATATTTTTAGAAACAAAATAAGTATGCTGTTTTTGTTTTGATATGATAATAGTCTGCAAACTTGCACAATAGTAAAAGGTAAATTTGTCTGAACTTTTAAGGGGCTGATCTGAAAATACTAATTTTTTATCTCTTCTATTATACAAGCTGCAGGCAATTTCAAATCAACTTAAAACTTAAATTATTTAATCTTTTTTAATTTATTTAAGTTTTTAGGTGATTTAGGTTGGTATGCAATAAAACATCCTGTTGAATTTGCATTTACTTTTAATGCAACTGATAAACAAGTTTTTATTCCATTTTTAAAAGATTTTGATGTTGTTTTTTTGTTTGTCATTATGTGTACCTCCTTTATTGGTATTTTATCATCTTAATAATTATTTTTGTGAAAAACGGATAAAATGGTTTAAATTTTGACAAAAATGGTCATTTTATTAAATGCTTTCTAATTTTATTAAATTTAAAATGAATTTTTAAAAAAATAATGTGTTTTTTACAACTAAAAAAGTATTATACACTTATAGTTTGTTTATGAATTTAACAAAAATTGATACGATTATTATCGGTGATATTATGACAGTTGACTACAATAAAATCGGAATTAGAATAGCTCAAAGACGCCGTGAATTAAAAATGAAGCAATGTTATCTTGCTGAAAAAACTAATTTATCTAATAATCATATTTCAAATATAGAAAATGGACATTCCGTTCCAAGTTTGGAAACATTATCAAAAATATGTGAAGTATTAGAGGTTACGCCGGATTTTTTATTATTAGGAAATATAAAAACAAATGATATTCCAAAAAATATTTATGATAATCTTCTTCTTTGCAATGAAAAATCGCTTAAAATTATTTCACAAATATTAGAAGTTATATTATCAAATCAAGAATAAATATTAAATGATGACAAAGTAAAAAAATAGAGTTATAATATTCCTTTAGGAGGTATAGCTATGAAAACTTTAATATGTGATGATGATAAGACGATAATTAATAAAATTTTAGGTTTACTTAATGCAATTACCAAACAGAGAAAACTGGAATTTGATGTAAAATCATATAATTGTGGTGAAGATGTTATTACTGACTGTGAAAAATACGACATAGCCTTTGTAGATATAGAGATGCCCGGTATAAATGGATTATCTGTTACTAAACATCTGCAAAAAGTAAATTCAAATGCTATAATATTTATTGTTACTTCTTTTCATGCATATTTAGATGATGCAATGGCTTTAAATGTATTCAGGTATTTGTCTAAGCCTATTAATGAGAACAGATTTATGAAAAATATGAACATTGCTATTGATATATACCAGAAAAGCACTCAAAATATTGTCTTTGAAACTTATGATGAGTGCTTTACTGTATTTACAAGAGACATTTTGTATATAACAATAGAGAACCGAAAAGCATGTATATTTACGAAAGATGGTAAATTTCAAACACGTAATAATTTTGATTATTGGAAAAATCAATTAAATGAATATGACTATTTTGTTCAGTCGCACTATAGTTTTATAGTTAATTTAAAAAATGTTACTCATTTTAGTAAAAATAATATAGTATTATCTATAAATGGCAAAGATTATTCAAATGTCCCCATATCTCGAAGATTTTATTCGTCATTTAAAGAATCATTTTATAAATATATTGGGGTGACCATATGATTTATAAAATATGTTATTTAGCTATTTATCTTATTGAAAATTTAATTTCGTTATTTTATTTTGAGAATAAATTTTCACGAAAAGTAAAAATTTTACCGTTATTTTCTATTTTTATCTTTTTTTATATTATATCTTTAGTTATAAGTGGATTAGGCAGTCCTTTACTTAACTCAACAATATTTTTTATAGGTAATTATGTAATATTATTTATCTGTTATAAAGCGAATGTTAAGTCGTGTTTGTTTAATTCTATATTGTTGTTGTCATTAATGCTTGTAACAGAACTTATAGTTGCCTATACATTATCAGCTATTTTTTCATTAAATTTGTTTAATACATATACAGATAAATTTGTATTTATTATACATTCTACAATAAGTAAACTGTTTTATTTTATAACAATATATTTGACGTCAAAATTATCTACCAAAGAAAATTTTTCAATAAATTTAAATACAATTTTGTTGCTGACATTCTTTCCGTTAGGTACGATTGTTACTATGGTAGTTACATTTTATATTTGTGTTGTATATGATGTTGGAGATGATTTAAAACTTCCGTTGGCAATAGGCAGCGTAATAATATTGATGTCAAATATTATTGTGTTTTATGTGCATGAGCAAACTATAAAAACAAATATAAAGTACACCGAATTGCTTTTAACACGTCAAAAAGAAAAAAATAGTGTTGAATATTATAGTTTGATAAAAAAGCAAAACGAAAACTCAAAAGTATTGATACATGATATTACAAAGCATTTAAATTCAATAAAAATGCTGTCAAGAGATAATAATACAGACATAAATGATTACATTAACAGTATTTTTGATGATTTTAAAATTATGAATCCGGTTGATTATTGCAGTAATTCATTATTAAATCTAATTACATATCGTTATTCTGAAGTCTGTAAATCTGAAAATATTAGATTTGATGTAAATATACAAAATACAAAATTAGATTTTATGAGTGAGCCGGATATAACTGCCCTATTTGATAATGTTCTTGAAAATGCTATTGAAGCAGCAAAAGAAACTCACGAAAAATTTATTAGTTTTTCAATTGATATTCGAAATACTAATTTTTTAGTTATAAGCATTACAAACTC
>CABRLN010000045.1 GCA_902471875.1 uncultured Clostridium sp.
CGTTAAGGGCGTTGCCCTTAAAACCCACAAGGGTTTCACCCTTGACCCATAAACTTTTGAAAAAGTTTAATCAAAACTTTTAAGTGTGTTGCAAACAGTCGGTGCAATAAATCATAATTTATACACCGAAATTTATAATATTAGATTTTAATATTTCACAAATAATAAAAATAAATTTTGGAAAATTACATAAATTTTTCGTGAGATAGCAGGTTGACTTTTGTCTATTATTGTGTTAGACTTTCCTTAAAATCATATGTAAACGCATTAATAAAAAATATATTTATATTATTAAGAGGAGTTGCTTATAATGGCAGAGGTAAAAAAGCCTGAGTTAAGAAAATTTGACACTAAAGTACAGCTTTTAAAGTATAAGGTTTTACGTGAGGTTGCACGCCATGCCTATAACGATACTTTATTGGAAAGTTTTAACGATATAGCAAAGGTTATTGTAAAAGATAAACCTACTATGCGTTGCTGTATATACAAAGAAAGAGCAATTGTAGGCGAGCGTATAAAAATGGCAACAGGCGGTGACAGAAGCAACCCAAATATTATTGAGGTTATTAATATAGCCTGTGATGATTGTCCCGAGGGTGGTTACGAGGTTACAGATGACTGCCGTGGCTGTATAGCACACAGATGTGAAGATGTCTGTAAGCGTGGTGCAATATCTTATGATGAGCACCAGAAAGCACATATTGACAAAGATAAATGTATTAATTGCGGAATGTGTGCAAAGGTTTGTCCATATACTGCCATAGCAAATAGAAAAAGACCTTGTGAGCGTGCCTGTAAGATTAACGCAATTTCTAAGGACCCTGAAACAAGGGCGGCAAAAATAAATTATGACAAATGTATTTCATGCGGTGCCTGCGTTTACCAATGTCCGTTTGGTGCTATTGAAGATAAATCATTTATTTTAAAGGTAGTTGACCTTATAAAGCAGCGTGAAAAAAATCCTGAAAATCAACTTATTGCAATAGTAGCACCTTCTATTGGCAGTCAGTTTAGCTATGCTAAAAGCGGTCAGGTAATAGCAGGTATAAAAAAGCTTGGTTTTTCGGGCGTAGTTGAAGCGGCATTGGGTGCTGATATTGTGTCTTATTCAGAGGCACAGGAATTAGTAGAAAAAGGATTTTTAACAAGCTCTTGTTGTCCTGGGTTTGTGTCTTATATTGAAAAATCAATGCCTAAAATGGCTGATAAAATATCACATAATTTGTCACCTATGGCGTCTATTGCAAAGCATTTAAAAGATAAAAATAAAGACTTGGACATAGTGTTTATAGGTCCTTGTACAGCAAAAAAGGCCGAAATTCAAAGGGAAGAGGTTAAGCCATATTTTAATGCTGTTATAACCTTTGAGGAATTGCAGGCGTTGTTTGACAGCCGTGATATAGATATTACTCAGCTTGAAGAGGCAGAGCTTGACACAGCTACATACTTTGGCAGAATTTTTGCAAGAAGCGGCGGTTTGGCAGAGGCTGTAGGCAATGCCCTGACCGAACTTAAGGTACCTCAGGAGCAGTTTAAATTAAATGCAATTGTCTGTAATGGTATAGAAGAATGCAGAACAGCTTTGTTAAAGGCACAGGTAGGTAAACTGCCAAATAACTTTATTGAAGGTATGGCGTGTGTTGGCGGCTGCATAGGCGGTGCAGGCTGCTTAACTCACGGCACAAAGGACAGCAGACAAATTGATGCTTATGGTAAAGAATCTACTGTACCAACTGTGGTAGAAGCACTTGAAAGAATAGATTTTCCGACTAAAAAATAAAACTTAATTTCTATGTGTATATTTTACATATAAGATAAAAATTATGAAAGGGCTGTCACATAACGCAAGTTTTGTAACAGCCCTTAAAGATTATATAAAAACAAATGTTGATATTGATTTAATCTTCATAAAATTCCTCCGTTCTACTTACTAAGCTTAAAGTTAGAATAAGTAATTATCTTTTTGTCCACTTTTTCTGTATTATAAATTTTTATAATTCTGTAATCTCCGTCAATATAATTAACATCAATTTCAGATAAATTTATTTCGTCGGTATATTCACCCTTTGGTGATTCACTTGCCAAATCAATAATCCAATAATTTACAGGAGGTATAATATACCATTCTCCATCTAAAAGCACCTCAAGCTGAAAATTAAAATTACCATAAACATAGTCGTCTGTTTCATTGTGCAAAGTTATATTTAAAACCGGATTGTCAATTTTATATGACTTTTTATCCAAAGTGATATAAACCTTGTCATACGTACAGTAACTATCTGAAATAGGTGTTATGCCGGAATTTGTGGAATTATTAATTGTATCACCAAATTCTGACTTTTCTAAGTCTTTTGTAATATTTAATGTTTCCAGTTTAGACATAGCGTAATCTTTGCTGTTGATTATGTCGGATTGTGTATTGCTTGATGTTCCTTTACTTATGTCGCTTATGTCGCTGCCATTACCGGAACCATTAGTGTCAGAACAGGCTGTTAATAACAAAGTTAATAAAACAGTTGTCAATATAAAAATATTACCTTTAATTTTCTTATTATTCATAGTTCAGCCTCCTGTTAATATATAATTTAGTTTTTACAACCTATGTAATATTATAATACTGCATATAAAAAAGTATGTCAATTATTTTCACGAATAATATTAGATTTATTTTATACTATACTTTTAGGTGAAAATTTACTAAAGCAAAAAGTTATATTTATAAAACACTTGACAAATAATAATTAGTGAATATAATAATTATTAATAAAGAATAATTATTTAAAGACTGTGAAGGGAATAAGACATAGCATTTTAATCTTCAGAGAGTTGGCGTGTGGTGTGAGCCAATGTTTATGGTTGTGTGTATAGCTCATCCCGGAGTTGTTTGCCCGAAATGTAGGGTAATCCGTAAGACTGCGTTATAAGTCAAAGCCTTGCTAGAGGTTTGCTAAGGAGCAATGTTTATTGCTTGAAATTGGGTGGTACCACGGTAATTTTGTATTTTATCGTCCCTTTTCTTCTGCACAAAGCAGAGGGAAAGGGACATTTTAATTGTTGAATTAAGGAGGAAACGGCTATGAATAAATCTTTTAAAAAGTATATTCCGTTTAAACAAATTAATCTGCCTGACAGACAGTGGCCAAATAATGTTATAGATAAAGCACCAATATGGTGCAGTGTTGACCTGCGTGACGGTAACCAAGCTTTAATTGACCCAATGAATCTGCAAGAAAAGCTGGAGTTTTTCAAGGCTTTGTGTGATATGGGCTTTAAAGAAATTGAAATTGGATTTCCGTCAGCATCTGAAACCGAATATGAAATATGCCGTGAGCTAATAGAGGGCAACCATATTCCTGACGATGTTACTATTCAGGTGCTTGTACAGGCAAGAGAGCATTTAATAAGAAAAACCTTTGAGGCTATTGAGGGTGCAAAAAATGTAATTATCCATTTTTACAATTCTACATCTACACTTCAGCGTAAGGTAGTTTTTAAAAAGGATATGCAGGGCATTACAGATATTGCGGTAAATGGCGCAAAACTTATAAAAGAGCTGACCGATTCCTATAAGGGAAGCACAAACATAAGATTTGAATATTCTCCTGAAAGCTTTAGCGGTACAGAAATGGACTTTGCAGTTGACATTTGCAGTAAGGTTATGAAAGAACTGGGTTCAACAAAAGAAAATCCTGTTATACTTAACCTGCCTAATACTGTTGAAATGTGTACGCCAAACACATATGCCGACCAAGTAGAATATTTTATAAAGCATCTGCCTAACCGTGACGCCGCAATTATTAGTGTTCACCCTCATAATGACAGGGGCTGCGGCGTAGCTGCGGCTGAGCTTGCAATGCTTGCAGGTGCCCAAAGAGTAGAGGGTACTTTGTTTGGTAATGGCGAGCGTACAGGTAATTTAGATATTGTTACTGTAGGTCTTAATATGTTTACACAGGGGGTTGACCCTAAGCTGGATTTCAGCAACCTGCCAAAGTATAAAGAAATTTACGAGCGTTGCACAAATATGAAAATACATGAGCGTACACCATATATAGGTGAGCTTGTGTTTACAGCTTTTTCGGGTTCGCACCAAGACGCCATAAACAAGGGTATGGAGTATATGAAAAGTTCAGGAACTGATTATTGGGAGATACCATATCTTCCTATAGACCCGGCAGATGTTGGCAGACAGTATGAACCGATTATCCGAATTAATTCACAGTCCGGCAAGGGCGGTGCGGCTTTTGTAATGGCACATAACTATGGTTACAAAATGCCAAAGCAAATGCATCCGGAGTTTAGCGACCTTGTACAACAAAAGTGTGACAAATTGGGCAGAGAGCTTGTTCCAAGCGAGCTTATGGAAATTTTTGAAGAAAGCTATATTAATACAAAACGTAAATACGAAATTGTAGGTCATCCTGTAGTTACTGAAATTGGTGACGATAAAATAAAGGTTACAGGACTTTTACGAACAAACGGTGACCCATCAACCGATGTTAATATTTGCGGTGAGGGCAACGGTCCTATAGACGCTTTCTTTCGTGCTTTGGCAAGTGTAGGTGTTTGTGACTATAAATTTATTGATTACGAGCAGCACGCAATATCAACAGGTTCAGACTCAAAGGCAGTTTCTTACATTCAGCTAATGACTCCAATGGGAAAGAATATTTTTGGCGTAGGTATTTCAAGTAATATTTACCGCAGTTCGCTGTTTGGTGTTCTTAATGCAATAAACCGAGCAGAGCTGGAAAAAGATAATGCATAAAAGGTAATAATAAAAGGTCGTTGGTTTTTGTACCAACGACCTTTTGTTTTTTTACTGTTATTCAGCTGCTGCAAGACGTTTTGTTCGCCATTTTCCGCTTTTCCAACGCCATATCATAAATATTCCTCGTACACATTCGTCAGCGGCAAAGGCAATCCACAAGCCGTAAATGCCCATACCAAATGTAACCGCAAAAATGTAAGAGCCCAGTGTACTAATTACCCACATTGAGAATATAGCACAGACAGTAGGAAATATAACGTCGCCTGCACCACGAAGACAGGCAATAACAACAAGGTTTGTGGTTCTGCCTAGCTCAAGTATAATATTCATTATCAAAATATTAGAACCAAGCTCTATAACTTGTGCGTCATGGGTAAAAATATTTATTAACTGTGTTCTGAATATTATTCCTATTACAGAAATTATCATTGTTATAATAAGTGCGTTACGGTAACCTTTAGAGCCTTGCTTGTAGGCTTCGTCCATTTTGTTTGCTCCTACCAAATGTCCTGTTAAAATTTGTGAAGCCTGACCTATAGAAACCGAAAAAATGTAGAAAAACATAGTTATATTTTGCACATATGTTTTTGTTATAAGGTCAACATCACTTAAGCAGGTAAGTACAATTGATGTAACTACAAGCTGTGAAAGATTGTACAAAAAAGACTCAAGTGCAGACGGAACACCAACCTTAACCATATTTTTAACATCGTTAACCGGAAAAGGCTTTATCAGCTTGAAAATAGACAGCTTTTCAACCTTAGTAAATATAACAATAGTTAATATAATTGCACCAACCATTCTGCTGAAGGTGGTTGCAACAGCAACACCAATTACACCCAATTTTGGTAAGCCGAACAAACCTAAAACAAAAATAACATCTAAAACAGTGTTTACTATATTCATTCCCACAGTAACATACATTGAAATTTGCGTCATACCGTGGTTTCTTACAATTACAGATAATGAATTTAAATATGCCTGCAAAAAAATAAAACCGCCGACAATTGATAAATACTGACAAGAAAAATCCAGAATTTTACCTTCAGCTCCAATAAAGGTTAAAATTTGTTTGTTAAATAATAATAAAACTGCACTGATAATAATGCCGAAAATAAGATTAAAGGTAATAGACAATGCAGCTATTCGTGACGCTCCTTTTTTGTTTTCAGCACCCAAATATTGCGAGATAAGTACAGCACTTGCACCTGAAATAACCGTAAATACAATAGTAACTATAGAAACAGCTTGATTAGCTGTATTTACAGAAGATGCAGCAAGGTCGTCATACTTACTAAGTACGAATACATCTATAAATCCTAGCAGCATAAATAAGGCTGTTTCAATAAATATTGGCCATGCAAGATTAAAAAGCTTTAACTTTTTCATACAATAGTACCTCCTTTTATATAAATGCTAAGGTATATATATTAATCTTTTAAATTTTACGCAACTTATAGTTTATATTATTTCAAAAAAACATCTAGCATTAAAGTACTTAATTTTAGCACAAAAGTCTTAAATTTATTTTAATACAAAATGTTGATTTGTATTTTATTGTTATAGTTTTTAAATTAATATCTGTTTATATAAAGATAAAACTTTTAAGCAAGCTTTGAACATGACCTAGATAATAACTTTCAGCGTATGTTTTAGCAGGCATAGCTATAAATAGCAAAAAGCTACGGAAAACCGTAGCCTAAAATGTACGCTATTTGTTTTTATAGTATGAGTTAAAACGCTTTACAGCTGTTTCGCCGTCAGAAAGTATTGCAGCCTTTAGTTCAACAAGACTGTTAAACTTAGTTTCACCTCTTATAAAATCTAAAAGCTGAATTTCTACGGTTTTGCCGTAAAGTTCACCACAGTCAAAATTTGGTATCCATGTTTCTGCCAATGGTGCGTCACTGCCTACTGTTGGCTTAATGCCAATATTTGTTACACCGCAAACAGCTTGTCCCTTTTCAAAGCGAACAGCTGTAACATATACACCAAATTTTGGTAAAATTATATTTTCCGGTATAGGTTGATTAAAGGTAGGAGTACCCAACCTTTTGCCTAACTGCTTGCCTTTGCATACAAGCAGCTTGTATGAATATTCTCTGCCCAGCATTTTGGTTACATCTGTAATTCTGCCTTGTTTAAGATAATGACGTATTCTTGTAGAGCTTATAGGTTCGTCATTGTACATTGCGGGCGGCAGTGAAACAACTTCTATGCTGTATTTTGAACATAAATCCCGTAATGTTTCGCTGTTGGCTTTGCCACCGCTGCCAAAATGGTAATTAAATCCGCAGTAAACTCGTTTTGCATTTAATTGTTTATGCAAAACTTCTGTAACAAAGCTTTCGGCAGATATATCTTTAATTGACTTAAAGTCTAAATTAAATAAATGCTCAACTCCAAGTAATTCTATGTATTCGTTTTTTGCGGTGTTATCCATTAGGTACGGAATTTTCTTTGTGCTTATAACAGAGGCAGGATTTTGCTTAAAGGTAAGCACAACAGGCGTCAGGCCTTGTTCTTTGCATTTTACGGCGTTGTTAATAACCAGTGTATGTCCTGTGTGCAGTCCGTCAAAATGTCCCAGTGCCACGGCTGTGGCACAATTAAGTGGTTCGATAGTTTGGTGTATAGTCATTTTAATTTCCTTTTAATTTATTTTTGTTTGAATAATGTTTTCATTTCAATTACAGATATTATTATTGTTGCAATAATTAACCCAACATCAATTTCACAAAATAGCGAAAAGCTTTTTTGCAGCAGCTGCAAAGACGGTTCGCTTTCCAGTGTAATAAAGCTTGTTATCCATTTTATAATATTATTTTCTATATTTAATATGTTGCTTGCAGACGATAGTTCTATATTAATTGCAAAGGTAAAAAAAACACTGATTAGCAGCAAAATCAAAAAAACGCCTGTAAATATTGGTTTTTTGGGTTTGTTAATTATATAAAATACCAGTGTTGCCAAAATTATGGCAGAGACAATAATAATTAATATAGGGCTTATAATCATTGTCGCATATACCTGCTTTCATTTAATGCTGTGGTGTATCTGAAAAGCTTATAAAAAAATTGATTTATTTGCAGGTAAAGTCGTAATTTACATAAATTTAATATGTTTAAGAAATTATCGCCAAGTATTGCAAAAATATTTGTTAGTATAAACTTTTAATTTCAAATACATTCAACTAAAATTATAACATAAAATGCTGTATTATAAAACACCATTTTTTAAAAGCATGGCTGTTTTTAAAACAGCAGTTTGGGTTTTACTGTCTTTTATTTCGTTGTTTAATACCATTTCAACTGCTTTATCAATATGAATAGGCAAAACATCAAGAAATTCATCGTCGTCCGGACAGTCCTCGCCTAATTCGTCAATTCGGCAGAAGTATAGGTAAATAATTTCTGCACAATATCCCGGTGACGGGTAAAGCTCGCCTAGAAATTTATAGTCTTTTCCTGTTGCACCTACCTCTTCTTTTAATTCTCTTATACCATTTTCAAGAGGAGTAGAGCCTTTTTCAAGCTTGCCGGCAGGCAGTTCAAGAACAACCTCGTGGTATGGATAACGGTATTGATTTACAAAGTAAAGTTCATTTTTATCGTTCAATGCTGCAATGCAAACACCGCCCGGGTGTCCCACAACCTCTCGTGATGACTTGTGACCGTTAGGAAGTTCAATTTGGTCAAGTGTAACATGAATAACTCTGCCATCAAAAATATTTTCACTGCTTAGTGTTTTTTCATATAATTCCATTTTAATTCTCCTATCACAATTATTATAAACTGAAAACTCCTGACATAAATATTAATGTTAAGGAGTGATTTTATGAATTTATCAGAGGCATTGTACCAACAAAGCTGTGACCAACAACTTAGGCATAAGCTGCGTGAGTATATTATAAATAAATATTTTTTTGTTAATGTAAGCACAATAGGCAAAAGTGTGCTTAACCGACCTATAGAATGCTTTAGCATTGGAAATAAACCGAAAAAAGTTTTGTTGTGCGGTGCTTTTCATGGTATGGAGTGGATAACCTCGTCATTACTATACATATTTATTATAAATATTAGCAGTTCAATAATCAACCATAAATCTCTCGCAAATGAAAAAATATGGGAATATTTTAAAGACAGATCGTTATGCGTAATTCCATGTGTTAACCCAGACGGGGTTGAAATTAGTATAAACGGCAGCAGCAGTGCAAAAGACCTTAAAGGCTTTATAGATATTGTAAGCAAAGGTGATACCGTACACTGGCAGAGTAACGCAATGGGTGTTGATATTAACCACAATTTTGACGCCGGGTGGAGTAATGTTAAAAGTAAAGAGCTTGCAATGGGTATAAATTTTCCTTCAAAAACAAGGTATGGGGGTGAAGAACCTGAAAGTCAGCCTGAAACTATAGCATTAACCAAATTTTGCAGAAATAACATTATTCATAGTGCAGTAGCCTTTCATAGTCAGGGTGAAGAAATTTACTGGGATTTTGGCAGCAACACACCTGAACAAAGCAAAAAAATGGCAGAACAAATGGCCTTTCTAAGTGGTTACAAACTAAGTAAACCAGAGTGCATTGCTACCGGCGGAGGCTTTAAGGATTGGTTAATAGATGAACTAAAAATACCTGCATTTACCGTAGAGATAGGTTTAGGTAAAAATCCGCTGGATATTTCACAATTAAAAGAAATATATATAAAAACAGAAAAAATGCTACTGTATTCCCTTATAATGTAGCCAAACTGTTGTAAGACCACAATATGTAACAATAATGAAATATTTTTGTTATTGTTTTGTAGTTGTAAAAAGCAACCGATAATGGTAAAATTTAGACACAGAAAAGGTTAAGGGTTAGAAATTGTAAATAAAATTAAAAATTACTTTGTTAACTTTATATTTGGACTCCTCCGATAAAAAACTACAGTGTGCTGTAGTTTTTTATCATTTATACAGGCTTTTATACTAAAATCTGATTGAAAAGTAAAATAAGACTTTTGAACAGATTTTTCGTCAGGTGAGTGAAATTTCACGGGAAGGCTTGTGAAGCATGGCAGAAAATATGCCAAAAAGATATTTAGTGTTTAATTAGACTTTAGTATTAATTTGTGGAATGTAATTTAACTGTATTTGTTATATATTTTTTATAAATAAAAACGGGTCACATTTTTGTGACCCGAATTTTTAATAATAATTTAATGTAACCCTTGCTTAATAGTTACTGAATGGAACAGTCTAAATACTCGTCAAGCTCTTTATCCTGAAGTTTTTTCTTTTTATCTTTAATTACCAAAAATGCTGCTACTGTTGCTGCTACTGCCGTAATGGTTGCAATGGCTGCAATTATTATGGCAATTTTGCTGTGACAATTACTATTTCTTTTAAGCATTGGAATTACCTCCCAGCCAAGTATATTTACATTAATTGTATAACATTATGATACCCAAAATATTGAAAAATGTCAACTGATTTTTAAGGTAATGATTTATGTTGCTGCTGACAGGAATAGATTTTTAGTTTTTACAATATTTAATCAGTGTTTTTTTAAATCCATAAAAACAAAAAAGCAGGGCAAATGCTCTGCTTATAATGTCATTTTGTTTACTGTTAAATTATGCTGAAGCGTTTAGCTTGCGGGCTAGTGCAGACTTGCTTCTGGCTGCTGTATTTTTGTGAAGAATACCCTTGCTTACAGCAGTGTCAATCTTCTTAACAGCTAGACGAACTGCTTCTGCCTTGTCGGCTGAGTTTGTGTCAATAGCAATATGAGCATTTTTAACAGTTGTTCTAAGAGCAGACTTAAAAGCCTTGTTTCTTGCATTCTTAGTAGCTGTAACCTTTACTCTTTTTTTAGCTGATTTAATGTTTGGCATTTGGTGCACCTCCTTTGCCCATACTCATGTATTGGTTATTTTACCATTTTATAAATAAAATTGCAAGAGTTTTTTTGCTTTTTAAAAAATAAAGTATAAATTTTAATAATAATTATATGTTATGCTGCCGGTTTTAGTTTTATTTAGTAAAAAACGACATATAAATACACTGAAAAAGTCAATTATTTTTTACCGCTTTTATTTTTATAATATTTAAAGTAGTATATAACACCTGTTACAATAAGTACAGCGGCAGAAACACCACGAATAACCCAGCCGAATACACCGTTAGTTAAGTCAATGCTTGTATTAAGCTCATCTATCAGCCACCATATGCCTAAAATTATAAAGTATATGCCCGGCAGAAGTAAAAATCTGTATTCTTTAACAGCATAAAATATAAGGTATATTCCTATTATTAAAAATGCTGCAGTAAATAAGTATCCCATATTCAATCTCCGTATAAATTTTTTATTGTTTTATTTAGCTGGCATTTGCACGGTTTCGTTTTCTTTTTGTATTCTTTTTGGTGTTGCTTTTATTTTTTTCTTTTTTTGGTCTGCTGTACAGCAAGCATAAAAGCAGATACCCACCAAAAATAATAACACCAACATAGTGAACCCACAGCATTGCCTCAGTGCCGGGCCATAGCTGTGTTACCAAATAGTCGCACATAATCCATATACCTTCAAAAATAAAGAAAAGTGCTACAGGTCTAAAAAGCAGTGCATGACGGAACATAGGTGTAAATAATACTATTGCTATAACAAGGCACACTACTGCCGACAAAATAGCTATCCACATTACAAAGCCCCCTTTATGTAATAATATAAGTATAAATAAAAATTTTACGGTAGTCAATAATTTAATATAACATATAGTTAGGTTTTGTTTTTATATACATAAAAATATTATGAAAATGTGTATTAACAATTAGTTTACAAAAACTATCCTTGACAAATATGTTAAATGGTGGTACATTATAGTTACATTAGCACTCACGTATTTTGAGTGCTAAAATTAAAAAAGGCAAGGGGTGGTGACAGTGGAACTGCCTGTAAGAAAAAGTAAAATTCTTAATGCTATTATTAAACGGTATATAGAAACAGGCGAGCCGATGGGGTCTAAGGTTTTATTGGATTTTCTTGATTTTTCGGTTTCTTCTGCCACTGTTCGCAACGAAATGGCAAGCTTGTCAGATATGGGCTATTTAGTTCAGCCTCATACCTCAGCAGGGCGAATTCCTACACAGCGTGGCTACAGATATTACCTTGACCACCTTATTGAGCCTATAGAACTTAACAGCCGTGAACGCCGTGCTATTGATGATGTTCTTACAGCCGTTGCTGACGACCCGGAGCATATTCTTAATAAAGGTGCTGAAATTCTTTCTCAATTAACAGGCTATATAGCAATAAGTACAACACCGCCTACAGACGACACTACAGTTGAAAGAATTAAAATTGTTCAAATAAGTAAGCATACCACAATGATGGTTATGATAACCTCAAAGGGGATGGTTAAAAACAGACTGTTTAGGTGTGATTACAATGTAACAGATGATGTTTTAACAGTGTTTGAGCATGCTATAAATGAAATGCTTTCAGGTGTAAGATTAAGTGCCGTTACACCTGCATTTGTTCAAACTGTAGCAGTAACAATGGGTGACGTGCTTATTTTAATGCCGCAGGCTTTGCTTGCAATAATGGACGCATCAAAAGAAGCTTCAGTAATTAATATTGTTAATTACGGTCTTTCAAATTTATTGCAGACAGGCGAATTTGATGTTGGTCAGCTGCGGGGAATTTATAGGTTTTTGCAGGACAGAACAGGGCAAGAAAATCTGCTGTTTAGTCATGACGAAAGAATTTTTACCTATATTGGTACAGAGTCGGGTAATCCTGACATAAATTCAACGGGCATTGTAGTGTCAAGATATGACATACAAGGTATTGAGTCAGGAGCATTAGCTGTAATTGGCCCAATAAGAATGAATTATAAAGAAGTTATGGCATATACCGACTATATTTCACAAATGTGTGGAAAGCTTATTACAGAGCTTTTAGAATAAATAAGTTTTTATCTTAATTTAATATAAAGGATAGGTGAACAATTTGAAAAAGGAAGAAAAGAAAAAAACACCTGAAAAAGAAAAGTCTGAAGAGGCAGAGGTAGCAGAAGATACTGTGGAAGAACAACCGCAGCAAGAGGAAGAAACTGCCGAAAGCAAGCTTGAAAAAGAGCTAAAAGCAAAAACTGACGCTTACTTACGCTTGGCAGCAGAATACGAAAACTACCGCAGACGTACTACTGCTGATAAGGCAAATATTTACGCAGACGCTACAGCAAAAGCAATTACAGAAATTCTGCCAATAGGTGACAGCCTTGATATGGCGGTAAAATCTGCCGAGAATGCCCCTGACGAATACAAAAAGGGAATTGAGCTTATTTGCAGTCAGTTTAAAGTATCTTTGGAAAAGCTGAATGTTGAAACCTTTGGCGAGGTCGGTGACGAATTTAACCCTGAGCTTCACAATGCAGTTATGAAAATTGAAGATGAGTCATTGGGTGAAAACACCTTAGCACAGGTTTTTCAAAAGGGTTATAAAACAGGTGACAAAATTATAAGACACGCAATGGTACAGGTTGCAAACTGTGACTGATTGTAATAATAAAATAAAAA
>CABRLN010000046.1 GCA_902471875.1 uncultured Clostridium sp.
ATAAACAGCCACTCGTGAGTGGCCGTTCGTGATAGTAATGCGTTGTCAAACATTCGATACCCCCTGTCACAGGGGGTAAGCCAGTAATAACCCCTTATAGGGGTTGTGCAAACCACCCGTTCAACGGGTGGTTTTGATTTTATCATAATAGTTTTTGTGATAAAATTTGGATAAAAACCGCAAAACTTACTTGCCGCTTTTTCTTATGAAAATAAAATTGAAAGTTAAAAAGTTTTCAAAAACATTTTTGTATGTGTTTAACCTTCTGTGTTTGATTCGCTTCCTGTAATGTCACCTGCAATATCCGACACACCTTCGTCTATAGCGTCGCCAACTTCACCTGCCAAACCTTGCTGATTGCTATTATCGGTTGTTTGCTCATTATTGTTTTCATTAGGTGTGTTATTGTCAACATCATTATCATTATTATTATCGTTAAAGTTGTTTGATTGACCATTGTTTTCGTTATTAGTACCGTTTGTAGAACTGTTTGCGTTTTTGTCGGTATTATTTTCAGTCATTCGTTCAGTTGATGAAGATGATGAGTTATCTGATATAGTACCGTTTTCGCCGTTGCCAATTCTCCCACGGTCACCGCAGCCTGCCAAGCATAATGAAAGCAAAACAGTTGCAGCAAATATACAAAATACTTTTTTCATTTTATTTACTCCTAAAAATTAATTTACCATTCAGGTATGTAATTATATTTACCAAATAAAGAAAATTAATTCATATTGCAGTTTATTATAAAAAATATTTTGTATTACCTTTTTATATACAATTATTTAGTTCTTTTTTTAGCTTGCTTATAATCTTCTTTTCAAGACGAGATATGTACGATTGGGATATTCCCAACATTACAGCAACCTCTTTTTGAGTATGCTCCTTATAGCCCATTAGGCCAAAACGTAATACAGTAATCTGTTTTGCCCTTGGTTCCAGTTTGTTTACCGCCTCCAAAAGCAGATTGCATTCAGCCTCTTGTTCAATGTTTCTGTTTACAATATCGTTGTCACTTCCAAGAACATCACTTAATAAAAGCTCGTTGCCGTCCCAATCAATGTTTAGCGGTTCGTCTATTGATATTTCGTTTTTTAGCTGAGTGCTTTTTCTAAGATACATTAAAATCTCATTTTCAATACATCGTGAGGCGTATGTTGCAAGCTTTATATTTCTTTGCGGACAAAAAGTGTTTACTGCTTTAATAAGACCAATAGTTCCAATTGATATTAAGTCCTCTACGCCTGCACCCGAGGTTTCAAATTTTTTGGCTATATATACCACAAGTCTTAAATTATGAGTTATAAGAGTTTCTCTTGCTGATTCATCACCGTTAACAATTCTTTCCATCACAAGCTGTTCCTCAGCTTTCTTTAATGGCGGCGGCAAGGTTTGAGCACCATTTATATAATAAATTCCTTCATAACCCAACAGTTTTTCTTTAAGTTGAAATATAATATTAAACAACTTTGCCAACATCACAACAATCATCCTTTACAAATTCAATAATTTCAGGGTTTATCATAGCTTTAATCTCACCATTTAGCACATTGTCTTTGCAAACGGCTACAAAAACTTTTTTAGGACAGTAAGTTCCGTTAATATAAACCTCTTTAGGTAAAAAAGCAGGTAATAAACCTTTACCGCCTACAGAAGTAAAAGGCACCAGTCTGTATTTATGTTTTAAAGAAAATTCAGGCTCTTCATATTTTAGCAGTATATCAAAAGCGTCCTCTGCAATTTCCTTTACAGCCTTTTCACTTGCTACTATAACAGGACATTGACTGAACGGCTCGCACAGTGTATTGCCGGTGTCTATTTTTCCGTAAAACTCGCAATATTTGCCATTATTAATAATTTTGATTTTACAAATTTCAATTTTGCTTTGCTGAGGTTTGGTTATGCGGTCAATAAGACGTATAATCAAATAGCATACCACCGTTGTTACAATCATAATTATTGGTGAAATATTAAAATATACAACCGAATTTTTAATTATAAGTCCTTTTGGAGTAAACATAAACCATACAAAAAGCATGGCACCGCAAAAACAAAAGCTTATAAAATAAAATAATCCTAAATTTTTTATAAACGCTACTGTATTGTTAAATCCAAAAGTAAAAAAAATAATGGCAGCTGATATTAGCAGTTTAATAATGAGATTAATTATTAAGCTTATTTCGGGTAAAAATATTACCAGTGAGCAAACTGCACCAAAGCAGCTGCCTAATACCATTCTTAAAATTTTTGGTTTTATTTTAGTAAATTTTGTAACTGCCAGCAGAATAAAGTAATTAATTATAATGTTAGTTCCAATTAGTATATCTATGTAAATTGTTTTATTTATCTTAACCACCTCCCTTAATTATTATCTCATTGTATAATAAAAAAATATGTCATAATAATTACTGTATTTAAGATATTATTGTGGGGGATTATAAATAATCAAACAGGTTTATAGAAAAGCTCGCAAATTGTTGTACAAAGTTAGTTCATAATTTATTAATTAACAGTCAATTATTTTATGATATAAAATATTTGGCAAAAAAATATTAAAAACATACCAACATGATAATAAAATTTCTATTTGTTTTATTGATTGTCAATAAAAAATAGAATAAAATATATTGTGTTTGGCAATCTTTTTTATGGTGGTGATAATATGGCAAAATCCACAGTTGATAAAATAAAAGAAACAGAAAGACTTGCAAAAATTGCAGTTGACAATGCTGTCTTAAGGGCAGAACAAATTGTTAACAACGCTCAAACTCAAGCACAGCAGCTGCAAAAAGAGGCTGTAAAGGCAGAAAAAGCAAAAAGTGCTGAAAAGCTTTTGCAGGCTGAACAAAAAGCAGATGAAATTTTGGCAGAGGCAAAAACTCAAGCAAAGACCGATGCAAAAAAGTTGGAAAAAGACTCAAAAAGCAAGCAAAGTAAAATTATTGACCAGATTATTGCTTGTGTAATTTAATAAGGCAGGAGGTGTTGTTTCTTGTCAGTTGTACAAATGGAGCGTATTAATATTTATGCTCTTAAAAAGAACAGAAAGAAAATTCTTGAGTCTCTTCAACGCAAGGGTGTTGTACAGGTTGAAGATATACCTGTAGAGGACAGCAGTTTTACTAAAGAAGAAACCTCACAAAAACAGACAGTATTTTTAAAGAATGCTTCACTTGCAGATAATGCTTGTGACATATTAAATAAATATGCACCTGTAAAAGGTTCTATGCTGTCAATGTTTGAAGGCAGAACCCCCATAACTGTTGAAAATTATTATATGTATGTAGAAGATGCCAACGAAATTATGCGAGTTGCCTACGATATAATAGGAGCAGAAAAAGAAATTTCTGAAAATAAAGCGGAAATTGCACGGTGTACATCGCAAATTGAAAGTCTAGAACCTTGGAAAACTTTTGATATTAATATGAACTTTCAGGGTACATCTTCTACTACTGCTTTTATAGGTGTTATACCTCAGCAAATTACTGCTGATGAAATATTAGCTAATCTTTATAACAGCTGTAAAGAGTTAAATGGAGTTGAGCTTGAGGTAGTAAGCTCCTTAACAAACCAAACTTGCATTTTCCTTATGTGCAGTAAAATTTATACTGATATGGTTAGTGATGCATTACGACATATAGGGTTTTCAAGACCGCCTGTAATACCAAAAGATACACCACTGTTAACCATAAAGGAATTAAATAATGAAATAGAAAAGCTGCAAAAAAATATTGAAGTGCAGATGAATAAAATTATCAGCTATAAAGGCATACGCCATGCTCTTATGTTTATAAGCGATTATTATGTTATGCGGGCGGACAAATATGCTGTAATAGAAAAGCTGGCCCATACAAAAAGTACCTTTACATTAACAGGTTATGTTCCTAAACCTGTATCACAAGAGCTGAAAAAAGAGCTTTCACAAAAGTATGATGCAGAGGTAGAAATTTTTGAACCTTCTGAAGAAGAAAATATTCCTGTTATGCTGAAAAACAACAGTTTTGTGCGACCTGTGGAGGGTGTTCTTGAAACCTACAGTATGCCAACCAAGCACGAGGTTGACCCAACATTTGTAATGGCAATTTTCTATTATATTTTCTTTGGCATGATGTTCTCTGACGCAGGATATGGATTGGTTATGACCGGTGCCTGTGCCTTTGCACTTGCAAAGTTTAAAAATATGGAGGACGGACTTAAAAAGTCAATGAAAATGTTTATGTACTGTGGCATTTCGACTACATTTTGGGGGTTTATGTACGGCAGCTTTTTTGGTGATGCGGTTGCAGTTATAGGCAAAACCTTTTTTAATGCAGACATTGCTTTGCCTGCATTATGGTTAAACCCGGTTGAAGGCTCAAATTCAATGACAGTGCTGCTGTTTTGTTTTTTGTTTGGGCTTATACACCTGTTTGTAGGTTTGGGAATGAAAGCCTTTATGTGCATAAAATCACATAAATATTTAGATATTGTTTACGATGTTTTAAGCTGGTATTTGTTGGTTGGAGGCGGAATTATAGCATTGCTTTCAACTGATGTTTTGTATTCTATGACAGGCTTTGTTTTACCACAAATATGCCTTACAATAGGCGGTGTAATGGCGCTAATTGGTGCTGTTATTATTCTTATTTTTACAGGCAGAGGTTCAAGCCCTGTAAAAAGAGCCTTAAAGGGTGTGTACGGCTTGTACGGTATAACAAGCTATTTAAGCGATATTCTATCCTACTCTCGTCTGCTGGCGCTTGGTTTGGCAACAGGTGTTATTGCACAGGTATTTAACCAGATTGGCGCAATGTTTGGCGGTGGTATAGGTGTTATACCGTTTATTCTAGTATTTATTATTGGTCACACACTAAATATCGGAATTAATGCATTAGGTGCATATGTTCATACAAACAGACTTCAATTTGTAGAATTTTTCGGAAAATTCTACGAGGGCGGCGGCAATAAGTTTGCTCCGTTTAAAATCAACACAAAAAACTACAAGGTCAAGGAGGAAATTTTCAATGGATAATCTGGGTATATTTTTTGCATTATTAGGTGCAGCCTGTGCAACCTTTTTAGCAGGTACAGGCTCTGCAATAGGAGTAGGCAAGGCGGGTGTAGCAGCAGCAGGGGTTTTGGCAGAAGATCCAAGTAAGTTTGGTAAAGTGCTTATTTTCCAGCTTTTGCCTGCTACACAGGGTATTTACGGCTTATTGGTTGCCTTCCTTATTATGAGTAATGTAGGTATTCTTGGCGGAGACTCAAACATTTCGATTGAAAAAGGTTTATTATTTTTTGCAGCCAGTCTTCCAATAGCTTTTGCAGGTTTATTCTCGGCAATTTATCAGGGCAGATGCTCAGTTGCAGGTATTGGTACAATCTCTAAAAAGCCTGACCAATTTGGTAAAACTATTTTGCTTCCTGCAATGGTAGAAACATATGCAATTCTTGCACTTCTTGTTTCAATGCTGGCTATTTTCAACATTCCAAACCTTAATATTTAATTGATAAGGAGAATATATGAGCGGAATTGACAAAATTATAGAGCAAATTAATGTTGATTCTGAAAACGAGGTTAATAGCATAATTTCTAAAGCTGAAGCTGATGCAAAGCAAATTTTAAACAAGACTGACGAAAAATTAAAAGCAGAAATAAACAGTCTTGTGCAGCAGTCAGAAAGCGAATGTAAAAATGTTATTGAAAGAGCAGAATCCGCAGGTAATTTAATAAAAAAACAAGCATTGCTAAGGGCAAAGCAACAGATTATAAACGAAACTGTTTCAATGGCGCATACCAAGCTTTTAAGCCTTAGTAATGAAGAATATTTTAATCTTATAGTACAAATGATAGAAAAATACTCAACTGACGAAAAAGGTGAAATTCTGTTTAATCAAAATGATTTAAACAGAATGCCAAAGCTGTTCTCTCTTAAAATTACAAAAGCAAGCAAGGGCAGTTTAAAGCTTTCAGGCAAGCCTGTAAATATAGACGGCGGATTTATTCTTTCTTACGGAGGAGTAGAAGAAAACTGCTCGTTCAAAGCTTTGTTTGAGGGTAACAGCGAAATGCTTCAGGATAAAGTTAACAGCCTGTTGTTTTCATAAAGGGGGTATAAATATGGCAAGGTCTAAGGATTATACCTTTGCTGTTGCAAGAATAAGAGCAAAAGAGCTTTCCCTGCTTTCTGACAGTGATATTTCAACGCTTATGTCGTCAAAAACATACAATGAATGTATTAATATGCTTGCTGACAAGGGTTGGAATACCGAGGATTTTTCTGATTATGAAGATATTCTTGAAAATCAGGAGGATACACTTTGGCAGCTTATGTCAGAGCTTGCTGATGATTTGTCAGAGTTTAATGTATTTTTTTATCAGAAGGACTATCAAAATTTAAAGGCATCAATTAAGGCTGTTATAACTAACAGTGATACTGAGGGCTTATTTTTTAATTCCGGCAGTATTTCTGCCAAAAAAATTTATGAAGCTGTAAAAAACAAAGACTATAACAGTCTGCCGGAGCATTTGCAAAAATGTGCAGAAATCGCAACAACAACTCTGTTGCAAACAAGAGACGGTCAGTTGTGTGATATAATTATTGATCAATATGCTCTTACTCAAATTTATAATCAGGGTATTAACTCAAACAGTGAAATTATAAAATTATATGCCGAAACTTTTGTGTCAGTTGCAAACATAAAAACAGCAGTACGCTGTAACAAAACAGGCAAGTCCCTCAATTTTATAAAACAAGCCTTAGCACAGTGCAGCAGCTTAAATATTGATATGCTGGCAAAATCAGCCGCAATGAATATTGAAGAAATTTACAATTATCTTATGATAACGGAATATAAGGGTGCTGTAGATGCACTAAAGCAGTCGGCTTCAGCATTTGAAATATGGTGTGATAATATGCTTACAAAAAGTATGCAGCCGCAAAAATGGGAGCCTTTTACCATAGGTCCGTTGGTGGCTTATATTCTTGCAAAAGAAAATGAAATTAAAACGGTAAGAATAATACTTTCGGCAAAGCTTAATAACCTTGACAGTCAAATTATCAAAGAAAGATTGAGGAAGATGTATGTATAGAATAGCTGTAATAGGTGATAAAGACAGTATTTACGGCTTTTCAGCCCTTGGACTTGAGGTAATTGACTTTGACAAGGTAGAGGACAAGTCGGAAAAATTTAAAAATATGTGCAGCAGTGACTATGCTATAATTTATATAACAGAGTCATTAGCTAAAGAGCTGGAAAGAGAAGTTGAACATTATAAAGAACAGCAAACTCCTGCAATAATACTGATACCCGGTGTTAAAGGCAACACAGGCAGCGGTGTAGATCATGTAAAAAGGTCGGTAGAGCAGGCTGTTGGCTCAGACATACTTTTCAGTAACTAAATATATATAAATTTATATGTAAAACCCATTTGAAGGGAATGATTTAATAAATGAGCGAAGGAACCATAAAAAAGGTTGCAGGCCCTTTGGTAATAGCAGACGGAATGCGTGACGCAAATATGTTTGACGTTGTGCGTGTAAGTAACCAAAGATTAATTGGCGAAATTATTGAAATGCACGGTGACAAGGCGTCAATTCAGGTTTATGAAGAAACATCGGGTCTTGGACCGGGTGAGCCTGTGGTGTCAACCAATGCACCGTTAAGTGTTGAACTTGGCCCGGGTCTTATAAAAAGCATTTATGACGGTATTCAAAGACCACTTGACGATATTATGAAAAAATCAGGTACTAACCTTGAAAGAGGTGTAGAGGTGCCGTCTTTAAAGCGTGACCTTGTTTGGGAGTTTAATGCAACTGCAAAGGTTGGCGACAAGGTAACCGGCGGCGATGTTATCGGAACTGTGCAGGAAACACCTATTGTTTTGCATAAAATAATGATACCTGTTAAGGTTCAGGGCACTATAAAATCAATTAAAAGCGGCAGCTACAAGGTAACAGATACAGTTGCAGTTGTTACTGCTCCGTCGGGTGAAGAGGTAGAAATAACTCTAATGCAAAAGTGGCCGGTACGTGTTGGCAGACCTTACAAGCAAAAGCTTTCACCCGATGTTCCTCTTGTAACAGGTCAACGAGTTATCGACACACTTTTCCCTATAGCTAAAGGCGGCGTTGCCGCAGTACCGGGTCCTTTTGGCAGCGGCAAAACTGTAGTACAGCATCAGCTTGCAAAATGGGCAGCGGCAGACATAGTTGTTTATATTGGCTGCGGCGAGCGTGGAAACGAAATGACAGATGTTCTTAACGAATTTCCTGAGCTTATAGACCCAAAAACGGGTTATTCTCTTATGGAACGTACTGTTCTTATAGCAAATACGTCAGACATGCCTGTTGCAGCCAGAGAAGCGTCAATTTACACAGGTATTACTATTGCAGAATACTTTCGAGATATGGGGTACTCTGTTGCTCTTATGGGTGATTCAACCTCCCGCTGGGCAGAGGCACTTCGTGAAATGTCAGGACGTCTTGAAGAAATGCCGGGTGAAGAAGGTTATCCTGCTTATCTTGGCAGCCGTCTTGCACAGTTTTATGAAAGAGCAGGTAAGGTTATTACGCTTGGAAATCAATCTGTTGAGGGTGCGTTGTCTGTAATTGGTGCAGTGTCACCTCCGGGCGGAGATATTTCAGAGCCGGTTTCACAAGCTACACTAAGAATTGTAAAGGTGTTCTGGGGACTTGACAGTCAGCTTGCCTATAAACGTCATTTTCCTGCAATTAACTGGCTTAACAGCTATTCGTTGTATGTTGATACAATGTCAAAGTGGTTTAACGGCAATGTTGCAGAAGACTGGATGAATTGCCGAAACAGGCTTATGCACCTGCTTCAGGAGGAGGCAGAGCTCGATGAAATTGTTAAGCTTGTTGGTATGGACGCCCTTTCAGCACCTGACCGAATTAAGCTTGAAGCAGCACGTTCAATTCGTGAAGATTTCCTTCATCAAGACGCTTTTCATGAAGTTGACACATACACCCCGCTTGAAAAACAGCATATGATGATGTTGCTGGTGCTGAATTACTCTGACAAATGTCAGGAGGCACTAAAGAAAGGTGCAACAGTTGATTCACTTGTAAGTCTTGAAATAAGAGAGCGCATAGGAAGATTTAAGTATGTAAAGACAGAAGATTGCCCTAAAGAATTTGAAGACATTTTGTTCGCATTGGATATTGAAATTGACGAAGCGATTAAGAAGGGAGAGGATTTCTGATGCCAAAGGAATATCGTACCATTGAAGAGGTAGCAGGTCCTCTTATGTTGGTAAAAAATGTTGAGGGAGTAAATTATAATGACCTTGGCGAAATTGAACTGGCAAGCGGTGAAAAACGTCGCTGTAAGGTGCTTGAAATTGACGGTACAAACGCCTTAGTACAGCTTTTTGAAAGTGCCGCAGGCATTAACCTTTCTAACAGCAAGGTAAGATTTTTAGGCAGGTCAATGGAGCTTGGCGTAAGCGAAGATATGCTGAGCCGTGTGTTTGACGGCTTAGGCAGACCAATAGACGGCGGTCCTGAAATTTTACCTGACAAGCGTATGGATATTAACGGCTTGCCAATGAATCCTGCTGCCAGAAACTATCCGCAGGAATTTATTCAAACAGGTGTTTCAGCTATCGATGGACTTAATACTCTTGTTCGTGGTCAAAAGCTGCCAATTTTCTCAGCGTCAGGCTTGCCTCATGCACAGCTTGCTGCACAAATAGCCAGACAAGCAAAGGTAAGGGGTACCAACGAGCAGTTTGCCGTTGTATTTGCCGCTATGGGCATAACCTTTGAAGAGTCTAACTATTTTATAGACAGCTTTAAAGAAACAGGTGCTATTGATAGAACTGTTATGTTTGTAAATTTGGCAAATGACCCTGCCATTGAGCGTATTTCTACCCCTAAAATGGCGCTTACAGCTGCTGAATATCTGGCTTTTGAAAAGGGTATGCACGTACTTGTAATTATGACAGATATTACAAACTATGCTGACGCTCTTCGTGAAGTTTCAGCCGCTAGAAAAGAAGTACCGGGCAGACGTGGTTATCCAGGCTATATGTACACTGACCTTGCAACTCTTTACGAGCGTGCAGGCAGAAAAAAAGGTGTTGACGGAAGTATTACATTAATTCCAATTTTAACAATGCCTGAAGATGACAAGACTCACCCTATCCCTGACCTTACAGGTTATATTACTGAGGGGCAAATTATTCTTAGCCGTGAGCTTTACAGAAAGAATATTGCACCACCAATAGATGTTCTGCCGTCACTTAGCCGTTTAAAGGACAAGGGCATAGGAGAGGGCAAAACAAGAGCAGACCATGCTAATACTATGAACCAGCTTTTCGCCGCTTATGCAAGAGGAAAAGATGCAAAGGAGTTAATGGTTATTCTTGGCGAAGCAGCACTTACTGATATGGATAAAAAATATGCTCAATTTGCAGATGCATTTGAAAAAGAATATGTATCACAGGGCTACGATGCAAATAGAGATATTGAAGAAACACTTGCAATCGGTTGGAAGCTGCTTTCAATACTTCCTCGCACAGAGTTAAAACGTATTAAAGACGAATACCTTGACAAGTATTATGGCAAATAATCGGTAAAGGAATGATAATAAATGGCAAGCACAGTAGTAAATCCTACCAGAATGGAGCTTACCCGTCTTAAGAAAAAGCTTGTAACAGCAAGACGCGGTCACAAACTTTTAAAGGATAAGCGTGACGAGCTAATGCGTCAATTTCTTGAACTTGTTAAGGTTAATATGGCATTGCGCCAAAAGGTAGAAGAGGGTATTAACAGGTCAAACAAAAATTTTGTTTTGGCAAGAGCAGGAATGTCTGCACAAGCCTTAAATTCGGCACTTATTGCACCAAAACAAGAGGTTTCAATAGAGGTTGACACTAAAAATGTTATGAGTGTTGACATTCCTAAGTTTTACTATAAAACAAGAACTCCTGACCCTAACGATATTTATTCATATGGCTTTGCTTTTACATCTGCTGACCTTGATGACGCAGTAAAGTCACTTGCTGATATATTACCCGATATGCTAAAGCTGGCAGAGGTTGAAAAATCTTGTCAGCTGATGGCTACAGAAATTGAAAAAACAAGACGACGTGTAAATGCGCTTGAGCATGTTATGATTCCCGAAACACAAGCAGGAATAAAATTTATAACAATGAAGCTTGATGAAAACGAACGGAGCACACAGGTGCGTTTAATGAAGGTTAAGGATATGATGCTTAAAGAGGCACACGGTTATTAAACATATGTTAAAAAATAAAGCATAGGTACAGCATTAACGCTGTACCCATGCTTTTACTATTGTTAAAAGAAAAATGTAAAGTTGTTATCTTTCCTTAAGCAATATTGCAAGTTGTATTTTTTCTGTTCTTTTTGTTGCATTAATACACACAGTAATAAGAACTATTAAGAAAATTATAAATACAATCACAATATCTATCAAACCTATTTTTGCTTGCATAGACATTATACTGTCTCCTATAATATTGCTAAGATATGGATTAATAATAAATTTGGCAGATATAATTGAAATTATTACCGAAATAACAAAAGCTGTTAAAAATAACAGTAAATATTCACCGGCCATAATTGTAAAAATATGTTTTTGTTTATACCCTAAAGAGCGGTAAAGTGCAAATTCATTTGTTCTGCTTTTTATGCAGCTGTTAATAAAAATAGTTGTGCCTATTATTACCATTATAAGAAATACCGCCAATATAATAATTAATACGATTAAAGACATATTAAAAGTATTCAAATCTATTTTTATACTGTTGCCTAAATATGCATTATAATGCTTTGAAAGCTGTTCTAATACATAATCGTTATTTCTATAATTATCTACAATTACAGAATATAAAGCTTCATCATTTTTTGAATTAATTTTTTCTGAATATTCAATCAGTTGACTATATGTAGTATATATACAATCAGTTGACAAGGCAGGGTCGGTATTGTCAAAAGTCCCTGTTATTTTTAATGTATATTTATTACCATAATTGTCGTTAAAAGTAAGCTTCTGACCGACTAATTGTGTACAGTCAATGTCAATTCTTGCTTGTGTATCAGGGTCAATGTCGTGTATAATTTCAGGCAAAACTACAGCATTTTTTTCATTATCGGCAGGACATTTTCCTGATGTAATTATTGGTTGATAACCATTTTGAAAATATGATAAATATAATATACTCTTAATTTTACCATTTTCATTCATTACAGAAATATTGCTTGGTGAGGGGTAAATATTTTCAATATGTTTAATATGTTTAATTTCTTCAATTGACTTTGTATCATCAGAGTTAAGTTCTACAGTTATTTGTCTGTTATAAGGGTGATTATTTACCTTGTTTTCCATATTATCCCATATTGGCAATATTATGGATACTGTAAGCAGAATACTTGTAATACAAAGAAAAACGAAAACAGTAAAAATTATGCTTCGTGCCTTATATTTTAAAACAGACGCTTTTATTAAAGTAAAAAAATTACTTGTTTTCATTTTTTTCATCTCCAAGAACTCCGTCTTTCATATAATAAATCTTGTCTGCATAAGGAATAATACTTTCGTTATGCGACACAACCATAATTCCTTTTCCATTTTTCGCTAAATCCTTTAAAAGTGAGAAAATAATTTCCTCGTTGTCTGTGTCAAGGTTACCTGTGGGTTCATCTGCAAGAATGAAATCAGGGTCATTTGCGAGTGCTCTTGCAATAGCAACACGCTGCTGCTCGCCACCTGAAAGTTCATTAGGGTAATGGGTAGCACGGGCACTTAAACCAACATTATCAATAAGTTGTTTAGCTTTTTCTTCCATTTCTGACTTGTTTTTAAACGCAGGGTTAATAAGCATTGGCAGCATAACATTTTCATATGCCTTTAACTGAGGGTTAAGGTGAAAAGCCTGAAAAACAAATCCTATTGTTTTCATTCGTATATCTGCAATACGATTTTTATTAATTTCAGAAATATTGTTAGAGTTTATTATAATCTTGCCGTCAGTAGGGGAATCAAGCAATCCAACCATCTGTAAAAGTGTGCTTTTACCCGAACCGGAGTGTCCCATAACTACAATAAATTCACCCTCGTTTATATTTATGCTTACATTTTTTAATGCTGTGACATTGTTGTTGTAAATTTTTGTTACATTTTTTACACATAGTGATTTCATATATATCACCTTCCTTTAAGAATTCATAGCTTCCTGCGGCTGAATTTTAGAAATCAGATTTACCATTATAAATTGGCAAATAAGCGGAATAAAAAGTACAACTGCCAACGCAATTATGACAAGTACTGCG
>CABRLN010000047.1 GCA_902471875.1 uncultured Clostridium sp.
ATTGTAATAATTTGATTTTTATAGTAAAATAAACATAAAAAGTGGTGTATGGTTAAGGAGGTGGGTATAATGGCAGATTCAATTAAAAATTTTAAAAATAATTTTGGCGGATATGATACTAAATATTGCGGAAGTTTTTATAGAAGAGACGAATCTATAAAACTTAATGATTATTGCGATATAAAGAATGAAATATTTAAAGAAGATTCATTAAGTATTAATAATATTATATTAGAAAATATTTATTCTTTTTTGGCTGAAAAGCTTATAAATTCTCTTCAAGATTATTTCTCATCTCAAGAACAAATAAATGCTATGAATACCTTTTTTACAAAGTATTCATATGTTATGCCTGCTGATAAGTATAAAATTTACAGCAATATTATTAAAGAAAAAAATTTTTCTACACAAGAAAAATTGGTCTTGCTTGACGAAATTAATAATTTAAGTGTTATAAATAAAAATAAAATAATTAATATTTTAAAAAAGCTTCTTGAAAGCAATTTTAATTTAGATAAGCGTTTAAAAAAGCACATTCAAAATAAAATTACGTTATTAGAGATAGTCGAAAAAAGTAAGTTTGTAATAGATATTTTACCTATAAATCAAGTTGAACCAAATGAAAATAATGCAGTGGACAAGTCTGATTACGAGCATAAAAAAATTGTTGAAAATATAGAAAATATAAAATCCAATATTATACGTAATCTTAATACTATTACTGAAATTGTGAGAAAAAGCGATACTGTTCAAAATGATACTTTTATACGGACACAACAGACTGTAAGCATAAACAGCAGTGGTGACAGTATATCTGCTTCTATTGTTATGCCGGCTGAGAAAGACAAAATTGATGTTAATACAAAAATAATCAGTAGTAATTATGACTATAAAACAACAATAAATTGCTTAAACGATGAAATTAAAGATCAAATTTCTAAACTACTGATAATATTGAACAATGAGAACAAATTACCGAAGCAAGAAAATACGAATATCGAAAACTTTGTGAATTTGACAGAAAACAGTGAATTAGAAAATCGTTCGTCAGATAATAAGGAAGAAATTACGAGTGTAAATCATCTTAATCAAGATGATTTACAAGATAATAGTATTGATAATGATAGTCTTAATGCTGTATTCAAAAATACATCAAATGAATTTAATTATAAGCCAAGCATTACAAAAACTTTAGTAAATTCAAAAGAATATTTTAAGTTTGGTGCAGGAGTAAAAAGAGAAACTGATTTTTTTTCAATATTACTTCCAAGTGGCTATATCGCTGAAAGTAATATTTCTGAAGGAAAGGTTTTAATGTATTTGCCTTCTTCTAGAAACTTTAATAGAGAAGAACAGTTTTTTTACTCGCCCTTAGTTATCTGTGTTAATAGATTAAAAAATAAAAATATTGCCAATATTCCCATCTTTTTCAGCAATGCCCTGAATGAATGTACGAAAAAAAAAATGCAGTATAAAAACACTTCGGTAAATGGTTATCCCGCAGTTATTAAGTATAAAAATGACAAAAATATATTTTATGTTTCCGTTTTAAACTATCGTGAAGACTGCTTGTATGAGTTTAAGTTCACTTTTAACGGTAAAGTAAATAATAAAACAAGTATTGTTCAGCGAATTTTGTCAGGAATAAGGTTTGGAGGTGCAAAATAAGTGTTTTTTGACTTTCCAATCTTGTATTTCATACAAGAGCATATAGTGTCGCCTGCTTTTAACAGTATTATGATTTTTTCATCTGCTATTGGTGAATATGGTGCTGTATGGCTGTTTATATCTTTTATTCTTCTTTTTTCACGAAAAACACGAGTTTGCGGAATATTAATGATTTGTGCAATGGCATTTTGCTTTATTACGGGTGAAATAGTCACTAAAAATTTAATATGCAGAATACGTCCATGTTTTCAGGACTTAACAGTGCATATGCTTGTAGAAAAACCAAATAGCTATTCTTTTCCATCAGGACATTCCTCGTCATCTTTTGCGGCAGCAGTTGTGGTATTCTATTTTAATAAAAAGCTTGGTTTTTTAACATTGCTTATGGCGGCTGTTATCGCATTCTCAAGAATGTATCTGTTTGTTCATTTTCCAAGTGATGTTCTTGCTGGAATATTATGGGGAATAATAGGTGCATTACTTATTATATTTATTTACCGTAAATTTTTTGACCCAAAGCTGAAAGGAATTGTGTAAGTGTGATTTTATGAAGAGCTACGCATTTTTAGGTTATAGCAAAAATAATAAATTTTGCATTAAAGGTATTGACATTTTTAAATATAATTGGATAATGTTAGGTGAAGTGGTTGTGGTTATTGAACCTAAAAGCGGTCAGCCCAGAAATTTTTCCGCCTATAAGGTAGAAATCAGCAAAACAAAAGAAATTTGTTTTGTTGCCGGCAAGGTTCAAGATGGTGTCTGGGCTTTTTTTGATTATGAATAATTTTGGAGGATTATCTTATGTTTACTAAACTTGAAATTAAGTCTTTGCTTGACTGTTCGCATACAATAGCAGCAAGTCTTTTTGAGACTGCAACATACCCTTGGGAGGTTCTTGACAAAATTGGTGATTTTATTATGGAAATAGGACCAACGCTCCCTTCTGAAAAATACGATCAAATAGGCGATAATATGTGGATAGCTAAAACAGCAAATGTTGCACCTTCAGCAATGCTTAACGGACCTCTTATTATTGGTGAGCATGCTGAGGTAAGGCATTGTGCTTTTATAAGAGGTAAAGCTATTATAGGTAACAATTCGGTAGTGGGCAATTCAACAGAGGTTAAAAATTCAATTTTGTTTGACAATGTGCAAGCACCGCATTTTAATTATGTGGGTGATTCTATTTACGGTTATAAATCTCACACAGGTGCAGGTGTAATTGCATCCAATTTAAAGTCGGATAAATCAAATGTTTTTATAACTATTGATGATAAAAAAATTGACACAGGGTTGAAAAAATTTGGAGCAGTAATTGGTGACTATGTTGAGGTTGGCTGTAACTCAGTTTTAAATCCGGGAACGGTAATTGGCAGAAATACCGCTGTTTACCCTGTATCAAGAGTACGCGGTTATGTTGCAGAAGGAAGTATTTATAAAAGGGCAGACGATGTTGTAGAAAAGTTTTTGCCTGATGTTGAGTAAAAAATTAATAATTTATTAGCTTAGGCAGAAAATATTTGAAAAAGACTTGCAAATATTTTCTGCCTGTGTTAAAATATTTAGGCACTACGCACGTTGACACTTTTTGCCGGGTGCTGTTAGCCATTAACAGTTGGTAAATTATATGGGTGCAACGGAGGATTTATAACCTAAGGAGGATTTTAAAATGGCAGTAGTATCAATGAAACAACTTTTAGAGGCAGGCGTTCACTTTGGTCACCAGACAAGAAGATGGAACCCTAAAATGGCTGAGTATATTTTCACAGAGCGTAATGGTATTTACATTATTGATTTGCAGAAAACTGTAAAAAAGCTTGAAGAAGCTTACGCTTTTGTACGTGAACTTTCAATGGAAGGTAAAAGCGTATTGTTTGTAGGCACAAAGAAGCAAGCTCAGGATTCTGTTAAGGAAGAAGCTGAAAGAGCTGGTGCTTACTATGTAAACGCAAGATGGTTGGGCGGTATGATGACCAACTTCACAACAATTCAAAGAAGAATTAACAGACTAAAGCAGCTTCGTGCAATGGAAGAGGACGGAACTTTCGATCTTCTGCCAAAGAAAGAAGTTATTAAACTAAATCTTGAAATTGAAAAGTTAGAGAAATTTATGGGTGGTATTAAAGAAATGAAAGAAATGCCGGGTGCATTGTTCATTGTTGACCCACGTAAAGAAAGAATTGCAGTAGCAGAGGCTAAAAAGCTTGGTATTCCAATAGTGGCTATTGTAGATACAAACTGTGACCCTGATGAAATTGACTATGTTATTCCTGGTAATGACGATGCTATTCGTGCAGTTAAGCTTATTGCAGGTACAATTGCAAATGCTATTATTGAGGGTAACGAAGGAAAAATGGGTGCTGCAGCAGAGACTGAAGAAGCAGCAGTTGAGACAGAGGCTACAGAAGAGGCTGCTGAATAATTATTGAATTTAATCACAGGGTAGATTTTTCTACCCTGTATTGTTGTAGAATATTAAATTTATGAGAGGATTGATTAAAATGGCATTTACAGCTAAAGATGTAAAAGCATTAAGAGAAAAAACAGGTTGCGGTATGATGGACTGTAAGAAAGCTCTTACAGAAGCTGACGGCAACATGGATAAAGCAGTTGATTACCTAAGAGAGCAGGGTCTTGCAAAGCAGGCAAAGAAGAGTGGCAGAATTGCTGCTGAAGGCGTTGCTTTTGCAAAGACAAATGCTGACAATACAGTTGGCGTTGTAATTGAAGTAAACGCAGAAACAGACTTTGTTGCAAAGAATGCTGATTTCCAAGCATTTGTTGAAACTTGTGCCGACACAGTTATGCAGCAGAATCCTGCTGATGTTGAGGCTCTTCTTGCTTGTATTGCTGCTGGTTCAACAGAAACAGTTGATGCTTTATTGAAGGAGAAGATTTTAACAATTGGCGAAAATATTAAAATTCGTCGTTTTGAGCGTTTTGAAGGTGCAGTTACATCTTATATTCATGCAGGTGGCAGAATTGGTGTTATTGTTAAGTTTGACACAGATGTTGCAGACAAAGAGGGTTTCCAACCTTATGCTAAGGACGTAGCAATGCAGATTGCAGCTATTAACCCAAGTTACCTTAACAAAGATACAGTTCCTGCCGAGGTTCTTGAGCATGAAAAGAGCATTATGATGGCAGAAGTTGTCAATAGCGGTAAGCCGGAGGCTATTGCTGAAAAAATTGTTATGGGTAAAGTTGGTAAGTACTACAAGGAAAACTGCCTTGTTGATCAGGTATTTGTAAAAGACAGCAGTATGTCAGTTACTCAGTACACAAATAATGTTGCTAAGGAGCTTGGTGGCTCTATTACAATTACAGGCTTTGTTCGTTATGAAAAGGGCGAAGGTCTTGAAAAGCGTGAAGATAATTTTGCTGATGAAGTAGCAAATATGGTAAAATAATTCAGTCTTTGGCGAATTATTTAATTTATTTCTAAAAACTCACTGTTTAAGCTGTTTTTAGGACTTATCTCCTGACACAGCTGTATTAAAAAATGACATAATTTATGAAGAAAATAACATAACTTTTCACCTTAAGTTGTGTCAAAGTTGTGTACAAAATTGTGTCAACTCAAAAGTTACCTTCCATTGGTGAAATTTAACACAACTTTTTAAAAGGCTTAGCTTAAAATTAATAACAATGAGTTTAAGTTAGAGTTTGATTTACAATATCAATATAACAGATAAAATCATAGTAAAAAATAGGGTAGAGGACTACATAATTGTAATCTTCTACCCTTATTTTATTGCTTTTTTTCTTTAAATTTAAAAATAATCTTACCGAACAATTTATAATATGGCACAGGCATTTCATTAAAAATATAATAATTTATGGTATCTGCAAGAAATATAGCTACAATAGATAAAAATATCCAAATTAGACTAAATGGCAGACATATTATACCATCATAATTCATCCACATGTTACTATAATCCCACATAGGTTCAAAAGCATATATTTTACATATTATCCCCATTGTAAACTCCATTGCAGTAATTATTATGCTGCCAATACATCCCTGCAGTAATATATCCATGTTCCAAGATATTTTGCTATTAAGTTTATCAATTATTACAACGGATATTCCACCGCAAATCCCCATAAGAAAATAGCTATATCCTCTAAAACAAGACTCAATAGTTATGTATGAACAAAAACCTACTATAAACAATGTTATATTTTTTATTAATACTGCTTTTTTCATGCTAATCAACTCCATTACTAATAAATTTTCATATTATCTTTTAATAAAACTTCATATCAGTATATGCTATATTACTTTCTTTTATTTTATATTTCATTAATGCAGTCTTTTTGTTTTATAGAAGTAAAAAGATACTGCATATTATTATGTGTTTTTTAATTTTAAATATTTTTATTGTAAAGTTATAAAATGAATACATCACTTAGTTTTATTAACTATAAATATAGTAATAAGTTAGGAAATATATAAATATATTATAAAAAACCATTAATGTATTATTAAGTAATTATTTAGATTGATAAAATGACCTATTATTATATATTTCTAAATATACAACGCATTGACAAAAATCAATGTAAGTGTTATATATAATTATGTAAGACATTAGCAAATATTGCTAATATATTACAAGCTAAAAATAACATATTGCTATTACATTGTTTAATTATTTGTCTGTTTTAGTTTTATGGCACTTGTTAGAAGGTGATAACAATGTTTCTTTAATCATTTTTGATTTAAAAATATAAATATAAGGGGTAATTTATATGAAAGGTTTGTTAAAAATAACATCTGTTTTATTATCTTGGATTTTATCAATAAGCTTAGTATTTGTAGGACCTATACAAACTGCGGCAATTAACATGTCCGCAGAAATCAATAACAATACTGCAATTGGTTCTGAATTTCAACAGGAAGAATATTCTGAACTTGAATATGGGGGTAATATGAATAGAAGTATTGTTAGCGAAATTATATCAGAAAGAAGCCAATATACAAAGCAATTTCGTATGAATGACGGTAGCACTCTTATTGCACAATATGAGTATCCTATTCATTTTAAAAATGATGAAAACGAATGGATAGAATATGATAATTCTATTTCTGAAGAAAATTTGTCTAATGCTGATTACAGCAAAATTGATGCAACATTAGGTACTGAAATTTATAGTGATACTTCTGTTACTGTAATTGAAGCAACAGGAGTAACAGAGACATCAACTGAATTTTCTTTTGATTTAGTTATTCCTAATCAGAAAATTTTAGATGAGGGTGAAACTTTTGCTTTGGAACAAAAAAACGAAACAACACCCGTTCCACAGAATCAGTCATCAGGAACAACAGTTTTGTCTACTGACAGAGCTAATTATTTAGATATTGTTCCAACTGAATGCCCAACTGAACTGTATACTGAGGATACAGAAGATACAGAAGATACAGAAGGTATAGTACTCTCTGAACAATCAGACAATGTCAATTATTCTGATGAAGAACCTGAATACAGCAATAAAAAAAGTGATATTGATATCAAACTTGCTAAAAAATCAAAAAAGAGCAATATGATTAAGGTAAAGTTTGAGGATTATCAAATTAGTTGGGGATATAATAAAACAAATAAAAGTAAAATGAATATTATTGAAAATGATGAAGAACTATTAGGTAATGATAAATTTCTTGCAAAGAAAAAACTTATTTCTGAAGCAGTTTATAAAAATATTTTTAATAATATAGATTTGCAGTGCTTTGTAACACCTTTGGGAGTAAAAGAAAATATAATACTAAACAGCAGCAATGTTGATACAGAATTTGAAATGCAATACAAATTTAAAAATTTATTAGCTGTCTCAAAAGATGATAAAACTATTGAATTAGTTAATAATAAAAATGAAATTGTTTTTATTATTACTGCACCATATATGACAGATGCAGAGGGTAATGCAAGTACGCAGTTAAATTTGGAAATAGTCAGTCAAAAGAATGACGAATTAACTGTAAAACTAAAGGCAGATAGAGAATGGATTTTAGACGAAAATCGATCATATCCTATAACTATCGATCCTACTTTTATTACCAGTCAAGAATGGCGAAAAACATCCTGTGCATATGTTGATGACAGCCACCCGAATACCAGTTATGGATATGGCAGTTCAAGCGGTTATACCGGTACTGTCTATGCAGGAACATATGGCAGCGGTAATTATAGAACATACATTAAGTTGAACGAGCTTCCTAAATTAGGAAAAGGTGATATGATTGTAGATGCCAGATTAAATATGCATTTGTATATGAATGGCTTTTACCACGATATGTATGTTGGTGCATATCAAGTAACCTCCAATTGGGAGCAAAATACCATTACATGGAATAACAGAGCGTCATACGGTTCAACGGTTTTAGATTACGAAAAGTTTGTAAAAAATGATCCGGATGCTTGGCATGACTGGAACGTGACAAATATAGTAAAAAAATGGTATAATGGTACATCAAATTATGGCATTATGTTAAAGCCTCTTGACGAAAGTGAAAATGATCAATGTGCAGCTTTTTATTCCGGGTCATACCCATCAACTTCTACTCCAAGGCCTGTTTTTCAATTAACATATAGAAATAATAAAGGCATTGAAGATTACTGGACATATTCAAGCTTTTCGGTTGGTACAGCGGGCACCGCTTATGTTAACGATTATACAGGTAATTTAACCTTTATAACTAATGACATGTCTACAACCGGAAACTATTCCACAAATGTTCAGCATGTATTTAATAACTATATGGCAAATGAAAAATATAATAAGTCTGCACCATATACAGGCTTGGGCTGGAGGTTAAATATACAGCAAACAGTGCTGCCGTCATCAAAATTTGGTTTAACGGGTGACAGTGCCGAAAAGTACCCATATGTTTATACTGACGGCGATGGTACAGACCACTATTTTATAAAAGAAACCAAAGACAACAAAACCACATATAAAGATGAAGATGGGCTAAAGTTAGAACTTACTTTAGATAAATCCAGCACAAATAGCTATTACACCATAACAAACGAAAAAGGTGCTAAACAGAATTTTAATAAAAGCGGAAATTTATACAGCTCTATTGACCCAAACGGAAATACAACGCTGTACTCTAGTAATACTACTGACAACGTTATATTATCTGTTCAAGATGCTTCAGCGTTAAAACTCAATATGAGCAGAAACAGCAATAACTACATTACTCAAATCTCCGACCATGCAGGAAGAACAAAAAAATTTATATACAGCGGCAACAAGTTATCACAAATAGTAAATCCTGATAATACTAAAATTAGTTTTACCTATGACAGTGAAGGTTCAATAACAAGTATTACCGATATTGACGGATATAAGGTAACATTTGCATATACTGCACTATCAAAAGGAAAACAGGTGTCTGAAATTCAGGAATATGCTGCTGATAGTACGGCAGGACAAAAAATTACATTTACTCGTTCTGATTATAATGTTACTGCAATTCGCTCAGCAGGTGTAGATGGTATTTTTAATAATTCAGATGACTGCATTTCAAAATACCAATTTGACAATTTTGGACGAACTATTTCTGTGTCAAATCGTTTAGCTAATGGCAAAGAAATGGGTGCGTCAGCATATTCCTATACTGCAGGAGAGGTTAATTCTGACAACAGCAATATAAAACAGCTTAACCGTTCTACAACGAACTATGCAACACCTTCAAATACCGAAAATTTACTTAAAAATCATAATTTTGAAACATCTGCTAACTGGACATCTGCTTCTTGGAATGGCAATTCAACATTTACAGCTTCTTATTCTTCTTCTCAGCGTTATTTTGGACAGAAGTCTTTACAAATAACATCAACTGCTTGTACTGAGGACACCAGGGCAAGAGTTTTACAAGATGTTTCTAACACTATAGTAAAAGCGGGTAAAACATATACATTGTCGGCATATGTTAAAACAAGCGGTATAGTAGAAAGTGAAAGTAATGATGTTGGTGCTATGATTGGTGCCGGTGTATATCATAACGATGGCACATGGACCAACAATTATTCTGAGCATTTAACAGGCACTACCGATACGAATGTTAATGGTGGTTGGCGAAGGCTTACTGTAACCTTTACTGTTCCTACAGATGTAGATTATACTCGAATAAATCTGGCAGTAAGGGGTACAACAGGAACTGCATATTTTGACGGAGTTCAGCTTGAAGAAGGAACTACTGCAAACAACTATAATATGCTTCAAAATTCAGGAATGGAGCTTGTTAGTACATCTACCGGTATTCCAACATATTGGTACGGAAATAATTTAACAAGTAATTCTTCAACGGATTATTATTCAACGGCTCAGTATTTTAACAGCAGTACTTCTTTTATGATTACAGGTCAAGCTGATAAACAAAAATGGCTGTATCAAACTGTTCCTGTAAGCGGTAATGAAGATGACACTTACATAGTAAGCGGTTGGGCAAAAGCTAACGCTGTTCCTGAAGATGATAATAACGCAAGAAAATTCAAAATTTCGATAGAAATTAAATTCAGCGACGGCACATCAAAGTTTGTAAGCAAGCCAGCTGAATTTAATCGCTCTGTCAGTGCTTGGCAGTACGCTACCGCAACCTTTAATTTGTCCGATGGTACATCAGCAAAGAAAACACCTGTAAGCATAACTGTTTATTTAAATTACAGCTTACAAGCAAATAAGGTATATTTTGATAATATTCAGCTCATAAAGGACGCTACCCAAAGCTATACTTATAATAGTGATGGAGAGCTTGTTTCAGTTGTATCAAATGCTGAACAGCAGTCAAAAATGGAATATTCAAATTCAAATCTTACTAAGTCAGTTGACCCTAAAGGCTATGCTTATACATATACTTATGACAATAACCACAATATGACAAAAGCAACCAGTCAACGAGGTATGACTTATAATTATGCATATAATGCAAGGGGATTAGCTACTTCACTTGAAGCTAAAAATTCCGCAGGAACTATGTCGTTAAAATCAGATGTTGAATATTCTGCCAATGGAAGATTTGTTACAAAGACCTGTGACCAAGACGGACGCTCAGACACATATAATTACAACACAACTACAGGCTTTTTAGACAGCGTAACCGATAATGACACAAATACAACAATAAGTTACAGTTATAACACAAATAATGGTAATTTATTAAGTGCTTCACAAACAGTCAATTCAGAAAACATTACTGTCAGCAACAACTACAGTTATTCATCAGCGGGCAATCTGTTGACAAAAATTAACAGAAATGACACAAGCTATAATATTGAGTATGACAAGTTTAATAACACTACTGTAAATAAAGTAGGCAGTCAGGTGTTAACAAGCTTTGACTATGGTGCAAATAACGGTATATTGCAAAAGGTTACTTATGGCACGGGTCAATATATAAACTACAGCTATGACAGTTACGGTAATATTAAAACTATTGGATATAACGGCAAAACAGCATTTAAATGGTACAGTGACAAAAGCGGTGCTATTATACGTGGTAATGATTTAATTAACAATCGTGAATTTTTCTACGATTACGACACAACAGGCAGACTTGTACGCCAAAGTACTATAGACACGTCGTTGTCCGGTACTAAAAATCGCTTTCTTTCAGGCTTTGAATATGCTTATGATTTAAACAACAATGTTACAAAGCTGGTAAGCCAAAGCAAAGAAAGCACTATTAAACATAGCTATACCTATGGTAAGGATAACTTGCTTGAAAAGTATGTTTTAAACGGTGGCAGAGAAGTAACCTACACCTATGACGGACTTAGCAGAAATACAAGCATAAGCTTGAATACCGAAAGAAATATCGAAACAAAATATGTTTACTGGCTGTCTGAAAGAAATACATCGGGTTCTGAACAGTATAGAACCACAAAAATCCGTTCAGAAATTATAGACGGCAAAACCTATGTTTATTACTACGACACAAACGGCAATATTACAGACATTAAATTAAAGTCAGGCAGTACAGAAACTGCATTGTATCAATATAGCTATGATGAGCTTAAGCAATTGGATTATGTCAGAGATTATGTAAACAATAAGGCATATTCATATTATTATGACGCAGGCGGAAACATAGTTGAAGAAAATATATATTCAGATTTTGACAGCATAGGAAGACCGAGCAAATCGGAATATAAAGAATATTCATATGAAGATTCTAACTGGAAAGATAAACTCACCAATTATGACGGACAAGAAATTACCTATGACAGTATAGGCAATCCGCTAAAATACCGTGACAATATGACAATGACATGGAA
>CABRLN010000048.1 GCA_902471875.1 uncultured Clostridium sp.
ACCTTAAACGACCAAGGTCAGTGACCTTGGATCTACGTTAGTAACAGTACATTCTCTGGTTAGTTCTAGTTAAAGTTTGTCAGTTCAATTGTTTTATTGTTTTTAGCAGTAAGCTAAATCATAATTTAATTTTTATTATAGAGTTTTAAAATATACAGCAATAGGGGTATACCATACATTGCAGCATACCCTATTGTACCATTAAATTTCCATTTCTTCAATTAACTGTATTGTTCGTTTTGGAACATAAACTGCTAAAACAGCTGTTACAACAAGTAACAATGCCAACACAACAGGAGCAATCAGCAAGCTGCTGAAAACAAAATATAGTACTGCTAACACAATACTTACGGCAATGGCAACAGCCATATGCAAAAAAGTGCTCATGTTACCACGCAATGCCGAAAGCTCGTCATCCCACACAAATTTCGGGTGCAGTGCATCAAATAATATACCTGAATAAACTGTACATACCACTGTCAAAGCTGAACCAAATATACACATTATCATAAGCGTTACACCTGTGTTAATTGCAACACATACAAGCACAATTCCTACTACACAAGCAGGCAATGAGAAAATTAAAGCTGTTACCAGCTTGCTGTTAAACTGTGTTTTATACGGAACAGGAATATATTTTAACAAGTCAGCGTGATTGCCCTCACGAGTGAAAGCAGACGATGAAATACCGCTCATTGCACTAACAAGAACCGAAGCTATTATAACCGCCAACAAAATCACGGTGTCTGGTGCCTGCATACTGTTTACAAGCTGTTGTATGACACCGCCGCTGTTCGTGCATAAAATAATCAGTCCTGCTAAAGGCAGCAACGCATTAGGTGCAACACAGTTCATTATATATGTTGGAGTACGCAACAGTGTTTTTACCTCTCTTTGCAGACATGCAGTAAACATACTGTGGCTTTCATGCTTTTTGTCAGAGTAAATTTGCTTTTTGCCCGACGACAAAACGGCAGAAACACCTGACATATACAGCTTTGACGACAACATATAAATAACAAGCCACATAACAAAATGCACTGCTACAAATGCAATAAACAATAAAATATTCTGTTGGCTTATGGCAAAGCAAAGCATCGGTACAGTAAAAAATACATACTGCATTATGTTCATAAACACATTTGTTCCTTCTGCAAGACTGTTTATAAAACTTTCAGCTGTAATATTGTCAAGCTGTAAAAGAGAAACTGCAAATACAAGTACAAAAACAACACCGCATAAAGTTGAAACTAAATGTATGCTTTTAGCCGAACGAACTTTTTTAGTAAAACTCATTATTATAATGGAAAATAAACCACAGTAAAAAAGCGGAAGAACCGGCAGAAGTACCACACCAAAAACGGCAAATATTACACCAAGCACCGTTACCCCATCAGCAATCATATAGCCTGATAAAATGCCTACTACAACCAAAAACTCCATTATACTTTCCTGCAAATAGCCTACAGTAAATTTTGACATACAAATTTCGGCAGGCTTAAAAGGATAAGGCAACAGTCTTGACATATCCACTGAAAAATACAGCAAACCGCAAATAACATTTACGCCAAACACTGCACCAAAAATACTTATAAAGTACATTATAAGCTGTGCCGCCTCGGTACCGTTTCCATTTAGCAGTTTAACTGCCACAGTAAGCAAATGGGTAAAATACCCCACCATAACTGCACACAAAATCATAATACTGCTGCCTATAATTGTTACGGCAATCTTTAGCCCCTTGTGCTTTGTAGGATCGTTGTCGGCTGTAGAATTTTTTAGCAACGCTTTAGTAAGCAGGTTAATTTTGTTTAAGCTTTCAGTCATTGTCATCACCTACTATCTTCAGATAGCTGTCTTCAAGTGAAGAACCACCGTACTTTTTCTTTAAATTTTCAACAGTGTCAAAACAAACCACCTTACCCTTGCGAATAATAATAACCTTGTCACACAACTCTTCGGCAGTGTCAAGCACATGAGTTGAAAACAGTACACAGTTGCCGTTGTCTGCATGTTCACGAATCATTTTTTTCAACCGGTATGCTGACTGCGGGTCAAGTCCTGTCATAGGCTCGTCTAAAATCCATACAGGAGGATTATGTATTAAAGCACCCGTTACCATTATTTTTTGTCTTGTACCATGAGAGCAGGAATCAAGCCTGTTTGGCAAAACATCTTCAATTTCAAAGCGTTTGGTAAGCATATCAATATTTTCATTACGAGTTTCGCTGTCAAGTCCGTAAACATCACCTAAGAACTCTAAATATTCTCTACAGGTAAGCCTTAGCATAAAATCAGGATTGTCTGCTGTATAGCCAATACACTTTTTAGCTTCAATGCTTTTGTCTGCATTATTACCGCAAATCCTTATGCTTCCGCTTGTTGCCTGCAAAATACCTGTTATACATTTAATAACCGTTGTTTTACCTGCACCGTTGTCACCTACAAAGGCAATAACCTCACCCTTGTCAGCGTGAAAGCTTACATTATCAACTGCTTTAAAGTCCTTGCCGTAAATTTTGGTAAGGTTTTCTACTTGTATTAAATGAGTATTCATTATAGTGCCCCCTTATATTAATTTTTTAATTTAAAATGACATAAATTATAGAATGATATTACTAAGAAACATTATGTATTATAAGAAGCCGGCAAGGTAAATCACAATTCATTTTTTATTTGTATATACTACAAAACAAGGCTGAAAAATTCGTCATAGCTTCTAATAATAAAGTCACATAAAGGATTATTGGTAGCATCACCCTTTGGATTGTACAAACAGGTTACAATCCCTGCATTTTTACCCCCTTGCATATCAGATGTTAGCGAGTCTCCAACAATTATTACTCTGCTTCTGTCAGCAATATTCAGCTGATTAAAAATATAATCAAAATAATCCTTTGACGGCTTGCTGTAGCCTATATCCTGCGAAATATACACACCATCAACCAGCCTGTCCAATCCGCTGTTTTTCATTCTGCCTGTTTGAGAAACAGTTAAGCCGTTAGTGGTGATGTAAACCTTTGCAAATTTCTTCAACCTTTTAATAAATTCACAGGCACCCGGAATAAGCGTACCGCCCTGTGCCAGGTAATTAAGGTAAATATTATTAACTGTATCAAGGTCAACATTAGTTTTAAGACCTGTTCGCTCAAAAAAGTTTGCAAACCTTAGCCGCCAAAGCTGCTGTCTTGTAACCTTGCCTTGTTCAAAAGCCTTCCACTGACGTAAATTTTCTTGCAGATAAACATTATTCAACTCTTCTGTCCACTGTAAATTAAGTTCATTAAGAGTATTTTTTAGTGCGTTACGCTCGTCTGTGTGAAAGTCAAGCACAGTTTCGTCTGCGTCTAACAAAACTGTAGTAAATTTGCTATTCAAAGGGGTTACCCTCCCCGTCAAAAACATCAAGTCTTGTAATGTCTGAATAAACGCTTATGTTATTTATAGTTTCAAGCGCTGTTACCAGCAATGAAGGGTTAACATTGTTTACACTACCTGCCGGAAGCATAATAACAAGTCTTACACAATCCTCCAACTTTTCTAGGGTATAGTTGCCAATTTGAGGCTTAATATCTATTATTTTTACACCTTTTTTTCCGTGCTTTTCAACCTGTATTGCCTCCTGTGCAAACATGTTTCGCATCATAAAAAACAGGTTTTCGGGTGTGGTGTCGTCACTACTTAGCTTAATGTCAAATTTACCAAAAGCTATTTTACCGGGTTTCATAACAGGCTCTGTAACCTTATAAACCTCTATGCCCTCAGGAAGGCTATTATTAAGACCTTCTATAATTTGTTCATATGGTATATCCTCCAGCAAACGCATATCCATATTTTCTTTAACACCTCTAAAGCCTAACGAAAGAGGAAGAGCAAATGTGATAAACGGATGGGGATTAAAACCCTCTGTGTGCCATATTGGCAGTTTGCTGTGCTGCAGTGCTCTTGTCATAACTCTATTTAAGTCAAGGTGCGAAATATAGCGGGTAGCACCGTCTTTTTTAAACCATACTCTTACGTTTTTCAAAGCAAACACCGCCTTTCCATTTATTAGCACCGCAATTACTGCACTTTTGACGGCAGTTAAATGTAGTTTCACTGTTATATGCTTTTTTACATTCATTAATTAAAAATTCTTTTGTTACACCATAGTCAATGTGGTCCCATGGCAAAACCTCATCAAAGCTACGTTTGCGGTTTGCATAAAATTTAGGATCTATGCCGCACTCTTTAAACAATTGTAACCAATTATCAAGGCTAAAACAGTCGCCCCAACCGTCAAAATGAAAACCACGCTGACAGGCAAGCTCCATAACTTTACACAGACGTCTGTCTCCTCTTGCAAAAACAGCCTCTAAAAAGCTGGTGCTGGAATCGTGATAGTTGTAGGTAATTTTCTTTGTTTTTATACTGCTTTTTACAAGCTTCTGCTTTGCCTTTAATGACTCCTCCGTATCCTGAGGCTCCCACTGAAACGGTGTAAAAGGCTTTGGCACAAAGCTTGAGGTACTAAGGGTTACACTTACACCCTTACCCTTTGTGCGATTTTCGCATTTATAATAAGCATCAACAACCTTTTGACCTAAGTCAGCAATACCGCAAACATCTTCATCAGTTTCTGTTGGCAAGCCTATCATAAAATACAGCTTAACCTTTGTCCAACCACCGTTAAACGCTTTTGAACAGGTTTCCATAAGCTCGTCCTCAAGAACATTTTTATTAATAACATTGCGCAGACGTTGTGTTCCTGCCTCGGGCGCAAAGGTTAAACCGCTTTTTCTTACTGTTTTAATTTTTGATATAATTTCGTCATTGAAGCCATCAACACGCAGCGAGGGTAAAGATATACTTACCTTTTCATTTTTTGACCATTCTGTAAGCTTGCCTAAAAGCTCTTCAATTTTCGTGTAGTCGCTTGAGCTTAACGATGACAATGAAACTTCGTCATAGCCAGTATTACTGCATAACACCTTGCACTGATTATTAATAACCTCTGCGGATTTTTCACGTACCGGTCTGTATAAAAAGCCTGCCTGACAAAAACGACAACCACGAATACAACCTCTAAAAATTTCTTCCATTGCACGGTCGTGTACAATTTCTATCATAGGTACAACAAAATTTTCAGGATAGTAACAGTCATCCATATTCATCATAAGGCGTTTTTCTATTTTTTGCGGTGCATTGTGCATAGCTGTAACCGTTTTTACAGTATTATCACTGTTATATTCAACCTTATACAGTGACGGCACATAAACACCCTTAATTTGTGCTGCTTTTTCTAAAAAGGCTTGTTTGCTGTCACCATTTTTTCTACATTCACGGTATAGTTCAATAACCTCAAGGTCAACCTCCTCTCCTTCTCCAATAAAAAACAAATCAATAAAATCTGCAATGGGCTCGGGATTGCATGCACACGGACCACCGGCACAAACAATATTTTTCAATTTTGTTCTGTCCTTAGTTTTTATAGGAATGCCGCCCAGCTTAAGCATATTTAAAATATTGGTAAAGCTAAGCTCATATTGTAATGTAAAACCGATAAAGTCAAAATCTGAAAGAGGGTCGCCGCTTTCAAGAGCGTACAGAGGAATATTGTTTTTTACCATTAGCTCCTCCATATCAATCCATGGTGCAAACACACGTTCGCACCATATATGCTCTTTGCTGTTAAAAAGACTGTACAAAATTTTCATACCAAGGTGAGACATACCCACCTCGTAAACATCAGGAAAGCAAAAAGCAAACCTTACATCCACCTTATTTTTATCTTTTATAATGCTGTTCATTTCACCCCCAACATATCTGCCGGGTTTTTGAACTTTTAACAATAATTTTTCAACGTCCTTATTTATCAAAATCTTATCCTCCGCTAAAGATTATTCATGTTAAGCCAACATCGTATAATTACAATACAAGATATTAATTATGAAATGTTGACTTAAAAATACTTCTTACGTTTAAATATAATTACACTTATTAAATAGAGTGATGCAAACAGCATAGTAAAATTGTAAGGAGAGTTAAGCAAAACTATAAAGCCTGTAAAACCAAGAGGAATTACACAAGCAAGAGACACAAACAGGGTAACAAAATACACAGTTTTATCAGAAAAATTTCTTTGCAAAATCATCTCCAAGGCATTACCGCCGTCAAGAGACTCTACAGGAAGTGCGTTAAATATGCCCAATGATAAATTAGCAAGGGCAAAATATTTAAGTATATATAAATTATACCAATTATACACTGCAATAGTCAACAAAAATAACACAATATTCACAAACACACCACTTAAACAAATAATTATTTCAGCCTTTATACCTCTTTGATGCTGTTTTATGTCAATAATATTAATATCAAATACTGATAACTTAATGTTTTCTATTTTAGTATTGTAATGTTTCATTGCAAAAATATGACCTAATTCGTGACAAACCGAAGCAGCTAAACAACAGGCTGCCATACCTGTTGGGTCAAAAATAAGCAGCAGTGCCAGTCCTGCCGCTAAAGGGTATGAAAGCTCCAGATTTACACCAAACATTTTAAAACTCATAATTACTCCGTATCGTTGTCTAAAATACCGGCAGTTGTAGGCACATACTGTTCGTTACTTGGTTCTGTTACATTATCCGGCTGCGTCGGCTGCCAAGATGAGTTTGTTGTTAAATCAGTTGTTTGTATAGTGTCTGATTCTGAGGTTGGCTCATCGGTTGCTGTCGAAACCATAGTTGCCGTTTGTGTTGCAGATTCTTCGGTAGGCATTAATGAAACGACGAGAGAATTATTAAGATTTTTAAAATACCATTCACTTACAATTGTGTAAAGTTCTCCACCAAAATTTTTCAGCAAAAACGCACCTGCGACTGCTATAATCGCAATTAAAAACTGCAGCTTTATAACCGGTTGAGGTGCCGTATTTGTTTTCTTTTTTTTATTTATAAAGCTTTGATATATACCGTTTTCCTGCTGATAGTCTTCATCATACGGAAATTCATCTTCTTCATAGGGGTCATCATCATATGCAATATCCTGTACAGGCTCTGCACGCACTACAGGAACACTTTGCCATTCGTCATTATATTCAATACTGTCATATCTTTCATTTTTCATACAAATCACATCCTATATTTAATTAGTAATTTTTATGTGACAAGTTGTAAACATATGCTTAGGGCATTTATTTTGACAATAGAATATAGGTATGTTATAATTTTTTAAAATAATTTCCAAAGAACTATCTTATACTCGTATTAAAGGAGAAATTGTATTATGAACGTATGGCATGACCTAAGTCCTGAAAGAATTACACCAAATGATTTTGAGGCATACATTGAAATTCCAAAGGGATGCAAAAGCAAATATGAGCTTGACAAAGAAACAGGTTTGCTAAAATTAGACAGGATTCTGCATACTTCTACACGTTACCCGGCTAATTACGGGTTTATTCCGCGTACATTCGCACACGACCTTGACCCGCTTGATGTTCTTGTACTGTGCAGTGAAACAATGTACCCGGGAACACTTATTCAGTGTTATCCTATTGGTTACATAAGAATGATAGACTCCGGCTACAATGATGAAAAAATTATTGCTATACCTTTCAGCGACCCTACCTATAATTCATACAAAGACATTTCAGAGCTGCCACAACATATTTTTAAAGAAATGTGCCACTTTTTTAAGGTATATAAAACCCTTGAAACTTCTGATAAATACACAGAAGTTGAAGACGTAAAGGGCGCCGCCGAAGCACAGCAGATTATTTCCCAGGCAATAAAGGACTACAAAAAAACATATGGTGATTTACGTAAATAATTATTAGGAGATGACATAATTGAGTAACGGATTCAAAAGTAATGAAGATAAACGTACAAAACCCCTTAGACTTACCACCTGCGTTTTGTTTATTATTGAAATAATTTTACTGGCTACACCATACATTGCAATGGTTGGTGAAGACGGCTACTACAGCAAAACTATTTTGCAGCTTATTTTTGGAATGAACTCCGAAGATATGCGATGGGTTAAATTGGGATTAATTGCAATTATATTTGCAGTTATTCCTATAGTAGGATTTTTATTTGCTTCATTTGACAAACACAGTTGTGTCAAATGCTTTATAGGTTGCGTATGCGCATTTGCAGGAATTTTTTGCATAACCTTTTTACTTCCTCAGTTTTCTCCTACCCTTGCTGTAGGTGCAATGCTGGCAATAATTATTTATCTTATTATTTTTGCATTGTGCATTTCCTTAACAATTAAAACCATTGCAGTAAGGGCTCTTAAAAGAAAAGAAGAAGAAGAAATAAGAGAGCATAATGAAGCTTAATAAATTTATTAAAATAACGGCAACACTTCAATATGAAATGTTGCCGTTATTTTATTTTGTAATGTAACAGAAGCGTATCTAAAAATATAACATTAAGCATGTATATTTTTTCTAATCTTTGTCTAAAAAGTGGATAAGATTCTCTAGTAAATTTTGTATTACTCTTAAGAACAATTTATAAATTCCTCTTTATTGGTTGCAATTAACACATCTTCGTATAAAAATAAAAAATATTTATACAATTTAAACAATTTGTTCTTGCAATTTGTTTAACAGTATGATAGAATAACTTTGGTAATTATTTTACATATTTTCTGCATAAAGTATGCGGCAATACAAATGATATTTTTAGTAAGGTGATTTTTATGACAAGCTGGGTAAACAAATCAATATTTTACCACATTTATCCTTTAGGCTTTTGCGGAGCTCCACAGTACAATGACGGAAGTCAAAACTACAGGCTAGACAAAGTTATTGACTGGATTCCACATTTAAAAGAATTAAATATTAATGCAATTTATTTTGGACCTGTGTTCGAGTCCTCAAAGCATGGCTACGATACAAAAGATTACTACCAAATAGATAAACGACTTGGCGATAACGCTTCATTTAAAAAAATATGCCATCTTCTGCATGCTAACGGCATAAAAATTATACTTGACGGTGTATTTAACCATGTAGGAAGAGAATTTTGGGCTTTTAAAGATGTACAGCAACATGGACAAAACTCTGTACACTGTGATTGGTTTCAAAACCTTAACTTTGGCGGCAGCAGTCCTATGGGGGATCCGTTCTGGTATGATGGTTGGAGCGGACATTACGACCTTGTTAAGCTAAACCTTCATAATCCGTATGTTGTTGAACACTTGCTGAATGCTGTAGGTATGTGGATAGATGAGTTTGGCATTGATGGCTTACGTTTAGATGCTGCCGACTGTGTTGACCTTGGCTTTTTTAAAAAGCTAAAGGAATTTTGCAAAGGCAAAAGACATGATTTTTGGCTGATGGGCGAAATTATTCATGGGGACTATAACCGTTGGGCAAACAATGAAGCTCTTGACTCTGTAACCAACTATGAATGCTACAAGGGCATTTATTCTTCACATAATGACCACAATTATTTTGAAATTGCACATTCTCTTCAAAGGCAGTTTGCACAAGGCGGTATTTACCAAAACCTATGTCTATATAACTTTTTGGACAACCACGATGTTGACAGAATTGCAAGTCATTTAAAAGAACAAAATCACCTTGAAAACTCATACACAATAATGTACTGTATGCCTGGTGTGCCTTCAATTTACTATGGCAGTGAATGGGGCATTAATGGCAGCAGAACAAACACCAGTGATGACGCACTGCGCCCTGAAATTAATTTGGGGCAAATTAATAATGCAAACGAAAACCTTAACAGTTACTTGAAAAAGCTGGGTAATATCCGCAAGTCTTTAGAAGCTTTACAATTTGGAAACTATAACAACGAATACATCAGAAATGAACAGCTAGTATTTTCTCGCTCATATAACAATCAAACAGTGTATATTGCACTTAACCTTAGCAGCAGCTGTGCAAATGTTGAATTTAACGCAGTTGGTGGCTTTAGCAAGCTGACAGACGCTTTAACAGGCGACAGCTTTGACAATACGGGCTATGTACGTATTCCTATAAACGGCAACAGTTCAAGAATTCTTGTTATGAATAACGGTGAATTTTCAATAAATTTTAATGATAAACCTGACATTGTTACACAAGCTACTGAAAACACCGAGCCTGTTGTAGACGAAAACACACCTGTTGTTGAAATGGTAATGCCTCTTTCTGAAGTTACTCCCGGCAGATACCGTCACTTTAAAGGTAACGAATACGAAATAATTTCAGTTGCAGAACATACCGAAACCGGTGAAAAGCTTGTAGTTTATATGGACGTTCAAACCCATAAGTATTGGGTAAGACCTTACGATATGTTTATTGAATTGGTAGAATGCGGTAACAAGTTTATTCGTAGATTTGACAAATTAAGTTAATCAAATAATAGTCTGACATAATAAACGGCTGACTTACAGATAGCGTAAGTCAGCCGTTGTTTTTATTATTCTATAGATACATATAATATACTACTTCTTCTTAAAGCGTGTGAAAAGCTCTGAAAGTTTTTTCCAACCAAACATAGAAACAAATGCTACTAAAAAGCCTCCTATTATAGCACCTACAACAAAATACCATTGCACCTGTATTTGATTGTATGATATATATGCAAAATAAGCAACTACAGTCAGCACTACAGACAGCACTGTAACCTGCAAAGCCGTTGGTATTTTATCTAAAAACCACATCTCCTTTGTAACCTGTGTAATAACACTTACCAAAAAAGCTAATACCCCCAACACAGCAATTATCGTCGTAAAATCTGTCAGTTCTGTCATTGTTTCATCATCTCCTCAAGGTCAGATATTCGGTGGTTTACCACCGATATTTTTTCACTATGAATTTGCAGCTGCTTCTCATTCTCGTAGGTACGGGCAATTAAATTATTATGTTCCCCTACCCTTTGTTCCAGTTGTTCAATTCTGTATTTGATAAGCTTTGACTGAATAATAATTCCTGCCAAAGCACCACAGCCGGAACCTAAAAGCCCAATTAAAGCTACTACAATTTCACTCATTACGAAATTTCCTTTTCCAGCAAATCAATAGTTGCTGAAATAACTGATTTTTTTACATTTTTAAGTTCGCTGTTTATAGCATTGCGCAAAGCTGTAATTGTGTTTTTACCTGCAATGCCGTCTTG
>CABRLN010000049.1 GCA_902471875.1 uncultured Clostridium sp.
AGGGTGTTGCAAACGGTTAGTTCGCTAAATCATAATTTCAACTGTTCTAATTGAGATTAGTAAATACACAACTAAGTTATTTTTAGAAATGGTGATTTAAATGGCTAGGAAAGAAAATATATCTTCATCGGTAATAAAACGTTTACCCCGTTATTACCGTTTCTTAGGCGAATTAAAGGCTCAGGGTATAGAAAGAATTTCTTCAAAAGAATTATCAGAAAAAATGCGTACAACAGCTTCTCAAGTAAGACAGGACTTTAACTGCTTTGGCGGCTTTGGTCAACAGGGTTTTGGCTATAACGTGGAGCAATTATACAACGAAATAAAGCAAATACTGGGTTTAAATAACAAATACAAAGCAATACTTATTGGTGTAGGTAATCTTGGCAGAGCAGTTGCAGCACATATGTCTTTTGAAGAGCGAGGTTTTGATTTAATAGGTATATTTGACAAAAATCCTGCTTTAATAGGACAAGAAATACGCGCAATACCTGTACAAAGTACAGACAATATTGAAAGCTTTTGTGAAGAGAACAACCCCAAGGCAGCTATTTTATGTATTCCACGAAGTGCTGTAGGCGAACTTTCTAAACGCTTATATGCACTGGGAATACGCTGTTATTGGAACTTTTCCCATTATGATTTATCTGTTGATTATGACGACGTTGTTGTACAAAATGTACATATGAGCGATAGTCTAATGATTTTATGCTACAAAATTTCAGATAATGACCTTACCCCACATGTTTAATTACACCAATTTATACAGACAATAAAAATAATATAATAACATATTATAAATTTTTATATGAAAATTTTAGGAAAAAACTGGATTCATAGTACTGAATTCAGTTTTATTTTTTAGTCATAATCTTCTTATACGCATCACTGTATATTAATAAGTTTATATTAATCAATGCTTATAAATTCTGAAGACAAAGCAGGTAATTTTTATAGTTGAATCACTTTTGTAGCAATCGAATTCTGAAAAGCTTTATCGTGTTCTACAAATAACATTGTAGGTAAAAAATCTTTCAAAAGTTGTTCAATCTGCATGCGGGAATAAATATCAATAAAATTCAGCGGTTCATCCCACACATACAAATGTGCTTTCTCACAAAGGCTTTTTGCTATCAGCACCTTTTTCTTTTGTCCGCCTGAAAAGTCTGATATATCTTTTTCAAACTGTACTCTCTCAAAATCCATCTTTCTTAAAATTGCTTTAAAAAGGCTTTCGTCAATATTGTGTTCTTCTGCAAAACCTTTCAATGACCCTTGAAGCTGCGAGGTATCTTGCGGCACATAAGAAATTACAAGACCGGAACTTATGGTAACAGTACCTGTATGTTCTATCGGATGTCCCAATAAAAGCTTCAGCAAACTGCTTTTTCCGCTTCCGTTTTTGCCATTAAGCACAATACGTTCTCCTTGTCTTACTGCAAAGGTAACAGAATTACAGATTATGTTTCCATTATATCTGACAGAAACATCTGAAAAAGAAATAAGAGGGTCAGAGTGATAAACAAGCGGCGACAGCTTTAACGTTTCTGCGTTCTCCTTATTTTTAAGAAGCTCTGACTTTTGCTTAATGTTCTGTTGCTGTCTTGCTTCTATGGATTTAGCTCGTTTCATCATTTTAGCAGACTTATGCCCTACATAGCCTTTGTCTGCTGCACCAATTTTCGATGCCTCTACCCTGTCAGACCATACAGCAGAACGTTTTGCTGCCGTTTGCAAATGTTTTATGTCTTTTTTTAAGCGATCATTTTCTGCTTGTTCAAACTCTTGTTGTCGTTCAAAATTTAACAACCAAGACGAAAAATTTCCGCTTTGCACTTCAATATTTGTTCTGTTTAATGACAAAATATGGTCCACACATTTGTCTAAAAAACAGCGGTCATGCGACACTAAAATAAAACCCTTTTTCTTTTGTAAATATGCAGACACTATCTCTCTTGCTTTAGTATCCAGATGATTCGTAGGTTCGTCAATTAACAGAAAATGTCCTTGGTTTAAAAAAAGAGCTGCAAGTAAAACCTTAGTCTGCTCCCCATTTGACAATGTATTAAAGGGTCTCCAAAGTACATCGGCATCTACATCAAGATATGACAACTCTCTTATAAGCTCCCATTCTTCAGCAATAGGACATATTTCCATTAATATTTCTTCTGAAAGTCTGCTTTTATCTTTTACACGATATGGAAAATAATCAAATTGCACAGCTGATATAATTTTTCCGCTATACTCATATTTACCAAGTAAAAGATTTAGAAAGGTTGTTTTTCCTCTGCCATTTCTGCCAACAAAACCTAACTTCCAATTGGTATCTATTTGAAAATTAATATCTTCAAAAATATTATCGTAGCTTGAAGGATATGAAAAGGTAAGTTTTTCTATTTTAATCATTGACATTATAAAACCTCCTTTATAAAAATAGTTCTAAACTAATATCAATATAAAAATGAGTAAAACTTTAAACTGATTTTATGTAGGACAAGTACTGCAAAACAGAAAAACTGACACCCACCGCTATGCAGAAACCATATAACATAAAAATAAACAAAAAGCTTATAATATTCATTATGATATTAGTATAGTGTTGAATATGCATATTATTTCATACAATAAAATAAGAGCTGCAAGAAAGTCAATTCTTACAGCTCGTCACAGCACAAATATACTACCCTGCAAAGTGGTAGTAAAATATAATTATGAGTGAATAGACTTATAACTTTCTTGCAATGGTTAAGATATACTCTTTTATACGAACACTTCTGTTTATCTGACTTTATTTGCAAGAAAAGTTACGCATCTTTACACCTCTTTCATTTAAATTTATTATATTGTATCATAAAATTTGAAAATAATCAAGTAGTACCACAAAAGTAAGTATAAATCTTTATGATATAAAAACATTTTTTTACTTAATAATCATTTACATCATTATCCAACATATCATTACACATATGCGGTTCGTGCATTGGGTGCTGCATACCGCCAACAACCTCACCGTGGCGTACAGAAAGTCTTCTCTTTTCTCTCTCTGTTAATTCCGAAAGTGTATCTTTAAAATCTCTTGAGTGCTTTATGTTTTTTATGATAAGCTCAGGGGTTGTAATATCCTGTGAAAACAATTGTATCGTTCCCAAGCCAAACATCTTTTGAATAATAGAACGTGAATAATTCATATCCAGTATTCTGTAATGTAAAATTTCACTTTCTTTTGTAACTAAAAGCCCGGTCTGAATAACAAGCTTTTTATCATAAATTATATACTTAGTAAATGTAAATGGAAGAGCAAAAAGCAACCAACGTCTTCTTTCTCTTGCAATTTCAGTATCTGCCATATCCTATTTACCTCTCCGCATAAATTAATAATTATTCATCACCAAATGATATACCAACCGCTCTTGCACACTGAATTTCAGCACAATCAACAGGAACACATTTTAGCTTACCTGCTACTTCTGAAAGAGGAACAGGTACAATCTTGTCCCCCTGCAAAGCTACCATATTACCATATTGTTCGGTAATAATCAACTGTGCTGCTGCTGCACCAAAGCTGGTTGAAAGAACCCTGTCGTATGCACAGGTTTCTCCGCCGCGCTGCATATGCCCCGGAATTGTAACTCTTGTTTCATGCCCTGTTGCCTCTTGAATTTCAGCAGCAAGCTGGGCAGAAAATGTGCCGTTTGGTTGCTTCGCAATAGCCGCTTTTCTTTCTTTCTTCGTCAGCTTTGCAATATCAGCAGGAATAGCACCTTCAGCCATTGCAATAACAGAAAAATGCTTACCGCACTTTTCTCTTTCAGAAACCTTCTTTACAATACTTTTTACATTATACGGAATTTCGGGCAATAATATAACGTCAGCACCTCCTGCAATACCGGCATACAGTGTCAGCCAACCAACTTTATGTCCCATAATTTCTACAACAAAAATTCTGCTGTGAGATGTTGCAGTAGTATGAATTGCATCAAGACAATATGTTGCAACATTTATTCCACTTTGAAAACCAAAGGTTTTGTCAGTGCCCCAAAGGTCATTATCAATAGTTTTTGGCAACGACACAATATTGCACCCCTCTTCTCTAAGAAGATTTGCAGTTTTTTGAGAACCGTTTCCGCCTAAAATAACAAGACAATCCAACTTTAGGTACTTATATGTTTTTTTCATACAAGCTACCTTGTCAATACCATCATCACCAATAACACGCATAAGCTTAAATGGTTGGCGAGAAGTTCCTAGAATTGTACCGCCCTTACTTAAAATACCTGAAAAATCCTCAGGTTTCATCTTTTTATAATCTCCGTGAATTAGGCCCTTATAGCCATTTAAAATACCAATAATCTCAATATTTTTCTCTCCATGGTGCTCATATAACGCTTTTGCTACACCACGCATAGTAGCGTTTAAGCCCTGACAGTCACCGCCGCTTGTAAGAAATCCAACTCTTTTCATCAATATCATCCTCGCTTATTTTATTTTCCGTTTGCAAATCTTGGTGTTCCAATTTCTCTGGTAACAATTTCTTTTTTTGCTTCCTTTAATGCCTTTTTAGCTATCCTTGAAAATTCAATCTGGCTGTTTATTCTTCTCTTTCCTCTTCTGTCAATTAAAGTATAGGAGGTATCATGATGTTGAATTCTTGCATTTACTGTATCGCTCAGCATTAGTTTTAAAATATCCTCACTGCGTTCTTTCAAAGTTTCATCCTCAACAGGAAAAACAAGCTCAACACGTCTGTCAAGATTTCTTGGCATCCAGTCTGCACTGCCCATATATATTTGAGGATTACCTCCGTTTTCAAACTTAAAAATACGGCTATGCTCCAAAAGCTGTCCAACAATACTGTAAACAGTTATATTGCTGCTATAACCCTCCAATCCAGGAATTAAACAGCAAATGCCCCTTACTATAAGCTTAATTCTTACACCTGCCTGTGACGCAGAGTATAGCATTTTAATAATTGACGGATCAACAAGAGAATTAACCTTAGCTGTAATTCCGCTTGGTAAACCGGCGTTATGATTTTCGATTTCTTTTTGAATTTTTTCTTCAAAAAATCTTCGCATACCTCTTGGTGCTACCACAAACTTTTTATATTCAGGCGGCAACGAATAACCCGTAATTACATTAAATAAAGAAGATGCGTCTGTACCAAAATCTTCACGGCAGGTAAACATACCAATATCAGTATAAAATCTTGCAGTACTGTCATTATAATTACCTGTAGCCACATGCAAATATCTTCTTATACCATCGCTTTCTTTTCTGACAATTAAGCAAATTTTGCAGTGCGTTTTCAAACCGGTTAAGCCGTAAATAACATGACAGCCTGCCTTTTCAAGCTTTTTTGCCCAATGAATATTATTTTCTTCGTCAAACCTTGCTTTAAGCTCAACAAGTACTGTAACCTGCTTGCCGTTTTCAGCTGCTTTACTTAGCGCTGCAATAATAGGAGAATTACCGCTTACACGGTAAAGGGTCTGCTTAATTGCAAGTACATTAGGGTCTTCTGCTGACTTCTTTATAAATTCAAGCACAGAGTCAAAGCTTTCATAAGGATGGTGCACCATTCTGTCACGAACTCTTATAGCCTCAAAAATATCATCATAACCGTAAAAATCGGCAGGCGGGGTAACAGGAACTATTGTTTTAAAATGAAGGTCTGCTCTATCATTAACTCTACAGAATTTTGACAGGAATGTCAAGTCCAAAGGCCCTGCTACCTCATAAATTTCTTGTTCAGTAACATTAAGCATATCTACTAAAAATTCTCTTAGCTCAGGGTCTATTCTTTTATTAATTTCAAGACGTACAGGCTTTCCGCGTTTTCTCATTCTAATGGAGTTTTGTATTTCTATCAAAAGGTCATCTGCCTCTTCGTCAATATCTAAATCAGAGTCACGTGTTATTCTAAAAGGTGAATAAGCTCCAATTCGATAAAGCTCAAACAACTCCTGAAGCTTATACATAATAACTTTTTCAAGCATTACAAAAACACGTTCCTCACCCTTTGAAGGAACTTCAAGAAATCTTGGCAAAATTGACGGCACCTGAATAACAGCAAATACAGACGCCTCATCACTGTCTTTTAGCCTAACAGCTATATTAAGACTTTTATTTGCAAGCAGAGGAAAAGGTCGGCTGGTATCAACAGCTAATGGTGTAAGCACAGGAAAAATATCTGACTGAAAATACTTTTCAATATACTCAAGCTGTTTTTCGTTTAATTCTTCTATTTCAGAAAACACCATATTGTTTTGCTTTAACTCCGGCAGTATTGACCTGCTTAAGCAAGAATATTGCTTTTTTGCCAAATAGTGAATTTTTTCTGCCAGCTTGTCAAATAATTCCTGAGGTGTATAACCGCTTGGGTCAGGCTTTTTTAAGCCTTGATGAATTTGGTCTAACACCCCTGCCACACGTACCATAAAAAATTCGTCAAGATTAGAAGCTGTTATAGCCAAAAAGTTTACACGCTCCATAACAGGATTTTCGTGTTCCATTGCTTCTTCTAATACCCTAAAATTAAAGTCTAACCAGCTAAGCTCTCGGTTATTATACGGAAAGTACTCCTTATGCTTTTTTTGCTTTTCGTTTAAATTTTCGTTCATATATTATTCACCTCGTTTTTACAATTAAAGGGTGGTTACAACCGGCATACAACCGGTTATAAACCACCCTTTTCATAACATTATTTATGAATTCAGACAATTGCTTAACGCTTCGTATGCCTGCTCAAACACAGCGTCAGTTACAAGCACTGACACCTGAATTTGTGACGTTGTAACTATTCTTAAATCTATATTAGAATTTGCAATAGCTCTGAAAATTTTCGCAGCAATGCCCGGGTTATCTTCCATACCCTCATCCATCAAACTTATTATTGCATTTCCACTGCTGACTATCGGCTTTATGTTTTTAACTTTCAGCTTTGAAGTATAACCAAGCAATGTTACTATATCTTCATCCTTAATTGTAAATGACACTGATGTTGTACTGCCCTGAACCGGAGATAATGAAATCATATCAATATCGATATTTAAAGCCGCTATGTCTTCAAATACTGTAGCAATAAAATCCATATCTGCGGGAGCATTACGCAGTGTAACAAGTGTAATATCGTTTGATACTGCAATTTGCGCACTCATTTATATACAACTCCCAACCTTTTATTTACCCTGAAGCATATCTGACATATCATACATGCCCGGGTTTTTCTTACTTAAGTAAACGGCTGCATTAATTGAGCCAATAGCAAAAACCTCTTTTGACTGAGCCTGATGAGTAATAGTAAGAACTTCATCATGACCTGCAAAAATTACTTGATGCTCTCCTACTATTGTTCCACCACGAACTGCATGTATGCCAATCTCGTTCTTCTCTCTTTTCTTTCTGTAAGAATGGCGGTCATAAACATACTGTGGTTCGTTTGTCATAACCTGTGAAATACCGTCAGCAATCATTAAAGCTGTTCCGCTTGGTGCGTCAAGCTTTTGGTTATGGTGCTTTTCAATTATTTCTACATCAAAAGCACTGCCAAAAACCTGCGTTGCCTTTTTAGCAAGCTCAATAAGCAGGTTAATACCCAATGACATATTGCCGGAATAAAAAATTGCAACCTGCTCTGCAGCATTTTTAATTTGTGTAACCTGCTCATTAGAAAAACCTGTAGTGCAAATTACCGCAGGAACCTTTTTAGCAGTTGCATAAGCCAACAATCCGTTTAATACAGCAGGATTAGAAAAATCTATAATAGCGTCTGCATTCTCCTGAACCTTGCTGAAATCATCATATACAGGAAAATCAAATGAATTGTCAGAAAAAACATCAACACCTGCAATAACCTTGCAGTCATCTCTTGCTTCAATTTCTCTTGCAATTACCTTTCCCATTTTTCCGCTGCATCCGCTTAAAATAATCTTTGTCATTTTTAACTACCTTTATTCTTGTAATTATTTTACTAAACCATATTTTTTCATTACAGCCTTTAATTGTGCATTTACACTGTCACTTAACGATACAAGAGGAAGTCTGCATTCTCCGCAGTTAAATCCCATCATATTTGCAGCAGCTTTAACAGGAATAGGATTAACATCGCAAAAAAGTGCGTTCATTAATTCTAAATAATGCAGATGCATTTTTGAAGCCTCTTTAAAGTTACCGTCTAAACACAGCTGAGCAATATCGTGCATTTCTTTAGGCATAATATTTGAAAATACAGATATTACACCTACGCCGCCCAATGACATAATAGGTACTGTTAAATCATCACAGCCTGTGTACATTGTCAATTTGTCACCGCAAAGTGACAGTGTTTTAGCTGCATCACCTACACTATCATTAGCCTCTTTTGTTGCAACAATATTAGGGTGTTTGCAAAGTTCTACATATGTTTCAGGCTTAATGTTACAGCCTGTTCGGCTTGGCACATTATAAACAACCATAGGAATATCAACTGCATCGGCTATTGTATTAAAATGTGCTATTAAACCTGCTTGTGATGTTTTATTGTAATATGGTGTAACTGAAAGTACAGCGTCTGCCCCTGACTCTTTAGCTTCTTTTGTTAACTCTATAGCATAAGCTGTATCATTGCTGCCTGTGCCTGCAATAACCGGCACTCTGCCGTTAACCTTCTTCAGTGTATAATCAATAACACTGCAATGCTCCTTGTGGTCCATGCAAGCTGATTCACCTGTTGTTCCGCAAGCCAAAATAGCATCTGTACCGTTTTCTATTTGAAATTCTATTAATCTGCCATATTCATCGTAGTTTATAGAACCATCTGTATTCATTGGTGTAATCATTGCTACACAACTGCCTGTAAAAATAGGCTCACTCATAAGATATTACCCCCGTTTGGATATTAGTCGTCAAGGTAGCCCTCAGCACATAGCAGCTCTGCCATTAGAACCGCACCACCTGCTGCACCTCTTAATGTATTATGCGACATACAAACAAACTTAATTGTATATTGTGTGTCCTCTCTTAATCTGCCAATAGAAACAGCCATACCGTTTTCAAGATTTCTTTCACTGTTAATTTGTGGTCTGTCAGGCTCTGTGAAATAATGCAAGAACTGCTTAGGAGCACTTGGAAGCTCAAGTTCTTGTGCTCTGCCCTTATAATTTTCCCATCTTGAAATAATTTCGTCCATTGAAGCTTTATTTTCAAGCTCTACAAATACAGCTGCTGTGTGACCGTCGCTAATAGGTACACGAATACACTGTGATGTAATTGAAGGTACTTCTGTATCAACAATTTGGTCACCTTCAATGTGTCCCCAAATTTTCAGCGGCTCTTTCTCTGATTTCTCTTCCTCACCGCCAATATATGGAATAATATTATCGTTCATCTCAGGCCATGTTTTAAATGTTTTACCTGCTCCTGAAATAGCCTGATATGTACAAGCTAAAACCTTTTTAACACCTAAGTCCATCAATGGGTGAACAGCAGGAACATAACTTTGAAGCGAACAGTTAGACTTAACTGCAATAAAGCCCTTTTTAGTACCCAAGCGCTTTCTTTGTGACGGAATAATCTTAGCATGATCAGCATTGATTTCAGGAATAATCATAGGAACATCCGGTGTATGTCTGTGTGCACTGTTGTTTGACATAACAGGACACTCCGCCTTAGCATAAGCCTCTTCAAGAGCCTTAATTTCGTCCTTTTTCATATCTACAGCACAGAAAACAAAGTCAACCAGTGAAGCTACAGCCTCAACCTCTGAAGCATCCATTACAACCATATCCGCAAATTTTTCAGGAATTGGAGCAGTCATTGCCCATTTAGCACCAACAGCCTCTTTATATGTTTTACCGGCTGAACGTTTGCTGGCTGCAAGTGCTACAACCTCAAACCAAGGATGATTTTCAAGAAGCAGTGCAAATCTCTGTCCAACCATACCTGTTGCACCGATAATTCCAACCTTATAATGTTTCACAATAAAATCCTCCTAAATAATATACAATATGAAATTTCTAATTATAATTTGCCTGTCAATAAAAAAGTTATAAAAAATTAAAACTATACTCATAAACAGCCACATAATCTTACTTTATACTATACCACCGATAATAGTTAATGTCAATTTGTAAATAAAAATTTTCGTCCAATAATTCCTTTATTCTGCGATTTTTATAGTTTTTTCCTAAAGCAAATATACTGTATTTACAGCATTAATTATTTACCAATATTTATACCATGCTCTCGTACACATAATGTAAAATATTTTTTTAAAGTATTGACATTTAATACACAATGTTATATAATGGTAAGCGTTCGGTAAGAACAATGGCTACACATCAAATATGCGGGTGTGGCGGAATTGGCAGACGCGCTAGATTTAGGTTCTAGTGTCAGCAGACGTGGGGGTTCAAGTCCCTTCACCCGCACCATAAAAGCACAACACAAAGAGTTTGATTCTTGTGTTGTGCTTTTTGCATATAAAATTTGCATGTAAAAAATAATTACCGTGTTTTTGCGATAAACAATTTAGAAATTAGAGACGTACTTCATATTACAAAAATAATAAATATAGTATATGTTTTATATAACTTTCACTCATAAAAACTACTTTTATTCAACATATTTAAAGTATAAAGCACAGTAACTTAAGTCACTGTGCTCAACTTGTCAAAAAAATACGATAAAATACTAGGCGTTTTATCGTATTTGTGGTAAAATAGAAATGACAACAATCCTTGAAAAGAATATGAAACGTAAAAAATAAAAAAACAAATACAAATAAATTTATATGTTATATTAGATAGTGCCATATGAAAAAAATTCACTAAAATTTGTATATATCTGCAATTTGGTGTAAAAAGTGTGTGTACACAGGGAATTTATTGGAAAAAGTGTTAATATTATAGGTTAACACTTTTTCTTCAGTTTATGTATAATATAATACAAAATAATACAAATTTTTTATGAATTTATTGATC
>CABRLN010000050.1 GCA_902471875.1 uncultured Clostridium sp.
TGACCCATAAACTTTTGAAAAAGTTTAATCAAAACTTTTAAATGTGTTGCAAACGGTTAGTTCGCTAAATCATAATTTGTTTCAACCTTTAACATTTATTATATAATACTAGAAATTAAAATGCTGTTATTACAGTATTTATCCTTTTTTGGCATTTTTACTTGTGTTGCAACAGTGGGTTATGATATAATAGCTTTATAATATATTTTTTTGGGGGTGTTTTCTTTGCTGTCTGATATTGAAATCGCTCAACAGGCTGTGCTAAAGCCTGTTGCAGAAATAGCAAAAGACCTTGGAATTAACGACAACGAGCTTGAGCCTTATGGAAGATATAAAGCAAAGTTGAATGAATCGCTGTCAAAAAGATTAGAAAATAATCCTGATGGCAAGCTGGTTTTGGTTACAGCTATTAATCCTACTCCGGCAGGTGAGGGTAAAACAACTGTTACCGCAGGTTTGGGTGAAGCTATGGCCAAGATAGGCAAAAGGGCTGTTATTGCTTTGCGAGAGCCCTCTTTAGGTCCTGTATTCGGCATCAAGGGCGGTGCTGCAGGAGGCGGTTATGCACAGGTGTTGCCAATGGAGGATATTAACCTGCACTTTACAGGTGATATGCACGCTATTACAGCAGCTAATAATCTGTTGTGTGCCATGCTTGATAATCACATTCATCAAGGTAACTCTCTTAACATTGACCCTAGACAGATTTTATTTAAGCGCTGTCTTGATATGAATGATCGTGAATTAAGAAACATTGTTGCAGGCTTAGGCGGAAGAATTAATGGTGTTCCAAGAGAAGATTCTTTTCAGATTACTGTAGCCAGTGAGGTTATGGCTATTTTGTGTCTTGCTAAGGATATTACTGATCTTAAAGAGCGTTTTGGAAGAATTCTTGTTGCATACACTTATGACGGAAAGCCTGTTTATGCAAAGGATTTAAAGGCAGAAGGTGCTATGACGGCACTTATGAAGGACGCAATTATGCCTAACTTGGTTCAGACTCTTGAGGGTACACCTGCAATTATGCACGGAGGTCCTTTTGCTAATATCGCTCATGGCTGTAACTCGGTTAGAGCAACGGGGCTTGCTCTTAAACTTGGTGATTATTGTATTACTGAGGCAGGCTTTGGTTCAGATCTTGGTGCTGAAAAGTTTTTAGACATCAAGTGCCGTTATGCAGGTTTAACACCAAGTGCGATTGTTGTGGTGGCTACTTGCCGTGCATTAAAATATAACGGCGGTGTTCCAAAGGCAGAGGTAGGAAAAAGCAATATGGAGGCTCTTAAAAAGGGTATTGTAAATCTGGGTGTTCATATTGACAATATGAGAAAATTCGGTGTTCCTGTTGTGGTGGCTATTAATAAATTCTTAACAGATACTGAGGAGGAGCTTGAATATATTCGCAATTATTGTACCGAAAAGGGTGCTGACTTTGCAACAGCCGAAATGTTTGCAAAGGGAGGAAGCGGTGGTACAGACCTTGCACAAAAGGTTGTTGAAGCTTGCGAAAAAGAGAATAAATTTAACCAAATTTATAGTCTTGATTTGTCAATTAAAGATAAGATTAAGAAAGTAGCACAAGAAATTTATCGTGCAGAAAATGTCGTATTTACACCGCAGGCAGAAAAGGCACTGGTTAAAATTGTAGAGTTGGGCGGTAACAGCTTGCCTGTTTGTATTGCAAAAACTCAGTATTCACTGTCTGACAACCCTGCTTTATTGGGTGCGCCAACAGGTCATGTAATTACTGTACGTGATATAAAGCTTTCTAACGGTGCCGGATTTGTAGTAGTTTATACAGGTGATATTATGACAATGCCGGGCTTGCCAAAGGTACCTGCTGCAGAAAGAATTGATGTTGATGAAAACGGCGTAATTTCGGGACTGTTCTAATAGTATGAATAAATTAAATAAAATTTACACCAGTTACAGCTATGAGGATACCCTTAAAATAGGTCAAGAAATTGCACAAAGCTTACAGGGCAGTGAGGTTATAGCATTGTTTGGCGGCTTGGGCATGGGTAAAACCGCCCTTACAACAGGTATTGCTAAGGGGTTGGGCAGTAATGACAGTGTGTCAAGTCCAACCTTTGCTTTGGTAAACGAATACCACGGCAAATATAACATTTATCACTTTGATATGTACCGTATTTTAAGTTGGGATGACTTGTATTCTATTGGATTTTTTGATTATTTTGATACAGGTGTGCTTGTAATTGAATGGAGCGAAAATATAGAAAACGCACTGCCTCAAGAGTATATAAGAATTACCTTTAAAAAGGGCAGTGGCGAAAATGAAAGAATAATAACTGTTGAGGAGTGCAGGTAATTTGAATATACTGGCAATGGATTCGTCAGCTGCATCGGCGTCAGTTGCATATATGCAGGACGGAAAAATTCTTGGACAATATTATATTAATGCAAAGCTTACACACAGCACAACTTTAATGCCTATGACACAGCATTTACTTGAAAGTGCAAAACTTAGCCTTGATGATGTTGATTATTTTGCGGTTGCCGCAGGACCTGGTTCGTTTACAGGGTTAAGAATTGGCATTTCCGCTGTAAAGGGGTTGGCTTTAGCACTTAACAAGCCTTGTGTTCCTGTTTCCACACTAGAAGCTATTGCATATAATTATGCTTTTACCGACACTCTTGTTTGTGCTGTGATGGATGCTCGCTGTAACCAGTTTTTTAATGCAATATTCAGGTGTAAAAGTGACGGTATGGTGCAAAGGCTGTGCAATGACAGAGCTGTGGTTTTTGATGAACTTGCCGAAGAAATTAACCAAAAGTATGCAGACACACCCGTTACCCTTGTTGGTGACGGTGCTGTGCTTGCACACAGGCTGATGTCTGATATAACAAGCAATTTGTGTGTTGCACCGGCGCATTTAATGTACCAGCAAAGCAGTACTGTTGCTATGGCAGCACAAAGGCTTATAGAACAAGGCAAGGCTGTTTCTGCACAACAGCTTCTGCCATCTTATTTACGTTTGCCACAGGCACAGCGTGAACTTCAGAAGAAGATAGCACAAAATAAAATGTAATTTATCAAAGTACTATTTATTTATCAGAAGTTGAAGTACCGGATAAAAATAAAATTTATACATTAATAAAAGGGGAAAAGAAAAATGGCAGTTATAGCTTTAGCCGCAGACCACGGCGGATTTGAAATTAAAGAGGCAATTAAAAAGCATTTAGAAGCACAGGGTGTACAGGTAAAGGACTTTGGCACAACAAGTACAGAGTCGGTGGATTATCCTATTTATGCAGAAAAGGCTGCTCGTGCAGTGGCAAATAAAGAGTGCACTTTGGGAATTATTTGTTGTGGAACAGGCATTGGTGTTTCAATAGTGGCAAACAAAATAAAGGGTGTACGAGCAGCTGTTGTTACCAATGAATTCTGTGCTGAAATGACACGACGTCATAATGACGCAAATGTACTTTGTCTTGGCGGAAGAGTAATTGATCAGATTACGGCTATTGAACTTGCTGATATTTTTCTGAACACACCTTTTGAAGGTGGAAGACATATTAACAGGATCTGTATGATTAAAGATCTTGAGGATAAAGAACGTAATTTATAATACATAACAAATTTTATTTTTGTAGCTTTTATATTTTCAAGTCTAATATCTTTTTGCTTGAAATAAAGATTTTTTAATAGAATCAGAAAGTGAAGAAATATTGTAGTAATAAACATATATTAGGAGATGGTTTTATGGACAATCAGGTTACAGTTTTAGACCACCCGCTTATTCAGCATAAGCTTTCTTTTTTGCGTGATAAAAACACAGGCAGTAAAATGTTTCGAGAGCTTGTTTCTGAAATTTCTATGCTTATGTGTTATGAGGCTACTCGTGATTTACCACTGGAAAGCATAGAAATTGAAACACCTGTTGCAAAAACAAATACAAAAATTCTTGCAGGAAGAAAGTTGGCATTTGTACCTATTTTGCGTGCAGGTTGTGGTATGCTTGATGCTATGCTGCAAATGATACCCGCAGCTAAGGTTGGTCATATTGGAATGTACCGTGACGAAGTTACTTACAAGCCTGTTGCATATTATAATAAAATGCCGCAGGATATTAAAGAAAGAGATGTTTTTGTTCTTGACCCTATGTTGGCTACAGGCGGTTCAGCAGTTAACGCAATTACCGCCATTAAAGAACATAACCCAAAAAGTATAAAATTTTTATGTATTGTTGCTGCACCGCAAGGCATAAAGGCGTTAACTTCGGCTCATCCTGATATTCAGGTTTTTTGTGCTGCTAAAGACCAAGATTTAAACGAAAACTGTTATATTGTTCCTGGTTTAGGGGATGCAGGTGACAGAATTTTTGGAACAAAATAATACACAGTATGGCATTATGTGTTTTTCAAAAGGAATTTAATTTATGACCAAATCATCTGTGACAAAAGGAGCAATAAAGTTTTGGACTTTTACTGCTTTAACAATTATTGTTTCTGTTTTTGATAATATTTTTACTTATGTCGGTTCGCCTGATTTGTCGCGAGAAGCTAATCCATTAGTATATACACTGGGATTTAACTGGGTTGGATTAATAATATCTAATGTTATTTTACTTTGCATTTTCATTATTTCTTATTATTATTCCTTTATACAGTTTAAGCCTGATGTAATACCATGTAAGGGCTTTAAAGAATATTTTTCTATGCTTTATTTTGATCGCCCCGATAAATTTATATGGACTTTATATAAAATGCCAAAAAACAAAAGAGTTTATTCATATATTATTGCTTGCTGCGGTTATGTTATGGCAATTCTTGTTCCTATAATTCGACTGCGTGCAGTTATGGAATGGGCTTTATTTTTGAGTAATAAAGATTTGTTTTATTCATATTGCATGCTTATTGAAAAAATTAGTTTTATAACCTTGTTTGGAAGATTCGACTATTTTTTGATGATACTTGTTATTATAATATTATTAATTATTTATTGGTTTTTTCAAGAATACAAAATAAATAAAATAGCTTTGGAGGAACAAAAAAGCGATTTGGCAATATAGAATAATAAGTGTATAAAGTTTTATTATAGAGCTTGTATTTATTTAAAAAAATTTGGCGATAACATATGTTTTGAATATTGTATTGTTATTCTTCTATAAAAAGAGAATATTTATTATGTTAGGCTACAAAATATTGAAGTGTAATAAAAGCTTAAATGCAGTAAGTAACTATGCCCAAAAAGCAGTTTGGTGCTTTTGTTCATTTTGTTTGTAGAAGTAATTTTTGTAGTTATTGCATTTGGTGTAACTATAATTATTGCTATTTGTATTGTCTTATGGTAAAATTAATTATAAACTTCTGGGAGGAATTTTTATGGAGAAAAAAAATATTGCGTTGTACATAGTTTTGTCAATAGTTACCTGTGGTATTTTCCATTTGGTATGGATTGCTATGATGGCTAATGATTTGCGTACTCTTGCCGCTGAGGAAGAAAAGATGTCAGGCGGATTGATTGTGTTACTTACAATAGTGACGTGCGGAATATTCTTATATGTATGGTATTATCAGGCAGGAGATTCTATAAATCGTGCTAAGGCTTTAAGAAATATACCTGCCGACAGCTCAATGGGTATTGCATATTTACTGCTTGGTATTTTCGGTTTGGGTATTGTAAGTGACGCATTAATTCAAAGTGAAATTAACAATATGATTGACGGTGGTTCGCCAATGTACCCAAATAATGGTGGTAATAATGGTTATGGATACGGTGCAGGCAACTCTGCAACAGGCACATATAATCCTAACAATTATTATGGTCAAAACAATCAGCAGTACTATGGTGGTCAGCAAAATGGCGGAAGTCAGCAGCAGTCTAATCCATACAATAATGGTTCTGGTGTAAATGGTCAAGGTTCGCCGAATAATGGCTTTGGTGCATCAGATTTTGGCAAGCAAAACGATAACGGTCAGAATAATCAAAATTGAAAAACAGGGTAAAGAAGACAGCAAGTATTTTTATAATACTTGCTGTTGTTGGAATTATATACTTTTTTATTTACAAGGCGTTGGGGTTTGGCATACCCTGTGTATTTCAAGAAATTACAGGCTTAAAATGTCCGGGTTGTGGTGTTACAAAAATGTGTTCATATCTGCTTACACTGGATTTTTATTCTGCATTTTGGGCTAATCCGTGCCTTTTTATTTTATTGCCTGTTATTTTGTACTTATTGGCAAAGGAAATTTATTGTTATATTCGCTACGGCTCAACTAAATTTAAAAAGGCTGAAAATGTTGTTTTAGTAATTGTAATTATTATTTTACTTGCTTTTGCGGTATTTAGAAATATAGTCGGAATTTAAAAGTATATTTATATAAGATGGTTTTTAGATTGGTTAATATTATATTATAATTGTGTATGCATATAAGAAAGAGAAAGTTGAAAAATTTGTAAGATTTTTTATTTTTAGATATGCTATTCATATAAAAACAGCTTCAATTATAGTCAAATTTGACTATAATTGAAGCTACTAATTTTTACTGCTATAAAAAATTTTTTAATAATTTTGGGAATGAATCTCAAAAAAGCTTTGAGGATGTGCACATGTAGGACAGACTTCTGGTGCTTTTATGCCAACTACAATATGACCGCAATTTCTGCATTCCCAAACCTTAACCTCGCTCTTTTCAAACACCTGTGCGGTTTCAATATTTTTTAGCAATGCGCGGTAACGTTCTTCGTGGTGCTTTTCAATAGCGGCTACCAAACGAAATTTTGTAGCTAACTCTGTAAATCCCTCAGCCTCTGCTGTTTTTGCAAATTCATCATACATATCAGTCCATTCGTAATTTTCACCCTCTGCTGCCGCCTCTAAATTATTCTGAGTATTGCCAATGCCATCAAGCTCTTTAAACCACATTTTAGCGTGTTCTTTTTCATTGTCGGCTGTCTTTAAAAATAAAGAAGCAATTTGCTCATAGCCCTCTTTTTTAGCTACAGATGCAAAATATGTATATTTGTTTCTTGCCTGTGACTCGCCTGCAAATGCAGCCTGTAAATTCTTTTCTGTTTGTGTCCCTGCGTATTTTGTTGACATAAAAAATCCTCCTAGAAAAATATTTGTTTAAAATAATCTATATTGATTTACATCAATAATCACAGCATAATTATATTATGAACTCTAAATTTAAGAGAGTATAAATCATTATTAATTATGATGCTAATTTAAGAATAATTCATTTATTAAAGGTACTTTTTTCTTTATTCTTTTTACAGTTATCGCAAATGTAGTGTACACTAAGATCATAAGAAGAAATAGAGCATCCTATTTGCTTCTCAATATTTGCTGTAATATCTTTTATAAAAATGTCAGATAATTTTCCGCATTTGTCACACACAAGATGGTCATGTTGTGTAGCCTTGTCGTAGCGATCAGGACTGCCCTGCACTGTAATTCGTCTTAACTTACCTTGTGTAACCAAAGAATTTAAATTGTTATAAACAGTTGCCAAAACAATTCCAGATGAATTTTCTTTCATTTTAATATAAATTTTCTCGGCTGTTAAATGTTTGTCAGAATTATAAATAATATCTGAAATCAGCTTTCCGTACTTAGTCATACCCATCTTCCTTTTTAGAATTATTCTAATTATATATTAGTTTATTTTTAATAATTTGTCAATATTAAATTTTATAACGGTGATTTTTCCAGTTTATTAATTTTAAGCTTTACAAAACTGTTAAATTTGCAATAAATTACATGAATACTTAAAAAAATATTGATTATATCTGTAATATATTGTATAATACTAAATGTTAAATAAAAACTTTTAATATTATTGGGAGGGAATTAACATGAAAAAGTTTTTAGCAGCATGTTTAATTGTTATAATGTGCGGTAGTATGGCTGCTTGCTCACTATTTAATAATTCAGGTGACAGCCTTGAATCATTTATTGAAAGCAGTGTATTTCAAGAACAGGTAAAAACGTATAAAGAAATGTATAGCGACACAATGGATGTTGATGTAATTGCTGAAGGTGATAGTCTTGTTTATTTATACACCTTGAAAGAACAGTATGATGAGGAAGAAGCTGCTTTGTTTAAAAGTACAATGGAAGCATCAGAAAGTTCTATGGAGTCTGCTATGCTGGAGGTTGTTGATTCTATAAAAGAAACAGTAAAAGTTGAAAATCCTTCTGTAATTGTAAGATTTTGCAATGCTGATGATACTGTAATTTATGAAAAGACATACACGAAATAAGTATTTTTAAAATTGTGTAAAAAATTAATAAAAAACATAATGAATATCATTGAAAATGCCGCTGACAGTATTTAATTTGTCAGCGGCATTTTTTATACGATTAAGATGAAAAAGTTATAGTGATTGTATGTGGTTAAACATGTTGAAGACCGCCTATGTTGCTATTAGCAAATAAAAAGTATTGTGCTTATATTCGTATTAATACTTACCTATTATTTATAAATATTAAAATAAGCTTGACAATCTTAAAAATATGTTATATACTAACTGTAGTAAGTGAAAAGCATTCTCATATATAGCATTCTTCACCCCCCTCGCGGGTTTTATAACAATAATATCTGTGCCCTTATGGGTCAATTAAAGGCGGACATTATGTCCGCCTTTAATTGTTTTACAGAAAAATTATATTTTTTCCAACTTTTGCAGTAAAACCATACAATGGAAAAGTTAAATACGAATAGAGAATGCACAATTTACTATATGTAATACTGAATGAGTTTTGCTTAAAAAACACTAGATATGATGGATAAATAATTTTCGGTTTGCAATATTTTTTAAAACATGACAAAAGTCATGGGTAATATATTTCTTAAATCACTTATAATACCACTTAATATATGATATTATTTGATTGTAAGATTTGTATTTATTTAAAACTACAATATTTATGGAATAAAGTTTCTTAGATACATCATGCTTAGAATTTAGGTAGTTTTTAATAATGATTTACAAAGATGACATAAAAGTATATATGTTAAAAGAATAAAAAGTGTGTTTATATGAAAGTGAGTATATTATGAAAAATGTAAAAAATAGGTTGAACGAAGGTAAACGTCTATTAATTTATGACATTGATGAGAAGAGTGAAAATATTTTTTCTTCTGTAAACAGTAATGATTTTTTGTTTTCAGCTTTACCGCCAGTAAAAAGCTGTATAGGCTGTTTTGGTTGTTGGATAAAAACACCTGGTGAATGTGTACAGAAAGACAGATGCAATGTTATTCCGTACTATATTTCCAAAAGCAGTGAGGTTATTGTTATAACTCCTATGTTCTATGGTGGGTACTCTCCAAATATAAAAGCTGTTTTTGACCGTTCTATTGGGTATATATTGCCGTATTTTCGCATTGTTAACGGCGAAATGCATCATCAAATGCGGTATGAACATTCTTTTAAGCTTAGTGTGTATTTTTATGGAAAATGTGATAACGATGAAAAGGATATTGCAAAGCGTCTTGTAAAAGCAAATGCAGTTAATTTTGGTGTGGACAGTTATGAGGTTCATTTTTATGATTCTGTAGATTTAATAGGAAAGGAAATTAATTTAAAATGAAAATTCTTATGATATGCGGAAGTCCGCGTCCACAAAAAAGTACATCACAATATTTGCTAGATGCTCTGAAAGAAAAATTAGACGCTGAAAATGAAATTTTAGTATGTCATGTTTCGGGAGTAAACTCAAATGTGGAACATGTCGTTTTGGAAAATATAGAGGATACTAAAGCTATGGTTCTTGCATTTCCGTTGTATGTTGACGGTATTCCGGGAAGTCTTTTGAAAGTACTAAGCAATATTGAGAGCCAAATTAAAGAGTATAAATTTGATTGTAAGCTGTATATTATTGTTAACAATGGATTTTATGATGCTAAACAAAACAGTATTGCAATTGATATGGTGTGGAAGTGGTGCGAAAAATGCGGATTGAAAAAAGGCAGAGCCATAGGTGTTGGTGCCGGAGAAATGGTTCAGATGGCACCTCTTGGTGTTGGTCCGTCAAAAAATTTGGGTGATGTTATGGAACAATTAACTGATAATATTCGTAGCATAAGCAGCGGTGAAACAGTTTTTGTTAAGCCGAATTTTCCTAGATTTTTGTATAAAGCAGCAGCTCACAGCGGATGGCGTAAAAGTGCCGCCAAGAATGGACTTAAACCTTCTGATATAAAAAAGAGCTAAAATGTAAATTTGTAGAGAAATGATGTAAAAACTGTTTTGATAATTAAATATAAAACAGTTAACAGCCAGTGTGTATTACGATTTTGATAAGTAAAACACACTGGCTGTTTTAACTTTATGTAAAAATTGTATATTGCTTTATTTTAAAAATATTGCTAAAATTTAATAGCAAAATACTTACGCGAATATTAAAAAAAGCTGTATGAATGATTATAATTATAATATTAATGGCGAAAATTGACTGTGTGCATATCTTTTATAGTGATGTATTTTTAGTATATGGTTCTAGTACAAATTACTATTTTCTATAAGAATAAATAGCTAAATAAATATGTTAAATTAAGATATAGTTGAAAACTTTTATATATTTTGACGAATAGGTTTATTAAGAAGATGTTTAACTGATGTAATTTTTTTGTAAAAACACAATATGTGGTAACTGTAAGGCTAATAAAACACAATATAAAGTGATGCTATGAAACTGAAAGGATTATTAAAAATTTAAAAATTCGACTAAAAACAACATAGAATACGGAAAAGAGAGTTGTGTTAATTGCACTAATTTTTAACATATAAGTATATTTTTTTATTTAAAATATACCGAAAAATATTTTTTTAAAAAAA
>CABRLN010000051.1 GCA_902471875.1 uncultured Clostridium sp.
AAGGGCGTTGCCCTTAAAACCCACAAGGGTTTCACCCTTGACCCATAAACTTTTGAAAAAGTTTAATCAAAACTTTTAAGTGTGTTGCAAACAGTCGGTGCAATAAATCATAATTTATATATCTACTTATATTAAATAGTCAACAAAATAATTGACAAAATAGTATTTATTGTTATACTGTAAAATGATAAATTGTATGTTAATTTGTCGTATAAAGATTTGGGGGTGCATAAATTGAGTGAAAATCCTATTGTTTCATTAAAGGATATTGAGCTGTCCTTTGACGGAGAGGTAATACTCGACAAAATTAGTCTTGATATTAAAGACAGAGAATTTATAACACTTTTGGGTCCCAGTGGATGCGGTAAAACCACTACTTTAAGAATTATAGGCGGTTTTTTAGAGCCTGACAGCGGCGACGTTTATTTTGACGGAAAGCGTATTAACAATGTTCCGCCTAACAAAAGAAATGTAAACACGGTTTTTCAAAAGTACGCTTTGTTTCCGCACCTGAATGTTTACGAAAATATTGCCTTTGGTTTAAAATTAAAAAAAATTCCAAAGGATGAAATAGATAAAGCTGTTAAAAAAATGCTTGCTGTAGTTGACCTTAAAGGCTACGAAAAAAGACCCATATCTAAGCTTTCGGGAGGTCAGCAGCAACGTGTAGCTATTGCAAGAGCGTTGGTATGCGACCCAAAGGTTTTACTGCTGGACGAACCTTTAGGTGCACTTGACCTTAAACTGCGTAAGGACATGCAAATTGAGCTTAAACAATTACAAAATCAGCTTAAAACAACCTTTGTATTTGTAACACATGACCAAGAAGAGGCACTTACAATGTCTGACCGTGTGGTTGTAATGAACAATGGTAAAATAGAACAAATAGGTACGCCAACCGATATTTACAACGAACCTGCAAATGCCTTTGTAGCCGATTTTATAGGAGAGGCTAATATTCTAAACGGAATAATGAAAAATGATTACAAGGTTATTATTCAAGGTAAAGAAATTGAATGCAGTGACAAAGGCTTTGGTGAATATCAGCCTGTAGATGTTGTTATTCGTCCTGAGGATATTGAAATTTGCAAGCCCGAAGAAGGCTTGCTTGAAGGAACTGTTACAGGCGTTGTATTTAAAGGCGTTCACTACGAAATGGAGGTTGACTGCAACGGCTGCTTATGGATTATTCACAGCACGGTATGCGAACCAGTAGGCACAAAAATAGGTATGCGATTTATTCCTGACAATATACACATTATGAATAAACTCTTCCCTACCGAAAACAATATATTCAATGCAGTTGTTGTAAGCAGTAACAAAGATGATAATTCAATGGAAATTGATATTGAAGGCAATTTGGTTGAAGTTAACGGCCATTGCTACCCTGAAGGCAGCAGCTTAGAGGTTTCTTTACCGCCATCAGACATTTACATTGCGGGTGACGGCAACGGTGCTTTAGAGGCTTATATTGTTTCTGTAATATACAAGGGTGAATACAATGAAATTATAATGGAAACCGAAAAACATAAGTGGCTTATGACAAGCTTGCAAGACGAACAGGTTGCCACCACTGCTCCAATATGCTTTAAATTTGACAATGCTCACTTTACCCTGTGCGACAGCTTTGGGGGTGACAGCAAATGAAATCAAAAGCACCGTCATACCCATACCTTATATGGATGATTATTTTCACTATTATCCCCCTTATAATGGTTGTTTATTATGCTTTTACAGACAAAAGCGGAAGCTTTACTCTACAATCGTTTGTTGACAGCTTATTTTATACAGACGTTTTTATTCGCTCACTTTGGATAGCTCTGCTGTCAACAGCAATATGTCTTATAATTGCATACCCGTTAAGCTACATAATGTCACGGGCAAATTCACGCACACGCAATGTTATTACAATGCTTATAATGCTTCCTATGTGGATGAACTTTATTTTAAGAATATATGCATGGGTACTTCTGCTGCAAAATGACGGATTGGTCAACCTTGCCGTAAAGCTGCTGGGGCTTGATGTACCCATGCTTGGCAATGCCGGGGCTGTTGTACTGGGTATGGTTTATAACTTTTTGCCGTTTATGGTACTTCCTATTCACTCGGTAATGCTTAAAATTGACAACAGACTTATTGAGGCAGCACAAGACCTTGGCGCCAATAAGGCAAGGGTGTTCAGTAAAGTAATTTTCCCACTTAGCATACCAGGTATTATAAGCGGCATTACTATGGTTTTTGTACCTACTGCAAGTACATTTTTAGTTGCACAGTACTTAGGCGGTACGGGCGACAAGATGATTGGTGACGTTATTGAAAACATATTCCAACGAGATAAAAATGTAGGCTCTGCCATTTCACTTGCACTAATGATTATAATTTTAATTTTTATAATCGTCATGAATAAATTTGGTGACGAGGAGGCAGCAGTAGCATGAGAAGCAAAAGAAAAATTGGTTCAAAAATTTATGTTGCTTTGGTTATGGTTTTCCTTTATATTCCCATTGCAGTGCTTATAATTTACTCCTTTAACGACGGCAAAACCTCTGTATGGAAGGGATTTACATTAAAGTGGTACTACGAGCTTTTTAACAACAGTGCCATTATGAATTCACTGTACAACACGCTTATAATTGCGGTGCTTGCCGCCATAATTTCTACAATACTCGGCACACTTGCCGCCATTGGCATTTATAATATGAAAAAGCCTGTAAGAAGCGTTGTAACCAATATCTCTAACATTCCTATAATAAATCCCGAAATTGTAACAGGCGTTTCTTTTATGCTTCTATTTACATTTATTGGAAATATTTTTAATTTTGAAATGGGTTTTGCTACCGTGCTTATTGCACACATAAGCTTTTGCACACCTTATGTAATATTAAATGTAATGCCAAAGCTAAGGCAAATGGACAACAGCATTTACGAAGCTGCACTTGACCTTGGCTGTAACCAACGCCAAGCCTTTTTTAAAACAGTAATGCCGGAAATTATGCCGGGTGTTATTTCTGGTATGCTTATGTCATTTACTTATTCTCTTGACGATTTTGTTATTACATATTTCACAAGAGGTCCAAAATTTCAGACACTTCCTATTGAAATATACACAATGCTGAAACGAAGAATTTCACCCACCATTAACGCTTTGTCAACATTGCTTTTTGTAATAACTATTGTTATACTTATTGTGGTTAATATAAGAGAACACAAAGCAGAAAAAGAGCGTATGGCATAAATCATTTAATTTGAAGGAGAGAAGATTAATGAAAAAAATATTAAGCGTTGTTTTAAGTGCAGTATTAATAGGTTCAACAGCCGCAGTTTGTACAGGCTGTGGGGCAACTCCCAAAGAAGAAATTAACGTATTCAACTGGGGAGAATACGTTTCAAACGGTGAAGACGGTACGCTGGACACAATAGCAGAGTTTGAAAACAGATATAATGTAAAGGTCAACTACACCAACTATGAATCAAACGAAGAAATGTACAATCTTTTAAAAGAAAGTAATTCTACTTATGACGTTATTATTCCGTCTGATTATATGATAAGCAAACTAATTGAAGAAGATATGCTTGAAAAAATTAACTTTGACAATATTCCAAACATTAAAAATATAATGGAAAAGTACAGAACAACCGACTTTGACCCTAACGGTGAATATTCTGTACCGTATTCTTGGGGCGTGGTTGCACTGTGCTACAACAAAACAATGGTTAAAGAAAAACCAAATAGCTTTAGTGCCTTATGGGACAAAAACTACAGCGGAAATATTCTTATGTTTAATAATTCAAGAGATGCTATGGCAATTGCAATGAAGTTAAAGGGCATTACCCCTACCACTGTTACAAAGGATGACATTGACACAGCCTCAAAATACTTATCAGAACAAAAGCCTTTACTTAAAAAGTATGTAATGGACCAAGTATTTACCGAAATGGAGGGTGACCAGTCTGCAATGGCACCGTATTACGCCGGTGACATTGCCGTTATGATGACCAACAATGAAAATCTTGATTATGTACTGCCTGAAGAAGGCTCTAACCTGTTTATTGACTCAATGTGTATTCCAAAGACTACTCAGAATAAAGAGCTTGCAGAAAAGTTTATTAACTATATGCTTGAAGCCGAAGTTGCAAAGGCAAACACAGAATATTTGGGTTATTCAACCCCTAACCAAGCCGCATATGAGCTTCTTGATGACGATATAAAAAATAACGAGCTTATTTACCCTTCTGACGATTATTTAAGCAAGTGCTATACCTTCTCAAATCTTCCTGAAGATGTTTACGACTATATGCAAAACGAATTTTTAAAGGTTCAGTCGTAATACGGAAATTATTAGCATTACCTAAATACAAGAAAACATAAAAAAGTTCGGGTGTCAAAACTGCACCCGAACTTTTTTATGTTATTATAAGCTTATGCGTATTTTAAAAATTGGCTAAACAGTTCCTCATATTATATGTCCCATATCCTGTTCGCACAACTTTAAATTTTTGATATTCTGAAGAAACATTCTTATAGATATCAACATTACTCCCTTCTATATTAAGCACATAATCGTTATTTAATAATGAAGCTATCTTATACCTTCCATCAGAAGATCTTGAAATTTTCCAACGTTGATTTTTTCCTCCATGGAAATTATATTCCTGAACATTCTGATGATTTTGAGCTTTTCCATTATATACATCTAGATATTTATTTGATTCTGTTCTTTTGATATAATATTCTTTTCCACTTTCAAGTCCTAGTATATCACTCGATGATGCACTAGCATTAACAAAAGAAAAGATATGTTAATGATTAATAGTAAAAATGCAAATGTTATCATAATTGTTACTAACTTATTTGCCATAAAATGCCACCTTTTAATATTATATTTAATTTGCATTATAAAATAAATAAAAAGATCACTATAACTACCTGTTTAAGATTAAATTTAATAAAATTATTATAATACATAAAAACATTTTATACAATATATGCATTAAACAAAAAGATTAACATACATTTGTGAATTTTTTTCATAAAACAAAATAGTTAAAGTTCACTGTAGATAGTTATTCAAAAATTATTTAAACAATTTTAAAACTATTAATAAAAAATGTACTATAGGGATTCGTAATGTACTAAAACTATATTGCAAAAACACCTAATATTGTTAGGAGCCTTTCTAATCATATTTATGATTATATACAGATTTAATTATAAGCTATTTATTGTGTGAAATTTAGACACAAATCTTCAAATTATTGCAATAATAGTGGTAAAATCAAGTTATATTAACATAAAGGGTATGATTTTATGCTAAAAGGTATACATATTGCAAAATCTGTACATTTGTTGTTAGCTTTAACCTGTGCTCTTTTTGTAATTGTGTGTATTTTTACTGATTTTACTTCCCAAAAAGCAAGTGCCGTAAACACCTGGCAAATAGCTGGACCGTCAAATAAAGAAAAGCTTTTGTGTGACAATAACGGTGTTTATATTGTAAGCCACAGTGGTAACAGCCTTACTGCACAATATATTATTGATGATGTATGCCAAACACGCAGTATAAAAACAGAAGGAGAAATAAAAAATATTGCTGTAAACAACGGTTATATATATGTCCTTTCGGTAAATAACAGCGGTGAAACCATACTGAATAAATACTCATATAACAACGATTCTATTTATAATTATTATTTTGGCAATTTACATATAAACTCTGCTTACAAATTTTTTGTTACCAATGACAAACTCTATTTTACCGAAAGCGACGATGAAAGCCCTATATTTAACTGTTACAATATTTATGGTGAAAAACAGTATGACTTTACTGTACGAAATTTAACCGACTACTGTATAAACACTGCCGGAGATAAGCTGTATATATTTTCACAAAACAACATATACACTATTAATACCGTTAATAATTCAATGCCGCAGCATATATTTACCACTGTAAATATTCGACCAAGTGCATTTTTATGTGAAGAAATTATCTTCGATTACGGCGGTAACATAATAGACTGCAACAACAAAGCTACCATAACAACCAACTACACCTCAAACAAGATAAACGGCGGAATAATAAATAATTATTATTGCAGATACTACAACGGTACTATATACGGCTACAATCAAAACGGAAAGGAATACTCCTTATACCAAACAAATTTTAGCGGACAAGTACAAATGTGCAGTTATAATAATAAGTTATACTTACTGTCCGACAATGGTACACTGTTGACTATTAATGAAAGCGAATTATCCTTCCCAAATAATAACAATACAAGCAATACTAACAACGGCGGACAAAGCACACCAAATTCACAGCAGTCTAAGCCTCAGTCTGAACCTGACAAAAACAATAAATTTTCAATAAACAGTTATAATATCGATGCTTCACAAAATATAGTGTGGAACATACCTTCAGGTACAACTATAGCACAATTTAAAAATAATATAACCTTTGTAAATTACAGTATTGATTTTTACAATAAAGACAATATAAAAAAGACAAGCGGCAAGCTTGGTACAAATTACACAATGGTAGTTAATTATAACAATTCACCATACCAACGCTACACATTGTCTGTAACAGGTGACTTAACAGGTGAAGGCAGTGTAAACAAAAGTGACGTAAAGCTGTTAAGCCGCTACCTTATGAACAGCAAATCTTTGACAAAAGAACAGCTAACAGCCGCTGACTGCAATAATGACGGACAAATAAACGGTACAGATCTTTTAAAAATTGCAAAAAATAATTTGTAACCTGTTTCTTAAAAATGCGTATTATATACTAACGCTAATCTTTATCAGAAGGACTAAATTTTTAGGCATATTTTTTAATTAAACTTTTTAACGCACCAAAAAGTTCTGATTATTTTTGGTATAAAATTTGCTGTAAATGTTTTTGCCATTTTAATGAAGATTAGTATAAAGCTGTTAGGTGGTGAGAGTATATGCGACGACACCAAAGAAAATGCTGCAATGGTGCTTTGTTATTTGGCATTGGTTTATTAATAGGAACATTATTGCCATGTAAAGTAGTTATAGTAGTATCTGCCATAATAATATGCATACTTTCATTATTTGCTTTTAGAAATTAATACTAATCTCATATAAAATAGCAGATATTTATAGTTAATGTTGTGCAAAAACTTATTTTTTAAATAGTTAACGCTCGCTTTTCACAACGTATCTTAAAATCAATTCTGCTATTTTACTTGAAATTAGCACATAACGGAGGTTTTATTATGAAATTCGTTGTTATTGACAATCCAAAAGTATGGGGCTTTTTCCTAAGAAAAATATACGGCATAAAAAAGATAGATTTTACACAAAATTAAACTTATAGAAAATAAATTCCAAAACAATATAATCATTGCAGCACCGTCATATTTTATTACTGCATAACAGAATTGTAAAAGCAGCAACGGGTGTGCTTATATACACCCAATCAAGCTACATAACCAACAGTTCTGTGGTATATCTACAGACAATCCGCAGGCTGTTGGTTTTATTCTCTAACAAATATAAATTTTAGTATTTTTAATCCTTATATAAAACTCTTATTTCGTACTCTATTTCCTTTCTAATTACACAATCTAATACAAACTTGCGAAACTCGCAAATCTTAGTAAAATAATTTTCTAAATTAGAAAATTATTTATTTTTTTGCTCTTTTTTACTTAAAATATGTCTTTTTTATTTGTAAAACTATTGAAAAATATTTTATGTTTATGTTATAATTCAATTATGGAAATATTTCCCAAATATGCAATTATATATTAATTATAAAGGAGGAATTATATGTATTTAAGAAAAACTCTAATTATAGTCACACTTTTACACTTTCTGTCATAATAATACTTCTGGTGTTAATATTTCAATACCAACCAACGGCACATATACTGTAGCTTTATTAGCAAAAGAAGTACAAGCAATTCTAAAACAAAAGGTTCATCTAACATAAAAAAGATAATAGATATTTTTGTTATTAATCAATAAATATATGGGGGTAAATAATAATGGAAAATGGAAATTTTGAAATAAACGTAAATCATATTATAAAAAATGCACTATCTGATGGTGCAAAGACTGCTATAAGCGAAACAACTAAAGATATAATAACAAGCTATTTAGAAGGAGATAGTGAAATTGATTTTCAAGATATCATAACAGAGGTTATAAAAGCAACCTGTAAATCATTATATGGTCAAACTATAAGTGACGAAGTAGGTAAATGTCTTACCAACTTCATTTATGGTAACAATGTGTTCAACAATAATAAACTAGGTGACATTGGAATTGATGGTATTGAAGTTTGGGATAAATTTAACGAAATATTTGACTACGGTAATGCTATTACTACTTTAAAAAAACATTGTGAAGAAGTAAAAAGCGCTAGTGATGCTAATTATTATGCTGTAGTGAAAGAGGTTGGTGAATCCTTCTTAGATTTTGCGGATACCTTTGCCTCCTCCTTACCTATTATCGGCGATATGATGACCTATGTTTTTTCAACAATGAAAGGTCTGTATAATCTTGGTTTTGACAGTGTTGTGGATCATGTACAATTTAATGACACACAAATGGCACTAATGGCACTTGGTACAAAGGACGAAACCAGTATTTTTTACTTAATGTCACAAAAAAATTTAATTTTAGACCGTGATATGTTAATTGCAGGACAAATAAATATATCTGTAGAAGATTTAATTGCAAATAAACACAGTGAAAGCGTACATGGACATATAGTAACCCAACTTCAATTAATAAGCGGCTTTACCTACGATTATGATGAAGAAATGAAAGACAACTTTCTTGACAATTATGCTTCTTTCTTCCACCTAGTTTATGATGAAGCTGACTTAAGGCAATACTGCAAAGACGTTCTTACCCAAAAATACGGCTATGATTTTACCAATTGTACAGACGACCAAATTGCAGACTATTTCAGTGGACGTGTTACGGTTGATAGCAACAGAATAACAGTTAATAATGTGTTAAAACACGGTGAGAACTTTAACAGGGCACAATCCTTGCACGAACATCGAGGAGACCCGCTTGTTATCGACATGGGCAAAACAGGCTTTGAGCTTACCAACGTTGAAAACGGCGTACATTTTGACATGGACAAAAACGGCTATGCTGAAAAAACAGGCTGGATAACAGGCGACGACGCATTTTTAGCACTTGACCGCAACGGCGACGGCATTATAAACAACAGCGGTGAGCTTTTTGGTGACAAAACTCTGCTTAAAAACGGACAATATGCAAGGTCGGGCTTTGAGGCTTTGGCTGAATTTGACACCAACAACGACGGCATAATTGACGCCCATGACGAAATTTACAATCAGCTTTTACTGTGGCACGACAAAAACCACGACGGCATTTCAACCGCTGACGAGCTTACAACCCTAAGCGAGGCTGGCATTAAATCTATTAACCTTGGCTACAGCAGTGTTAACTCCTCTGACAAAGCTTCAGGCTCGGTGCTAGCAAACATATCAAGCGTTCAGTTCAGCGACGGCACCGAAACCTCGGTTGGCGAGTTTAATTTTATCTTAAATAAATTAGACACAGCCGACGACATAAACTTTAACATTAGCGACGACATTCTTGCCCTGCCAAATGTTCGTGCCCTGGGCACTGTTCATTCACTTCACTATGCAATGGCTAAAGACAACACCGGCACTTTGCAAAATCTTGTTGAACAGTTTGTCGCTTCTGACAACATTCAAGAGCGTGAAAGCTTGGTTGAGCAAATTCTATACTTTTTGTGCGACGCAACCAACGTTGACCCTGCAAGCAGAGGCAGCTTTGTAGATGCAAGACAGTTAGTTGTTCTTGAAAGATTTTTAGACGAAAAGTTCAACGGTCAAGACCGAGAAAAGCCTAACCGATTGGCAGGTCCTATTCTTACACAAGCTTTTAAAAACCTTCTCAATGATTATTACACTGACTTAGCTTCATACAGCTTAAAAAAATATCTTCCTGCAATTATTGAAAAAACTGATCAAGATGGCAATAAATATATAGACGTTCATTTTTTTAATTCCATTGTAAAATATGATATTACCCATAATCTTATGTCGCTAACACAGCTTGGCGACCTTGGCAAATATCTTGCAACAAGCAATGCATCAGCATTTGCCAGTTTTAAAGGTTATTTTACTGCACTTGACTCTTCGTATGGCAACTTTATAGAAAACTCCTGCGGTTCTGTTATATGTACAGATGATAATGATAATTTTACACTATCAGCCCAAGGTATTTTATCGGGTAATGCTGGTAAAGATGTTTTATTGGGTTCACAAGGTAATGACATACTGTACGGTGGTGACGGTAACGACAATCTTTACGGCAACAACGGCAATGACATTCTTGACGGCGGTGCTGGTGATGATTATATGTCAGGCGGTGCTGGTGATGATACTTACATTTTTGCAAAAGGCTATGGAAATGACATAATAGTTGAT
>CABRLN010000052.1 GCA_902471875.1 uncultured Clostridium sp.
ATTAATGGCTTCTACAACTCTTTCAGACCCCATTCTCACAACAATGGTTTATCCCCTAATGATTTTGAAGATGTTTTCTTCTCTAATTTGTAAAATTTCCGTTAATTACTTGCCCACTTTATTGACTATGGTGCAATTATCAAGCGGCACTTTGCCCTCACCCTCGCCAAACTCGACTTTTACGTTGATTACGCTGTCGGGTTTTTTGTGGGAAAGCATTACTACCGTCTCCACATGCGTACCAAATTAGAACATATCCCCACAAAATTACGGGAAATATAAGCAATTTTTTACAATACGAATACCGCTCGTGCATCCTCTTTCCCACAAAATATAAGCTCCATCAATTTTGCATCGCCCTGATGCAAAATTTAATCTTCTTTCATATCTTGAATATTTTCATCTAGCTTACCAGCTTCCAATACTTGATATTCCTGATTTAATTCCCGCAGTAATTCTTCCTCGCTTGGTAAATACAATTTGTATTTTGAAGCAAAAATCTGTGTTTCATTTTCAGGTAGTGTATATTTAACCACAGATTCACTTTTGTCTGCACATAATACAATACCAATCGGCGGATTGTCCCCTTCATTCATAAGTTCCCTCTCATAATAATGAACATACATTTGCATCTGACCTAAGTCCTGATGTGTTAAATCACCAACTTTTAAATCTATCAGAACAAAACACTTCAAAATATAATTATAAAATACAAGGTCAATTCTAAAATGCCGCCCATCAAAAGTAATCCTCTTCTGTCTGGCAACAAACGAAAATCCTCTCCCTAGCTCTAAAAGAAATTTTTGCAAACGAGTAATTAATGCCTGCTCCAAATCACTTTCATAAAAATCATCATTCGAACTTAAACCAAGAAATTCCAAAACATATGGGTCACGAATAATATCTTCTGGTTCTTTAGCAGGCTCTAATATCTGAATTTCTTCCGCAACCTGTTCTTTGTTTTTACTGGATAATAATCTTTCGTAAAAGAAAGAATTTATCTGCCTTTCAAGCTGTCTGGTGCTCCATTGTGATTTTACAGCTTCCTGCATATAAAATTCTCGTGCATTATCATTTTCCACTTTTATTAAAAGTCTATAATGTGTCCAACTCAATTCGTCACGCAGTGCGTGACCATTTGGAAACATCAAATAAAATTGCCTCATATACTTCAAATTTGTCACTGTAAAACCCTTACCAAAATCCTTTGTCATTTGCTTCGACAATTCTTTTAACAAACCTGACCCATACTCTGCTTTTTCATTACCACCCTGTTCTTCAATAATTGATTTTCCTATATTCCAATAGGCTTCAACCATTGCAAAATTGGCTATTTGATAGACTTTATTTCTTGCTATAATCAAAATATTCTTAATTCCATTGTAAAATTTCTCATTCATATAATTTCTCCCATTTGATTACATAACTCATTATATCACAAGCATATATAACATTTCTGTTTATATCAGTCTTTTCACTTTCTTCTTATATAAACTAAGATTTCCATAATCAAAGTATTGTATAGATAATAAAAATACATTAAATGCTTTTATAAAATCTCCTGCATCCTCTTGATTTTTTAAAGTAACATTTAGCCTTTTCTGTTTTCTTTCTTTTCCTTTCGTCCAATCTATTATCTCAAATACGAATGCACACTCTTTTACATCATATTTCATCGTAAGATAATAAACATTATTTTCAATATGAAGTTCTACATTAATCTCACCATTTGTATATAATAATTCAAGATACAAATCCAATATTCGTACAACACTCCATACCAATTCATAATATGTATATAAATCATATATTTCTGGAGTCCTATATTCATGTTCCAGTTTATTTCTCATAAAGTTTAATTTATTGATAGTCTGAATAGGAAATAATCCTATGTCGGCTAAAAATTGGGACTTCTTTTCAAACTTCAAATTTTTCTTATCAAAAATTCTTTTTATGTTTATGCTCTCGAAAAACATATCCATTTCACAATCTAATGCTCTCTTGAGATTCGAAATAGCATTTACATTTCCTTCTTTCGTCTCAAAGGCAATTGCATTTTCTGCAAAATCCAGAAATTCCTCAGATGAAATATCATATATAGGGATACTTATATCTGAACCACTACTACAATCACGTTCTATTTCATCTGTCAGTAAAATAATTTGAATTATATCTTTCACTTCTTTAATATTTTCCATATATTAACCTCATATTACCTCAAAATATTTAAGTGCATCCTTTATTGCTTCCACTTTCTCCGCCGTCGGATGCTTCCTCGGCTGTTTCAATTCCTCCACCGCATTAGGGGCATCATACATCGGCAATCCTAACTCCCTCTTTACCTCTGCGATATATGCGGTATGTACTTTGAAGCCGTATTTTGCTTCTATGTACTCCTTAATCATCTTGTAGGTAACACGCTCTTTCGGCTTATATGCGGCGGCTCTCTTGGCGATATTATCAAGCGGCACTTTTCCCTCACCCTCGCCAAACTCGACTTTTACGTTGATTACGCTATCAGGTTTTTTGTGGGAAAGCATTACAACCGTCTCCACATGCGAAGTGCCCGGGAACATATCTACAGGGGTAACTTCTTGCGGAATGTAGTTTAGTGACTCAAATATTTTTATGTCTCTTGCCATTGTGGCACTGTCACAGGACACATAGACCACTCTGTTTGGCTTCATTGATGCAATGGTTTCTATAAGCTGTTTGTCACAGCCCTTACGCGGCGGATCAACTATAATTACAGTTGGCAGCATACCCTTTTGTTCAAGCTGTATTGCTGCTTTGGTTGCGTCTGCACAAATAAACTCCGCATTATTTATGTTGTTAAGCTGTGCATTCTTTTTGGCATTTTCAATAGCTTGGGGGATAATTTCAACTCCAACCAGTTTTTTTACCTTATGAGCCATTGACAAGCCTATTGTTCCTGTACCGCAGTAAAGGTCAAGCAAAACATCGTCAGGCTGTAAATTTGCATAGCTTTGTGCTATGTCGTACAGCTTTTCGGCCTGTGTTCTATTAACCTGATAAAACGAAAGGGGTGAAATATTAAAGCTAAGCCCGCAAAGTACGTCAGTTATATAGTTGCTGCCATATATAGTAATGCATTTTTTGCCAAGTATAACATTTGTTTTTTCTTTATTAATGTTTAACTGCAAGCTTTTAAAACCTGCAATTTGTTTCAAATTGTTTATAAGATTTTCGGTATGATTAATACTATTGCCGTTTATAACAAGACAGACCATAATTTCACCTGTAACCTCTGCCTGACGAATATACAAGTGACGCAAAAGCCCTGTATGGGTTTGCTCATTATATGGTTTAATCTTATATTCAACTGCCCACTGCCTTACAATTTCGCATATTTCTGAAAAAACAGGCGGCTGTAAATTACAACTTGTACTGTTTATTATGCGGTGACTGTGGTAAGCATAAAAACCCATAACGAAATTACCCTTGCTGTCTGCACCTACAGGCAGTTGTGCCTTGTTACGGTAGCAGTTGCGGCTGTTTCCTGCAACAATAGGATTAATTTTAAGATTATTAAAACCACCTATTCTGGTTACGGCGTCAGCTACACGCTGCTGTTTTATTCGGCATTCTGCTTCATAAGTAATATGTCGGTATGTACAGCCACCACATTGGGAAAAATATTTACAGTCAGGCTGTGTACGGTCCGGTGACGGCGTTACAACTTCTTCAATTCTTCCAATGGCGTAATTTTTTGAAGTTTTAATTATTTTGGTCTTAACAACATCGTCAACAGCAGTATTCGTAATAAACACGGCTGTACCATCTACCCTGCCTACACCGCTGCCCTCGGTAGTCATGCCTGTTATTTTAGTTATATAAATATCATTCTTTTTTAAATTCACAAATAACACCCTTAATTTTGTACTAAAAATATAACTTATTTTCAACGATAAGTATATTATATCACAAAATTTATAAAAGGTATTTATTTTTTTGAAAATTAGCAATATAATTAAAAAGTATAAATGTGTTCAATTTAGGAGTGTATAAAATAATGGATAAGAACGCTTTAAAGAGTATAAAAAATATTCATTTTGTAGGTATTGGCGGCTCGGGAATGTGCCCTCTTGCTGAAATTTTACTTTCAAAAGGATACCATATAACAGGCTCTGACTGTAACGAGTCTGACACACTTGAAAGAATTAAAAGCTACGGAATTAAAGTATATATGGGTCACAATGGTGACAATATTAAAGATGCAGAGCTTGTTGTTTATACCGCCGCTGTTAAGCAAGATAACCCTGAGCTGGTTGCAGCACGTGAAAAGGGAATTACTACGGTTGAACGCAGTGAAATGCTTGGTGCTGTTTCAGACAAATATAAGCAAAGCGTTGCAATTTCAGGTACACACGGCAAAACAACAACAACAGCTATGCTTACACAAATTCTTATGGGCTGCAGCCTTGACCCTACTGCCATTATTGGCGGCAAGCTGCCTTTTATAGGAGGCAACAGCGTTGTAGGAAAGTCAGAGGTTATTGTATGCGAGGCCTGTGAATATGTTAACACCTTTTTGCAAATGCACCCTGCAATTTCTGTTATTCTTAATGTTGACGCCGACCATCTTGATTTCTTTAAGGATATTGACGATATTAAAAATTCATTTAATAAATTTGCAAAACAAACAAGCGAACTGCTTGTTATTAACGGTGATGATAAAAACAGCGTTGACTGCACAGCCGACGTTAACCTTAAAAAGCTGACTTACGGCTTTGACAGCAAAAATGACTACTATGCAGCTAACTACAAAAAATGCGGTGGTGTTACACAAACCTTTGACCTTATGAAAGGTGACAAGCTGCTTACAAAAATTACCCTTAACGTACCGGGTAAGCATAATGTACTAAATTCTATGGCGGCTATTACTGTTGCGCTTTATCTTGGTGCAGACCCGCAAAATATTGCAAAAAGCATTGCAGAATTTTCGGGCGTACACAGACGTTTTGAGGTTTTAGGTAAAGCAAACGGCATTACTGTTGCTGACGATTTTGCCCACCACCCAACCGAGCTTACAGCAACACTTAACGCCGCAATGGCAATGGGCTTTAACAAGGTTTGGGGCGTTTTTCAGCCACACACCTTCTCAAGGACATTTATGCTGCTTGACGATTTTGCAAAGGCCCTTTCAATTCCTGATGAAATTATTATTTCTGAAATTCTTCCTGTACGTGAAACAAACACATATAACATATATGCAGAAGATTTATGTGCTAAAATTGACGGAAGTGTTTACAGAAAAACCTTTGACGAAATTACAGATTATGTATGTGAGCACGCAAAGCCGGGCGATTTAATTTTAACAATGGGCGGCGGAAATGTTTATATGTGTGCCAACAAAATTTATGCAAGACTTAAAGAGGTTAATAAATAACTATTTATTAAAAGTTACCGCTTATCAAATTACATCTGAAAATATTTGTAAAACAAAAAACCACTGTAAAGGCTTATTTATGAGCATTTACAGTGGTTTTTATTGCAAGAACTGAAAAAGCAAAAAATATATTTAACAAAATTTTTTAAATATAATTGACATACAAGCGAATGTCGTGTATAATATAATTACAGTTAAAAACAATTAACTAATATATGAAATAAAAAGCCGTGCTAAAAAATAAGCACGGCAACTACAAATCTGCTATAAGATGGCACCTGCCCCACCTTATAGTATATTAAATTATATCACAACTGTGATATAAAGGCAAGGTGAAAAATGAATGCCATTAAAAATGCGCGAATCGAAAGCGGTTTATCTCGTGCAGAAGTCGCTAGAAGATTAGAAATGCCGTACAGAACATTGGAAGATTGGGAAAAAGGAGAGCATTATCCAAAACCATATATCGAAAAACTAATTGTACGTGAAATTAAATCTTTTAGTGAAAAAAAGTAAAAAAACAATAACGGCAACTATCGCCCTCGCAAAGTGATCAGTTACCGTTATCCCATATTCGAAAGTGAACTTCCGAATGCGGTTATTATACCACATTTTAAAGTTCCTTTCAAGTATAATTTGCAAGGTTTTTTATTAAATAAAGCAATAACAACTACTATTGCCCTCACAAAGCATTAGTTATCATTATCCAATATCAAAAAGTGAACCTACGAATATGGTTATTACATCACATTCTAAAATTTTTTTAAATATATAAGGTGGCAATTATGCCCCACTTACAGCACATTAATTTAAAAAGGGGTAAAAAATGAATGCTATTAAAAATGCACGAATTGAAAGCGGTTTAACTCGTGCAGAAGTCGCTAGAAGATTAGAAATGCCATACAGAACACTAGAAGAATGGGAAAGAGGAAGTTATTATCCTAAACCATATGTTGAAAAACTAATTGTGCGTGAAATTAAATCTTTTAGTGAAAAAAAGTAAAAAAACAATAACGGCAACTTCCCACGCTCGCAATGTGATTAGTTACCGTTATCCCATATCCGAAAGTGAACTTCCGAACGTAATTATTATACCACATTCTAAAGTTCTTTTCAAGTATAATTTGAAAAATTTTTTATTAAAAAAATAACGGCAGCTTCCCACGCTCGCAATGTGATTAGTTACCGTTATCTCATATCCGAAAGCGAACTTCCGAATGTGATTATTATACCACATTCTAAAGTTCCTTTCAAGTATAATTTGAAAGGATTTTTTTAATGATAAAATATACGCCTTTTTGGGACACTCTTGATAAAAGTACCGAAAGTACATACACACTAATTCATAAATATAATATAAGCAGTGCAACTGTTTCCAGGCTAAAAAATAATAAGGGTATAAGTACATCTACAATTAATGATTTATGTAAAATTTTACACTGCCGTGTAGAAGATATTTTAGTTTATGAAGATGAACATAAAATTATATTACTGAAACTAGTTGAAAGATAAATAGCCTAACAAAAAGTATATAGCAAAAAGGGAGATTATGTAAAAGCATAATCTCCCTTTTTGGATTTAGGGGTTTAAAAAATTTGTAAGCTTTGTTATTTTTGAATTTCTAAAAGCTCCTCAGCACGCTTAACAGCTTCGTCTGAAGGAGTAGGAACATTCTTTAACGGATAAGGAATTTTTAAATTCTCCCACTTAAACAAGCCCAGTGTATGATAAGGTAAAACCTCTACCCTGTCAACAGTTTTTAATGTTTTTATAAACTTGTTAAGCTCCTTTAATCCCTCTTCGTCATCTGTTACGCCTGGTACAAGTACATGGCGTATCCACATTTTTACATTGTGGTCAGAAATGTACTGTGCTATTTCTAAAACATTGCTGTTTGTAAAGCCTGTTAAAGACTTGTGCTTTGTTTCATTCATTTCTTTTAAATCTAAAAGAACAAGGTCGGTATATTGCAACAGCTTGTCAAACTTCTCTAAAAATTCGGGGTCTTTAGAAAAAGGCTGACCGCTTGTGTCTAAAGCAGTGTGAACATTATGCGTTTTTGCTATGCGAAAAAGCTCTGTTACAAATTCAATTTGCAGTAACGGTTCACCGCCGCTTACTGTAATACCGCCCTCTTTGCCCCAATAACCACGGTAACGCCACATACGGTCAAACAACGCCTTAGGCGTCCAGTCTTCGCCGTCCTTGTGCGACCATGTTTCGGGGTTGTGGCAATATTTGCAGCGCATATTGCAGCCCTGCAAAAATGCTACATATCTTACGCCGGGTCCATCCACCAAACCAAAGGTTTCAAGTGAATGGACACGACCTGTTATATTACATTCTGTCATGGCAAGTACGAGAAATTACATCTAGCTGCTGCTCACGAGTAAGGTCAATAAACTTAACAGCATAACCTGATACACGAATTGTAAAGTTAGCGTACTCTTCCTTTTCAGGATGCTCCATAGCGTCCTTTAGCTTTTCAACACCGAATACATTTACATTCAGGTGGTGAGCGCCTTGGTTGAAGTAACCGTCCATAACCTGTACAAGGTTCTTAGACTGCTCTTCTTCGCTGTGACCAAGAGCTGTTGGGTTAATTGTTTGAGTATTTGAAATACCGTCAAGTGCCCAGTGGTATGGCAGCTTAGCAACAGAGTTTAGTGAAGCAAGCAAGCCGTTTTGCTCTGCACCGTAGCTTGGGTTAGCACCAGGTGAAAGCGGAGCACCGGCCTTACGGCCGTTAGGCATTGAGCCTGTAGCCTTACCGTAAACAACATTTGATGTAATAGTAAGGATAGAAGTTGTAGGCTCAGAATCACGGTATGTGTGGTGCTTTTTAATTTTGTCAAGGAATGTTTTAAGCAACCATACAGCAATATCATCTGCACGGTCGTCGTCATTACCATACTTAGGGAAGTCGCCCTCTGTAACATAGTCCACGCAAATGCCTGTTTCGTCACGAACTGTTTTAACCTTTGCGTACTTAATAGCACTTAGTGAGTCAACTACGTGTGAGAAACCTGCAATACCTGTTGCAAATGTACGGCGAACGTCTGTGTCAATAAGAGCCATTTCAGCAGCTTCATAATAATATTTGTCGTGCATATAATGAATTAGATTTAGTGTATTTACATACAAACCGGCTAACCAATCCATCATTACGTCATATTTTGCAACAACCTCGTCATAGTCAAGGTATTCGCTTGTAATAGGAGCATATGCAGGACCGCACTGCTCACGTGTTTTAACATCTACACCGCCATTAATAGCGTACAGTAAGCACTTAGCAAGGTTAGCACGAGCACCAAAGAACTGAATTTCTTTACCTGTTTGTGTAGCTGATACACAGCAGCAGATTGAATAATCGTCGCCCCATACAGGCTTCATAACATCGTCATTCTCATACTGAACTGAGCTTGTGCGAATTGAAATTTCAGCAGCATACTTCTTGAAAGGTGCAGGAAGAGCTTCTGAATATAGCACTGTTAGGTTTGGCTCAGGTGAAGGACCCATATTTTCAAGTGTGTGCAAGAAACGGAAGTCTGTCTTTGTTACCATTGAACGACCGTCCATACCAATACCTGCAACCTCCAATGTAGCCCATACAGGGTCACCAGAGAACAGCTCGTTATATGAAGGAATTCTTGCAAATTTAACCATACGGAATTTCATAACCATGTGGTCAATAATTTCCTGAGCCTGTGACTCAGTTAGAATACCAAGATCCATATCTCTCTTAATATAAATATCAAGGAATGTTGAAACTCTGCCAACGCTCATTGCAGCACCGTTTTGAGTTTTAATAGCAGCCAAATAACCAAAATATAGCCACTGTGCAGCTTCATAAGCATTTTTAGCAGGCTCAGAAATATCAAAACCGTAAATCTTTGCCATTTCCTTCATGCCCTTTAAAGCATTAATCTGCATTGTAATTTCTTCACGCAGACGAATAACATCATCTACCATTGTGCCGTCGCCACAATTGTCAAAGTCATGCTTTTTTTCTTCTATAAGGAAGTCAATACCATACAAAGCAACTCTACGGTAGTCACCTACTATACGACCACGTCCATATGTGTCAGGAAGACCTGTAATAATGTGGTTATGACGGGCACTCTTCATTTCTTTTGTATAAGCGTCAAATACACCCTGGTTATGTGTACGGCTGTATTCTGTAAAAATCTTGTGCAGCTCAGGGTTTGGTGTATAACCGTTTGTTGTACAAGCCTGTTCTGCCATTTTAATGCCGCCAAAAGGCATAAATGCACGCTTTAAAGGCTTATCTGTCTGCAAACCTACAACCTTTTCAAGATCTTTTAATTCTTCACTAATATATCCAGGACCATAAGCTGTTAAACCTGTAACAACCTCTGTTTCCATATCAAGAACGCCACCCTTTGCGCGTTCCTCTTTCTGCAAAGCCTGCAGAGCACCCCATAGCTTATCAGTAGCTTCTGTAGGACCCTCAAGGAATGAAGAATCACCATCATATGGTGTATAGTTCTTCTGAATAAAATCACGAACATTTACTTCTTCTTTCCAAATACGGCCTTCAAAGCCGTCCCACTGCTTAAAATCAGTCATTTGTTTTTCCTCCTTAAACATATCTAAAAAATGGCTAGCAAGCTAACCCTTTATACGGAAAAGAGAGTTGTGTTAATTGCACTAATTTTTAACATATAAGTATATTTTTTTATTTAAAATATACCGAAAAATATTTTTTTAAAAAAATTTTGTATTTACTCTTGTCATTCTATAAAAAAAGAGTATAATTTGTATTGTACCAAGTGGGTGCGGTTAGAAACTTACTAGCCAAAAGGGTTAGCTTGCTAGCCATTTTTTAGATATGTTTAAGGAGGAAAAACAAATGACTGATTTTAAGCAGTGGGACGGCTTTGAAGGCCGTATTTGGAAAGAAGAAGTAAATGTTCGTG
>CABRLN010000053.1 GCA_902471875.1 uncultured Clostridium sp.
GAAGAAAGTAAACAAAGACCACAAAGGGAGGAATTTCGATTTCCTCCCTTTTGAAACCCACCTTAAACGACCAAGGTCAGTGACCTTGGATCCAAGTTAGTAACAGTACATTCTCTGGTTAGTTCTAGTTAAAGTTTGTCAGTTTAATTGTTTTTAGCAGTAAGATAAATCATAATTTATCTAATTTTCCAAAACTTTGATTTACACAAAAAGGACTGCTTGGATAAAACCAAACAGTCCTTAATAAATTCAAGTTAAATCAATATTGAAAGAACTATAGATTATTCGTTGATAGCTGTAACAACGCCTGAACCTACTGTTCTACCACCCTCACGGATAGCGAATCTTAGACCCTCTTCAATAGCGATTGGCTTAATGATTTCAACGTCCATATCAACGTTATCACCAGGCATACACATTTCTGTACCCTCTGGCAGAGAAATAACACCTGTTACGTCTGTTGTTCTGAAATAGAACTGTGGACGGTAATTGTTGAAGAATGGAGTATGACGGCCACCCTCGTCCTTAGTCAATACATAAACCTGACCGTGGAACTTTGTGTGTGGGTGAATTGAACCTGGCTGTGCAAGAACCTGACCTCTTTCGATTTCTGTTCTCTGAACACCACGAAGCAAAGCACCAATGTTGTCACCAGCCTCAGCATAATCTAGAAGCTTTCTGAACATTTCGATACCTGTTACAACAACTTTTCTCTTATCTTCTGTCAAACCAACGATTTCAACTTCTTCGTTAACCTTTAGCTGACCTCTTTCAACTCTACCTGTAGCAACTGTACCACGACCTGTGATTGTAAATACATCCTCAACAGGCATTAGGAATGGCTGGTCAGCCTTACGGTCAGGAGTTGGAATGAACTCATCAACAGCAGCCATTAGCTCGTGAATGCAAGCATACTCTGGAGCCTTAGGATCCTTAGAAGCAGAATCAAGAGCAACAAAAGCAGAACCTCTGATGATTGGTGTATCATCGCCAGGGAACTCGTACTCGTTTAGAAGCTCACGAATTTCCATCTCTACTAGGTCTAGTAGCTCTTCGTCATCAACTTGGTCAGTCTTATTCATAAATACTACGATGTAAGGTACACCTACCTGACGAGATAGAAGAATGTGCTCTCTTGTCTGAGGCATAGGACCATCAGCAGCTGATACAACAAGGATAGCACCGTCCATCTGAGCAGCACCAGTGATCATGTTCTTTACATAGTCAGCATGGCCTGGGCAGTCAACGTGAGCATAGTGACGATTTTCTGTTTCGTACTCAACGTGTGCTGTATTGATTGTGATACCACGCTCTCTCTCTTCCGGAGCCTTATCGATGTTTGCGTAATCAACGAAATCTGCGTCACCCTCAAGGTTTAGAACCTTTGTGATAGCAGCTGTAAGTGTTGTCTTACCGTGGTCAACGTGACCAATTGTACCAATGTTAACATGTGGCTTATTTCTTTCAAATTTTTCCTTTGCCATTGGAATAGCCTCCCTTAAATTATATTTTAGGTTTATATATCCCTTAACCCTTATTCTACCAACTTTGGCGGTAAAATGCAAGGGTTAAGGTAAATTTATATTTGATATTTTAAGAAGTTTTTGTTAATTTTTCATTAAGAAAAATTAGTCTTCCTTCTTATTTCTCTTAGACATAATGTCTTCAGCAACTGACTTTGGAACCTCTGCATAATGGCTTGGTTCCATTACATACTGACCACGGCCCTGTGTGTTAGAACGCATATCTGTTGCATAACCGAACATTTCGGACAGAGGAACATTTGAGTTAATTCTTTGAGCGCCGTTTTCAGCTTCCATACCCTGAATCATACCACGACGAGAGTTAAGGTCGCCAATAACATCACCCATATATTCCTCAGGAACAATAACAGTAACCTTCATGATAGGTTCCATTAGTACCGGGTCAGCCTTTCTCATAGCCTCTTTAAATGCCATAGAACCGGCAATCTTAAATGCCATTTCAGATGAGTCAACCTCATGGTAAGAACCATCATATAGTGTTACCTTACAGTCAACTACGTTGTAACCTGCAAGTACACCGCTAAGCATTGCACCCTGAATACCTTGGTCAACAGCAGGAATGTATTCCTTAGGAATAGCACCACCAACAATATTGTTGACGAACTCGTAGCCCTTGCCAGGGTTTGGTTCAAGCTTAATTTTAACGTGACCGTACTGACCTTTACCACCGGACTGTCTTGCATATTTTTGGTCAACACTTGCCTCCTGGCGAATTGTTTCTTTATATGCAACCTGCGGAGCACCAATGTTAGCCTCTACCTTAAATTCTCTTAATAGACGGTCAACAATGATTTCAAGGTGAAGCTCACCCATACCGGCGATAATAGTTTGTCCTGTTTCTTCATCTGTGTAAGCCTTGAAAGTAGGGTCTTCTTCTGCAAGTTTAGCAAGAGCAATACCCATTTTTTCTTGACCAGCCTTTGTTTTAGGCTCGATAGCAACACGGATAACAGGCTCAGGGAATTCCATAGATTCCAAAATTACAGGGCTCTTTTCGTCACATAGAGTATCACCTGTAGTTGTAGATTTTAGACCAACAGCAGCAGCAATATCACCTGCGTAGCAAGTTTCAATATCTTTTCTGTCATTAGCGTGCATCTGTAGAATTCTACCAATACGCTCGTTTGTATCTTTAGTTGAGTTATAAACTGTTGTACCTGCGTTTACGCTGCCTGAATAAGTTCTGAAGAAGCACAGCTTACCAACAAATGGGTCTGTTGCAATCTTAAATGCAAGAGCTGCAAAAGGCTCTGAGTCAGAAGCATGTCTGCAAGTTTCTTCGTCTGTGTCAGGGTTAACACCCTTAATAGCAGGAATATCAGTTGGAGCAGGCATATAGTCAACAATAGCGTCAAGCAACATCTGTACACCTTTGTTACGGTAAGATGTACCGCATGTTACAGGTACCATTTCGTTGTCGATAGTTGACTTACGAATTTGAGCTCTGATTTCTTCAATTGTCAGCTCTTCACCGCCAAAATACTTCTCCATTAGCTCATCGTTAAGCTCTGCAACATGCTCGATTAGCTCGTCATGATATTTCTGAGCGATTTCTTTCATATCCTCAGGAATTTCTTCCTCACGGATATCCTTACCAAGATCATCATAATAAACCTCGGCCTTCATCTTTATAAGGTCAATAATACCTCTAAAGTCATCTTCAGCACCAATTGGCAACTGAATTGGAACAGCATTACACTTTAGTCTGTCCTTCATCATCTGTACAACTCTGTAGAAGTCAGCACCCATAATGTCCATCTTATTAACATAAACCATTCTAGGTACTTTATAGTTGTCAGCCTGTCTCCATACAGTTTCAGACTGTGGTTCTACACCACCCTTAGCACATAGAACTGTTACAGAACCGTCAAGAACTCTTAAAGAACGCTCAACTTCTACTGTAAAGTCAACGTGGCCAGGTGTGTCGATGATGTTAATTCTGACATCCTTATTTTTTCTGTCTTTCCAGAAGCATGTAGTAGCGGCAGATGTAATTGTAATACCTCTTTCCTTTTCCTGCTCCATCCAGTCCATAGTAGCGCCACCCTCGTGGGTTTCACCTATTTTATGGTTGATACCTGTATAGAACAAGATACGCTCTGTTGTGGTAGTTTTACCGGCATCAATATGAGCCATGATACCGATGTTTCTTGTTTGTTCAAGAGATACCTTTCTAGCCATAATAGCCTCCTTAAATTATTACCATCTGTAATGTGCGAAAGCCTTGTTAGCTTCTGCCATTCTGTGTGTTTCGTCACGCTTCTTAGCAGCACCGCCTACGCCATTAACAGCATCCATAATTTCGCCTGCAAGTCTTTCCTTCATCGTTCTTTCTGAACGAAGTCTTGCATAGTTTGAAAGCCAGCGTAGTCCTAATGTCTGTCTTCTTTCAGGACGAACCTCCATAGGTACCTGGTAAGTAGCACCACCTACACGGCGAGCCTTAACCTCAAGTACAGGCATAATGTTTTCCATAGCCTGCTCAAAAGTTTCTATTGGATCGTTTCCTGTTTTTTCTTTTATAATGTCAAATGCACCGTAAACAATTTTCTGTGCAACACCCTTCTTACCGTCATACATAACATTGTTGATAAGACGTGTAACTATTTTTGAATTGTATAGCGGATCCGGCAAAACATCACGTTTTGCAATTGAACCTCTTCTTGGCATTTTACTTCCCTCCTTCACAATTTTTGAGATATCATAGGTACTCGAAAGTGACAACTCCCGTCTTGTCAATACTGAGGCTTATTTATTATCTATATATAAAAGCACATCTGTATTGTACTGTAACTGTTTTAGTTGTCTTTTTGTTTTAGTTGTTTCCTATGGGTTTAATACCAGATTACTTACCGGCCTTTGGACGCTTAGCACCGTACTTAGAACGAGCTTGCATTCTCTTAGCAACGCCCTGTGCATCAAGTGTACCTCTGATGATGTGATAACGAACACCAGGGATATCCTTAACTCTTCCGCCACGAATAAGAACAACGCTGTGCTCCTGAAGGTTGTGGCCAACACCAGGAATATATGAAGTAACCTCAATACCATTTGAAAGTCTTACTCTGGCAATTTTTCTAAGAGCTGAGTTAGGCTTCTTAGGTGTAGCAGTTTTTACAGCAGTACATACGCCTCTTTTTTGTGGTGAGCTTTGGTCAATGGCAACTCTTTTCTTTGAGTTCCAACCCTTTAACAGAGCAGGAGCCTTAGCTTTCTTCTCTGTAACCTGACGACCCTTTCTAACCAACTGATTAAATGTAGGCATAGTTCTCCTCCTTTCCTCAAAACATAAAAATTTTTATATGTTAATGCGTATATAGTATAAACGCAATTAACGGCAAATATTAGCCTGTTGTAATTTTTTTACAACTATTGCCCTTTAAGCACCGTTTTTTGTACATAATTTACAGGTTTTTTTCTGTAATTTTTCAAGAAAACGATACTACCCGACAGTTTTAAATAATATCACAACCGACAACCGTTTGTCAACCCAAATTTTTCAGGTTACAGCATAATATTTTTTTCTGTTAACATTACTTCTTTATAATTCATCTATGTTTATTGATTAATATGGCACTAAATGGTAAAATTATAAATATGTATTTAAATGATTATAACACTAAGGAGGATATTATGGGTAAAAAACTGAAAATATTTTCTTGCTTGGCTGTTTTAGCCTGTTTGCTGAGTTTTGCAGGCTGTAATATGTACAAAACTGCAAATACCGAAAGCAACATACCAAAAAACGGTCTTAATGTACATATGATTGATGTAGGTCAGGGTGACAGCTTTTTAATAGAATGCAGCAATAAATATATGTTGGTTGACGCCGGCGAGGTTGATGCAGGCGAAGATGTTGTCAAATACCTTAACAATCATAATGTTAATAAGCTTGACTATGCTGTTATATCACACCCACATTCTGACCATTTTGGCGGTATGCAGACAGTTCTTGAAAATATTGACACAGAGAACATTGTTATGACAGAAAAGGCTAACACCATACGCATATGGGAAAATCTGATTGATTATATTGACCAAAACAATTACAACGTGATTTTTCCTGAAACCAATGATACACTTAATTTAGGAGAATGTACGGTCACTGCCTTTGTACCGGATGTTAAAAATACAGATGATATTAACAATTGTTCAATTGTTCTAAGGGCAGAATACAACGGTATGGCAGCACTGTTTACAGGAGACGCTGAAAAAAGTGAAGAAAAGCTTATTATGAACAGCGGCTTTGATATTTCTGCCGATTTATTAAAAATAGGACATCACGGCAGCAGCACAAGTACCGACACAGAATTTTTGCAAAAGGCTAACCCGAAGCTGGCATTAATAAGCTGTGGTAAAAATAATGAATACGGTCATCCACATGTCGAAACTACGGCTAATCTAAGAAAATACAGCATATATTCAAGGCGTACCGACCAAGACGGAGATATAACAGTAAATCTTAACGAAGGCAAGTTAACTATTGTAGAAGCAGACGGTACAAGTTCTAGCGTGACAGTCCATAAAACTGAAGCTTCGTCCCAAAGCAACAGCTATAGCAGCTATTCTGAAAGCTCGTCCCAAAGCAACAGCTATAGCAGCTATTCTGAAAATTCAAGCAACAATTCAAATATATCAACTGAATTTGTAGGCAATAAAAATTCACATATATTTCACAAAAAGCAGTGCAGCTCGGTAAATAAAATGTCCGACAAAAACAAGGTTTACTTTGATAACAGAGAAAGTGCAGTAAATGACGGCTACACACCATGCAGCCGCTGCAATCCGTAAAAACAATACAGTCAATATTTTAATATATTAAAGAACTGGAGGAGTGTATAGTATGAAACCCATTTTAAAAATACTGGGTAATTATAAAAAAGAAGCCATACTTGGTCCTTTATTTAAGCTGTTAGAAGCTTTGTTTGAGCTGTTTGTTCCACTTGTTGTTGCACAGCTTATTGATATAGGTATTGGAAAATCTGACAAATCTTACACAATAAAAATGTTTTTGCTGATGATTCTTCTTGCCGTTATAGGACTGGTGTGCTCAATTACCGCACAATATTTTGCAGCAAAAGCTGCTGTAGGGGTTGGTACTAAACTTCGTTCAAAGCTGTTTGCTAAAATACAAAGTCTGTCATTTTCTGAACTTGACAAGCTGGGTACTTCAACAATGATTACACGAATGACCAGTGATGTAAACCAAGTGCAAAACGGTGTTAATATGTTTTTACGCTTGTTTTTGCGTTCACCATTTATTGTGTTTGGTGCAATGATAATGGCATTTACCATTGATTTTCAAACTGCTTTGGTATTCGTTGGCGCTATTCCAATTTTAGCTGTTGTAGTTTTTGCCATTATGCTGATAAGCATACCACTGTACCGAAAGGTACAAAATAAGCTGGATAAGGTAACAGGCAAAACCAGAGAAAATTTGACAGGTGCAAGGGTTATAAGGGCTTTTTGCCAAGAAGAACAGGAAATTTCAGATTTTAAAGACCTAAACACTCAGCTTACCACAGCACAAAAATATGTCGGCAAAATTTCGGCACTAATGAACCCTGTAACCTTTGTTATAATTAATGTTGCTATTGTTATATTAATATGGATAGGAGCCATGAGGGTTGACCAAGGCATTATTACACAGGGTGCAGTAGTTGCACTTTACAATTATATGTCACAAATTCTTATAGAGCTTATTAAGCTAGCCAACCTTATTATAACCATGACTAAATCTGTTGCCTGTGCAAACAGAGTAACCACAGTGCTTGAAACAAGCTCAAGTCTTGAAAGTGTTGAAAACGACACAATTAATACACACAACCACATTGACTTTGTAAATGTTTCTCTTACCTATAAAGAAGCAGGCGAAGAAAGCTTAAGCAACATAAGCTTTAGCGTAAAAAAGGGCGAAACTGTAGGTATTATAGGCGGTACAGGCTCGGGTAAGTCTTCACTTGTAAATTTAATACCTCATTTTTACGACTGTACAAAGGGCGGAGTATATGTAAACGGAATAAATGTTAAATCATATAATCCCAAGGAATTAAGAGAAAAAATAGGCATTGTAATGCAAAAGGCTGTTTTATTTAAAGGCACTATAAAGGATAATATTTTGTGGGGTAACAAAAATGCAACAAACAGCAGCATAAACACCGCACTTAAAATTGCACAGGCAACCGATGTTATTGCAAGCAAAAAAAACGGCTTAGACGAAATACTTGAGCAAGGAGGTAAAAATCTTTCGGGCGGTCAAAAGCAGCGTTTAACCATTGCACGTGCATTAGTTAAACAGCCTGAAATTTTAATTCTTGACGACAGTGCCTCTGCACTGGACTATGCAACCGACGCAAAGCTGCGTCAAGCTATTAAAGGCTTAAAGAATACAACCACAGTGTTCATTGTATCTCAAAGAACCTCTTCAATTATGTCTGCTGACAAAATAGTAGTTTTAGATGACGGTAAAATTGTCGGCATAGGCACACATTCTCAGTTGCTTGAAAACTGTGACATTTACAAAGAAATTTACTCATCACAAACAGACAGGTGAACAAGCTATGAAACAAAAAGAAACAATAAAAAAGGTAATTAATTATATTAAGGGGTACCGTATTTTTCTTGTAGTATCAATAATACTTGCCGTTGTTACTGTTGCACTGACATTATATATACCCGTATTGGTGGGCAACGCCATAGACTGTATTATAAATGCAGGAAGGGTTGATTTTGTTGCAATTTTGCCTATTCTTGCAAAAATAGCAATAGCTGCCTTGCTGACAGCACTGGCACAGTGGATAATGAATATGTGTAACAACAAAATAACATACCATGTGTCACGTGATATACGAAACGAAGCTATAGAAAAAATAGAAAAGCTGCCGCTTAACTATATAGACACTCACCCAAGCGGTGACACCGTAAGCCGTGTTATTGCCGACGTTGACCAATTTTCCGACGGTTTGTTAATGGGATTTACACAGCTTTTTACCGGAATTATTACTATTTTAGGAACACTGGGCTTTATGCTTTGTGTAAATTATATTATTACTTTAGTTGTTGTATTGGTTACTCCCCTTTCGCTGTTTGTTGCAAAATTTATTGCTACAAAAACATATAAGCTTTTTAAAACACAATCAGAAATTCGTGGCGAGCAAACCGCCTTCATTGAAGAAATGATTGAAAACCAAAAGGTTGTGCAAGCATACACCCACGAGGACGAAAATCAAACTAAATTTGACGAAATAAATAACCGACTGCAAATAAGCTCGTTAAAAGCCATTTTCTTCTCATCAATTACAAACCCTGCAACAAGGTTTGTAAACAATTTAGTTTATGCCGGCGTTGCATTAGTTGGTGCTTTAATGGCTATAACAGGCAATTTAACCGTTGGCAGTTTAACATGCTTTTTAAGCTATGCAAACCAATATACAAAGCCGTTTAATGAAATTTCGGGAGTGGTTACAGAGCTGCAAAATGCCCTTGCCTGCGCCGCCAGAGTATTTGAGCTTATTGAGGAGCCTGAAGAGGTAAAAGAAAAAGATAACGCTTTGGTTCTTAACAATGTAAAGGGAGATATACAGCTTAAAGAAGTTTATTTTTCTTATGTGCCTGATAAAAAGCTGATTGAAGACCTTAACCTTAATGTAAAAAACGGTCAGCGTATTGCTATTGTAGGTCCTACCGGCTGTGGTAAAACCACCCTTATTAATTTGCTAATGCGTTTTTACGACACAGTAAGCGGCAGTATTTACGTTGACAGCTGTGAAATTAAAGATGTTACACGAAAAAGTTTAAGACAAAACTATGGTATGGTACTACAGGAAACATGGCTGAAAGCAGGCACTATAAAAGAAAACATTACTATGGGAAAGCCCGACGCAACCGATGACGAAATTATTTCAGCAGCTAAAAAGTCACATGCCCACAGCTTTATAAAAAGGTTACCCCAAGGTTATAACACTGTTATTGGCGAAGACGGAGGGGGCTTGTCACAAGGGCAAAAGCAGCTTTTGTGCATAACACGCATTATGCTGTGCTTGCCGCCAATGCTTATACTTGACGAAGCAACCTCGTCAATAGATACCCGTACAGAATTAAAAATTCAAGAGGCATTTAACCGTCTTATGAGCGGCAGAACAAGCTTTATTGTTGCCCACAGACTTTCAACTGTAAAAAATGCAGACGTTCTTCTGGTTATGAAGGACGGTCATATTATAGAGCAAGGCTCTCACCAAGAGCTTCTGAAAAAAGGCGGCTTTTACAGCAAGCTTTACAATTCTCAGTTTGCACAGTAAAACAATTTTTTTAGCATATCTCTGCTGACAAGCATGATTTGTCAGCAGAGATATTTTTATAACAGCAGCTAATTTTATGATAAAAGTTGTGTAAATTATGATTTATCTTACTACTAAAAACAATAAAACAATTAAATTGACAAACTTTAACTAGAACTAACCAGAAAATGTACTGTTACTAATGTGGATCCAAGGTCACTGACCTTGGTCGTTTAGGGAAGGGGTTCTAGGGGAAGGGGGATCGAAACCCCTTCCCCTGGCAGTCTTTGCATACTTTCTTCTGAAAGAAAGTATGTGCCCATGCGGCATGAGCATTTAAAAATAA
>CABRLN010000054.1 GCA_902471875.1 uncultured Clostridium sp.
ATTCGTCACCGTTCATATAGGCTATCATTAGCTGAATTGAAGAAATATAGTCATATATGTGACGAAGCATACGAATGGTTACAGAAAAAGTCAGCATTAGGTTTGACAGATGATCTGCTGCAAAAGTTTATGCAGCACGGTGATGATTATCTGTCATATTCAGACGATTTAGTAAAAGCAATGAGCAAGTCAACAGACAATGTTGACACTATGATGAAGCTTGTGTCTGACTTTGGAGATACAGCAGAAAACGCAATAGTAAAATCAGGCGACCATGCTGTTGATATTTATGAACGCTTTGGCGAAAATTATGTCTGTAGGGTCGCTTACATTTTTTAGAAGCTTTTCGGCAATCTCTTCGCCTAACATTTTTACTATCTTATTCTTGGCTACAGCCTTTACTGCCCGTTTGGTTACACCGCCAAGCAGCGCACCGCCTACGCCAAAGCCGATATTAAACAGTGAATTCAGCATTAACTGCTGTCCGGCTGATTCGTCACCGTTCATATAGGCTATCATTAGCTGAATTGAAGAAATATAGTCATATATTGCCGCTATTACCAGTGCAGTCATTACAGTTGCTACAACTACGCCTATTGCTATGCCTATTGGACCGCCCATAGAAAATGCAGAAAGCATGGTAGGTATCATATTTATTACCTGAATCATGTCTGCTATTGCAAAGCCTATATTTACAAGATATGAAATTGTAACCAAGCCTGAGGTTGAACCGCCGCTTAGTCCGCCTGAAATCATATATGCGGCTCCGCCTGTTTCAGGGTCGGTTATAATATAGCCGTAGCCCTGCCAATCATCAACCGTAAGCTTGTCTGAATGTATGGTTACTATTTTACCTGCATTAACTGCTCTTGTTATTTCTTGTATTGTGGCACTGTCAGCATGAAGCTTTGACTTTTCTGCTTCAAAATTTGCTGAGGACAGCATAAGAAGCTTTTGATTTTCTTTTAGGGCAGTGTTCAGCAGAGATATTGTTGAAATTCCTTTTTCTCCTGTCAGCTCTTCCCATATTAAGCCTTCGTAATATGATGATATTACTCCTGCGGCAGTTATAAAGCGATATTCACTTTCTTTGTCGCCGCTTCTGCTTACGGCTGACACTGTGTTAAGGTCTATGTCTATATACAAGCTGCCTTCGTTTATGCCTACAGTTGTGTTAAACATACTGCTGGTTTGGACAGTGTAGCCTGTCATTCCTACTCCCAGTGAACGGATTGAAGAAATATTTTCTTTTTCTGCAAGCAATGAATTTGCTATATCTATTTGAGCATAATATGTTTTTCCTGCAAAGTCAAGTATCTTTCCAAGATATGCGTCTGAATATACATTTTCTTCATTTACACTGGCTGATACTCCCTTTGCCTCGTTCATTGCAAGGGTTATTTCTGCCTCTGTTATATTCTGCATATCTTCTGTTATTTGATATACCGAGCCTGCTGTTATTGTGTTGCTTACTGTTGTTGTTTCTCCCCCTGAGTAAACCTTCATTTTAAAGGTTTGTGTTTTACCAAGCGTTACGGCAGGCCCTGTGCCTACAACTTCACCGTTAAGCTTTAGCTGCGGCACCATTTTGACAAGATATGCAGGGACATCAAATATTGAACCGTATTTTTCTATTATTGCTTTGTCGCTTTCGGTTTCAGGGGCATATTCAATTACAAGCCTTTTGCTGTAAATATCCAACGACTTTAAATTTGCAATATTTTTTCCGTCAATTTCAAAGCTTATGCTGTCGCATTGCTCTTGACTGACTGCATTATACTCTTGTAAAACATTTTGTACTGAATATTGCAATGAAATTGGAAGATATATTAAATTCTCCTCTACAATTTTTCTTGTATTTAAAACTACCTCTTCTCCTGCGTGTTCCTCTTCAATTTGAGTTAGCTTGTTGTACAATTCGTCAACAGCTTGCGGATTGGTTAGTGCCGAATTAAGCTCATCTTCTGACAAACCCAGTTCTTCAAGATTGTCGTATATACCTTCAACCTTTGTATATTCTTTAACACTTGTGTCAAGGGCAACCCACAATTTGTCACCTGCATTGTTGCCTGCTCCTCGGTAGTCGGTATATGGTACATAAGCTTCAACCCAAGTTTGTTCTAACAAAAAGCCTACTGTTTTGCCCCCTGCAATAAGGGCGGTTACAGGTCTGCCTGATGAAGCTAGAATTGTTCCTGCTGCGTTTACATCGCTTGCAGATGTCAGTTTAATTGCCTGTTCTGCTTCAATAATCACTTCGCCCGTTACATATTTTGCAGGATACTTTAAATACCTTAGCATTGCTATAACAAGGCTTGCCTGGTCAATATCATTGCCTGCATTGCTTTCAAAGGTTGCAATTGCACCCTTGCGTGAGCCTGAATAGCACTCGTAATTTACATGGTTCTTTATGTACAAATATACATTTAACGGCGTTTTGAGCTCATCTGCCAGTGATTTCATTTCATCTGTAAGCTGTGTTTCATCTGTAAGCGTCAATGATTCATTATCTGGTTCTGACGAACCCACTGCCGTAGTACTGTTTTGCTTGTATGCTTCAAGACTTTTTATTGTTTTACTTTTTGGTTCAATATTTTTAGATGCATTTGACCCAAAATCGTCACCTGTTGTTAATACATTTTCCTGACTGAATAGGTCAGTAATTATTTTTGCATTTTCTTTATACTCGCTGCTTTGAGTATTATCGGCATTTTTTACTACAGCATCAATTGCAGAAACAAGATTGTCCGCTTGGTTTTCTACATTTGTTTTAAATTCAGCTTCTCGTTCCTTTATTTTTTCGTCGGCGTCTGAAAGCTGCTCTTGTGTATCGTTGCTGTATTCATTAACGCTTTTTACAAGACTTTCAACTGATTTTTTCAGTAATGAACCTGAATTTTTTATTTCTGACACATTGCCGTTACTTAACGCACCGTCAAATTCACTATGAGCTTCGTTAAGCTTTTTGCCTGTTTCTTCCAGTGCTGTATCAGCATAAGTGCGTGTATAGACCTTTGCTGTATTAATTTTTGAATCTGAAAAATCACAGCCGCTTAAAGAACAACTTAGCGTTGATGACATTAAGGTTAAAACTAATGTCATGGCGGTTGATTTTCTTAATAATTTTTTTAACATCATTTCCCTCTTTTCCTCCCTGTTAAATTATTTTTCTTGCTTATTATTACGTCTGCCAAAGTGTAAAATTAAGTAACCTGCTATTAACAGCATTGTTAAATATATTGACACGTTTGTATTAGCACCCGTTGCTATTGCTTCTTTTCCTTTAGAATTAACATTATTTTGATTATTAACTACAGGCGGTGCTGACGGAGTTGTATTGGTTGCAGGAGGCACCGTTGGCTGTGTGCTTGTTGCAGGAGCAGTGGCAGGCTCGGTAGGATTGTTAATTTTTACAGCACTATACACTGCTGTTGCTGTTATATTTGATGTTACACAGCTAAAGTCTTTGTCCCATTTGCTGAATGTATAGGTATATTCTGCACTGTTCTCTTTTGTTGGTGTTTTTGGTGCAGATGCCGACTTGCCGTACTCAACCTGTTGAGTATCAAGTACTGTTCCGTCATCATTAACAAACGTTACTGTGTATTTATTTACTGTACTACTATATATTGCTTTTACGGTTATGTCTGATGTTACATAGCTAAAGTCAGTATCCCAGCCCTTAAAGGTGTATGCATACTCTGCACTATTTTCTTTAATTGGTGAGGACGGGGCAACAGCTGACTTGCCGTATTCTACCTGTTGAGTATCAATTACTGTTCCGTCATCATTAACAAATGTTACTGTGTATTTATTTGCCTCTGCACTATATACTGCCTTTACGGTTATATCTGATGTTACATAGCTAAAGTCAGTATCCCAGCCGGTAAATGAATATGCATGTTCTGCATTACCCTGTTTAGACGGTGCGTTTGGTGCAGTTGCCGATTTACCATATTCTACCTGTTGGGTACTAAGTACCTTTCCATCATCATCAACAAATGTTACTGTATATTTGTTAACTACAGCATTATATACTGCTGTTACTGTCATATTTGACGTTACGCAACTGAAATCAGTGTCCCATCTGCTAAATGTGTAAGTATATTGCACGTCGCTTTCTTTAGTAGGTATTTCAGGGGCAGTTGCCGACTTGCCGTATTCTACCTTTTGGGTGCTTAAAACTGTTCCGTCATCATTAACAAAAGTTACATCATATTTATTAATAGCAGTAATTTGGAAACCGCTAGTATCCAGTACAATTTCACTTCCGTCTTCAGTAATTAAAACAAGGCCAACAGGATAATTACCAATAGGTAATGCTTCGGTATTATATAATTCAGAAAAGCTTTTTGACTCATTTTTTGATAAATCAAGCTTTTTCTCTATACAGCCCAACTGATTACCGTTTTCATTAAACACCAATGCTTTTAAAGTCAGGTTTTGAGTGTCATAATTACCTATATTTTTTACTGTAAAATCAAATGTTTGATCTTTGTCAGAATTCTTTGATACTGAAATAGACCCTGTATATTTTTCATTTACTTCAGCATAATCTTCAATAACAAACGATGTCTGGCTAATATTTAATACTTCATCACCTGATTTAATTACAGAAGTAACAATATAACTTCCCAGTCCAAGGTCGCTTGCCTTAACATAATCTGAGAAAGTATATTCAGACTTAGGTGATAATGAAAAAGTTTTTGAAAGAGCAGTTTTATTTTCTTGTGCAACATCTGCTATACTAATTTCAAGATTAAGATTATTAAAATATGTATTTGTGCTGCTGCTGTTAATTATATCTGTTATATGTATTTCTTCATTTGCTTTATAGGTGCTTTTGTCAACTGCTACACTGTCTGTTACATTGCCGTCAGGCTTTATACTTATACTGCACTTTGATGAAGATAATAGCTCTTCTTCGTTTGAATACCAGTTAATGCATACGTCATAATCACCGGATGCATATTTGTCGGTATTCCACTGGTAAGTGCCATTCCATGCATTGTCTTTATATACAACAGCTAAAATGTCTGAAATTTTTTCAACAAGATTTCCCTTTTTATCTCTTACCTCTAGAATTCCGTTTGCACGGCACTGATATGCTGACACACCACAATTAAGATAAATATTTACATCTTCATTGGCTGAATATTCAGATTTATTTGTATATATATCAGAAGTAAATACTATATCTTCGTCAGCAAAAACAATATTATAGGCATACAGGAACAAGTCGTCAAACGCTTTTTGACCAAATCTGTTTGCAGAATTGCTATAGCTGTGTTCCCAAGTTAAGGTTGAACCAATTACTACGCCTTTGCCTATAGGGTATTCAATAAGTGTAGGCTTATTTTCACCTGCATTTAAAATTATTTTTGTATTTAAAGGCAAAGTATCTACATCAAAATATCTGTGACTTGCATAGTTATTGTATAAATCGACATTGGTTAACGCAACGCCGTCGCTAAGCTCAGCAGTTACAATAGGGTGGGTTGCATCTGTAATATAGTTATTATTAGAATAATACACCTCTTTTATCATAACATCACCCGGAATGATTTTTTCACTTATTCCTGATGACCACCCTGAGTCACAAACACCATATATTAATGTACCACCATTATAAACAAAGGTGTCCAGCTTACTCTTCATTTTAAACATAATATTATAGAAAGCCGTATTCTGGTCATTTGAAACATAAATCATTTTGTAAATTGACAAATCAGCATCTTTGGCTTCTTGTGAAGTCATTTTATCGTATACAATATCCAAATTGTTAAGCACCGTTTCTGCTGCATTTGAGTTCCACGGAAAACCATCTTGTATAATTAATACATCCGCATTATTCTCTGAGTTAATAACAGATATACTATTTTCGGATTTACACAAAGTATTACTATCATATATCAATTCTGTTATAACTGATAAATTATCAGTACTTTCAGGAATTATGTTGAACGAAAAGGCCTCACCCTGCAACTGTATGTTGTTACTTGAAAGTACTACAGATTTATTTTGAGTAAGAATAACAGTATCACCGTTTTTTACTGTTGTTACAAGTTTACACTCTTTATTTGCAACAGAATTATATGATATAGAAAACGTACCTGTTACAGTAGAATTTCTGTTAAGATATAATTTATATTTATCAAGACTAACTTTAAAATCAGTTACTGTAGGACTAACATTCGATAAAGTCAGTTTATTAAGATATTTAACTACTAAATTTGTCTTATATATACTTTCATAAAAGCTTCCGTTTTCTTTTTGTACACTTATAAGTTCATCTACTACTGTTTCTGCATTATCAAACTCGTCACATTCCAATTTTAAAATATTATTTAACATAAATATTTCAAAACTGCTTTCTGACGAATCATCTGTACATACAGACCCCAAATAATTTTTTGCCTTGTTAACGTAAATATTCACATCATCTGAAATAAGATTATTATTATGCATAAATAACACTATATAGTATGTTATTTTTGATGTGAGATTAGGCTCTGACACATTAAGCTTGTTATATCCCCAACTGCCATCATCATTTTGATGTTTGCATAAATAATTTACTATATCAAATATAGCATCATTATACTTCTTATTATTTAGCGAAACTAAGGCTTCCAAAGCCAAGCCGCTGTCTAAATTATCACTAGAATAGTTTAAATTCAATCCAAATCCGCCATCAGCATTTTGCAGCTTCACAAGCTCATCCGCATACAGGCTATACTTAGTAGCTAATAATTTACGAGATAATGTGTCTGTATTATCGGATAATACCACTTCGTTCAGCCATGAAATTGAACTTTCAACATTATAATCACCATATAATAGAGTTTCAACACCATAGCAGGTATCATTTATTATTGTATTATCACCAAAACTGCCATCATCAAACTTTTTGTCATTCATCCAGTTAAGTGAAATATCCAGTATATTTTCAATTTTATTTTTGATATTTGTTTCTGAATTTAATTCATTGTCTTCGTATGCTGAAACAGATATATTATAAGCGGGAATGCTCATTAATATTGTCATTACCAACACACAACTAAAAAAAGAACGCCATTTTAATTTTTTCATTATATTCTCTCCCTCACAATAAAATTTTTGATATTGAATTGTTTTCACAATCAAATAAATGCTATCATAATAGTTTATTATTTGTCAATATATGTAATTAATAAAATCTTAAAAATATATAATTTTTTCTTAACAATTAGCTTTTTTAATTAATAAAAATATTTAATTTATGACTATTTATAAAATGATTTTAAATCATTTACAAATTTAAATATGTTTAATAAGATTTTATAGTCTGTATCTACAATATATACCAAATCAAATACTTAGTACGTTTTAAGCATAAAAACAGAGCCAAGACTAAAATAGTAGTCTTGGCTCTGTTCATTTTAGGGGGGACTGTCTTTGGCAACAGCCTGTTGTTTTTATTATGTATTATAAAATTTTACCACATATCAAAAAATCTGCTATTGTTGCGGGTTAACACATGATGCTGTGTTTCGTGCCATTTGCTTGTACATAAATTAGTAGCATAAAAATATAAAATTCGGTGTGCAACAGCACTTCTGTTTTGGTCAAATATGTAATTTACGGCATCTGCTGCGGTTTGACTGTAATTTTCCTGCCAGCCGTCATATCTGCAATACTTCTGAACATCAGCAATAGAATTATATCCTAAGAAAACCATAGAATCCTTTAAGCACTGTGCAACCAAACAGCAGCCTTCAAAGCCTTCGCCGCCTGCCTCACCATATACAATTTGACAAGCCAGCTTTTTGTCTTGTTCTGACAATATTACTTGTCCTGTACAATACCCATAGTCAGGGTTATCAATAGCAATCAAATACCCTGCATTATACTGTGCGTCGTACATATCCTGCAATTCCTGCGACCACTCTGTAGAAGGTTCTGTAGGATTATTAAGTACAGGTTGAGATGACAAAGTATTTTTAGACTGTACTGTTACATCTACAACAAACTCTGTAGCAGGTACAGTTGCCAGCTGAGTTGCCGGTTGTGTAGGAGCAGCAGTAACTGCTTCGGTAGGCTTTTCAGTAGCTTTAACCTTTGGCTTAGTTGCCTTTTCGGTAGGCTTTTCAGTAGCTTTAACCTTTGGCTTAGTTGCTTTTTCTGTAGCCTTTTCTTTTTTGGCTGTAGATTTCTCTGTAGGTTTTTCTTTTGACTGCTTAGAATTTTTAACAGCCGTTTTTTCAACCATATTGCCAAGAGAAGCTGACTTTGTACTGTTGGTATTAACAGGAATTTTTTGCTGATAAGAACCGCTTTGTACAACAATTGTAAGCAAAACTGAAAAAACTAAAACCAGTGCGATTTTTGCATATTTTGAATAATTCTGCATTTTCTCACCCTTTTTATTAAACCTTTGCCGGCACAACAATTTTTTTGCTAAGCCAACATACTGGTATATTATACATCACAATAATAAATATTTCAAATTTATTACAATTTTTTGTAGTAAGTTACAAATTAGTTATTGTTATTTATTCAATTTGCATATTACTTTTTTCCAATTTTATGGTTTTTTCACCATAAGTAAATTCTATTCGGTCACCATAAAGAGTATAACTAAACTTGTAACTTTCTTTTAAGGTATTGTCAAATATTTCAATACTGTTGTTTGTAACAACGGCATTGCCTTGAATTTGGCCTGTATAATTATTAGTTTTAATATACAGCTTAGCGTAGTTGTCGTTAAATGAAAGCTTAATATTTTTATTAAACTTGTCACTGTTTTCCCAAGTGTAAGCGGTAACTTCATCTGCAACCGAGGTTATTTGACGCTTTGTACACCCGCACAAAGCTATAAAACAAAGAATTATAATAAACAATAATTTTATACTGCGCATAATATTTCACCTATTAAACTTATATGCGGTCAAATTTAAATTTATGTTAACAAAAATATTACATTTGGAATATTAAAAACCCAGTAAAATTAACTTTACTTAAAGTAAAATTAATGTTATAATTGTATGGATGATTTGAACAAAAATAGTTAGAGAGTTTTTAATTTTGGAATGAATTACAGCAAATTAAACGAATGGAGGACATAGAATATGGCCAAAAGAGGTTTTTTTATGTATAAACATAAACCGCTTGTACGAAGCGGAGATGTTCTTTACTATGGCAATATGAGCGACCCTTATGTTGTTCGCATTAAAGTTAAAAGCAAGAAAAAAGTAAAAGACTTAGAAATTGCTGACAAAGTAAGTATTCAGCTTATGAGTACATCATCTGATGTCAGCCCAAGAAAGCAAATAATTAAATCCAGCGAAAAAAACGGTCTTTATATGGCAATGGATTTTGCTGAGGTTTGGTTAAAAAGAGCATTAAAAACAAATTAATTATAAAATTTTGTTAACCCCTAAATTGCATATTATGCTTTAGAATAATATGCAAATTTTCATACACTTTTACCCGCTTGACC
>CABRLN010000055.1 GCA_902471875.1 uncultured Clostridium sp.
ATTCTGTTATCCATTAACAGCAGACAAAACGAATTATGGGCAGACAGGTTTGCTTTTGATATAGGTTATGGCGAAGAATTAGTTTCATCATTATACATACTTCAAAAAATCAGCTTACCGCAAAACTTAAGTATATTAGACTTGGTTATTAGCAATATAATTTTTATGATAAAAATTAAAATTGTAAATATTCCGTTTCCTATTGTACTTAATAATAATGCTTTGGTATCTCCGTTTGACAAATGCCCGAATTCATGTGCAATAATTCCTTTTAATTCATCTTGTGTAAAGGTTTGAGTTGCTCCCATTGTAACGGCTATTGTTTTTCTTCCAATTGAAAATGCGTTTACATACATATTGTCAATGATATACAGCTTAATATTATCATTTAACTTTTCATCTTTTTCTTTTGCATTTTCATAAACTTCTTCAAATATTGGGAGTAAATATTCTTTTTCTTCTTTTGTGCGAATTGGTCTTACCTTTTCAATAAACCGTAGCAAGGCTTCTCCTACAGGAGAAAGTGCAATTAGAATTGAGATACCATATAAAAAGAAAACAAGAATAAAGGAATTCCAATCTGCACCTAATAAATACCACGCTATTGTAAAATACAAAACTATCCAAATAATATAAACATAATTTTTTGCTAATTTTTTTAACATTGTAATACCCCCATTTAATTAAAATGGTTTATATATATTTACCTTGTTACGTTGTCCTGTATCACGAGAAAGAAAAATGCCTTTTCCTACTGGCATAGTTTTAATATCATCAGGGTGGAATAAGTATTCTCTTACTCGTTTTGCAGAGCCGAAGCCTGTTTCAGAAGTGTTTAATCCTTTTTGCTGTAATTGATAGGTTACTTCCATAGTGCTTCTTGTTCCGAGTATGTTTGCCCAATGTTCCGCATTAACTGAACTGTTTTGTCTTAATACAAGATAGTTGTTGCAGTTTTCAATTATCTGCTCTTTAAAGGCTTCTCCATTAGCAAAATCTAAGTCAGAAAGACTTTGTGTTGTTAAAATACTGGTAACATTTGCACTTCTGCTTTTATTGACTAAATCCACCAATACAGGCGAAGCATATACATTGATTTCATCAAAAATAAAAAAGTTTCTTTCGTTTCTTTCTGAAAATAATTTGCTGACTGCCTTTTTGGCGTCAATCATAATCAGCCTACCTATTAAAGAAGATAATTCAGTATATATTAAAGGATTTAAGATAAATAGAATAATTGCCTTTTCTTTTAATGCATTATAAATATCAATACCATAATCGTTAAAAATATATCCTAATTCGCTTTCTTGTATGGTGGCAAATCGAGCAACTGCGTTTTCTGCAATTTTTCCGCTGTTCTTTGCAATGTTGGCATTTTCGCTATGCTCAAATTTAGAAATGATTTCATTTTTCATTAGTTCGGCACTTAATTTTAAAAATTCTGTAATCGGCATATAATGTATGATGTTTTTTAATGACAATTTTACATTTGCTTTATGTAACAGCATTACTAACCTTTGTAAATATCGTTCTGTATTTAACTTATAATGTTCCTCACTCCATTGTGTCATATTGATAAGCATATCTTTAGCAACAGTAGGGCTTGCGTTTTGAAAAGGATTATATTTGCAAGAACGAAATATATGGGTTAAGTTAATAACATATACCTTTTTATTAGTATTCATTTTTTGTATCATATCAAGCATTGAACCGTCTGAAGTGTCTCCTTTGCCGTCTATGATTAAAGCAGGATAATTCTTATCAATTGCAGTTTTTATAAAATTAGAAAGTGCAACGGTTTTTCCACTTCCTGTTGTACCGCAAACAAAAATATGCTTTGCATTGTCAGGTATGTAAACTGGTTTTTTCCCCGATGTTGTACCTATTAAAGTTGATGTTTCAGGGGGGATTTTAAATTTTGTTTGTTTCATTCTGGTGCGTTTTACCTCCTTTCGGAAATTGTAAATACGGTTTAGCATAAAGTGTTTTCGCATTTCAACTAATATAAGAATACTTGGGATTATCATACAAATTATTAAAATAATTTTTTGGTATTTGATAAATCCGATTTAGAATGTTTTCTAACATAATTAACTACCTCCTCTAAATTCATTATTTCAAGCGGATAGATTAAATTGTTTTCCTGCAAAATATTTTTTATTCGAATTTGTGTATTCGGTACAATCCATTTTTGATAATCATAATTAAAAAAATTCTCTTGAATATTTTTTTCTAATCTGGTTTTAGCTTTTAGAGTAAGTTCAACTTCGATACAAGTTTTTTTATTTTGGTTTTGAATGACAAAATCGGGTTGGTGCTTTCTTGTACTAAAGCCGTCTAATCGGTGTAATTCTTTTTCTGTTAAAATATCCTCTTGTTTAACACCGTGTTTCAACATAAAATAAATGACAGTATCTAATACAGCAATATCATGAGGTATTTTTTCAATTCTGATTTTTTCTTCTTTTACAGATGTATGTATTAATACTTTTCCTTTATAGGTTAATGAATAAAGGTAAGGTATGCCATAAAGAATTTTTTTACGTTGCAGATAACCTGCTTCTTTTAATATTTTTAATCTTCTGTCTGCTGTTCGTTGACTGGAAAAACCGCACAAGTAAATCATATGTCGGCTTAGACAAAATCGCCAGCGGTCAAGCTGTTGCAATACTGTGTAATCTCTTTGAGTTAATCTCATATGCACCCCCTGTTTTTCTATATTTTTTAAAAGCTATCAAGCAATTTGTTGCTTGATATGGTAGCTTTGCTATAGCGGTGGTTTGGATAAACTTTTTTCTTATTTTTTTCTATTTTCTTTCAACGTTGAAACAAACACCGAAATTCTTCTTTTAAAAACTGATACTTAAATTTATTTTACTTGTTTCAACTTTTTCTTATTATTTATTTTATTAATTTATTTCTATTTATTTAATTATTAATTTTATTATTTATATTTTATTTGTATATAATAACTGCTCATACTAAAACCGCTTACTGATATTTATTTATGATTAAAATTACTGCCATGATGTACGCAAGGGGTCTCGGACGTAAGTCCAAGACCCCTTGCGTACATCGTGGCATTTAAGAATAAATAAATTCAGTAAATAAGCGGTTTGCAGAGGATATGAAAGCTTATCCTGTCCTGCTACTATATTTATTTACTGGCTAACATGTTTAGTACACTTTTTAGACAGTTTTTTTAATTAAATTACGATATAAATAAATTAAATTAATTACTATTTTCTTGTCATAAAAATTAAGATTGACAAATATAATGAAATTAAAAAAGACAGTATAAACTGCCTTTACAACTAATTAAGTTCGTGAAGTTTGCAACTTTACGAACTAAAATTTAACCTATTTTCTTCCTTAATAATACAGAAAAGAAAAAGTTTTGTCAATCGTTTTAGTAGATTTTTTAAAATTTATAGTTAATTATTCCTTTTTTTGTCTATTAATACAAAGGTTTTTAAGGAAAAACAAATTTATATTGGTCAAAAAAGTGGTCAGAGAGGAGCAGTTATGTCAAGACGAGGCGAAAACATACACAAAAGAAAAGACGGTCGTTGGGAAGCAAGAATAATGGTAAAGCAGGTAAATAATCAGTCCAAATATAAATCTGTTTATGCTCATTCGTATTCTGATTTAAAAGCAAAATTAAAAGAACTTGGCAGTACAGGTATTAATATTTCAAAAACTAAGAAAACATTTTTGAAAGAAATTGCATTTGAATGGCTTAAATATGCAGAAGAAACGATTAAGGTATCTACCTATTCAAGATATTTAAATGTAATAGAAAAGCATATTGTTCCGTATTTTGAAAAAGACAAAATCACAGACTTAAATAATCTTATGGTTGAAGAATTTGTACAAGAAAAATACAGAAACGGACGTCTTGATAAAAAAGGCGGACTTTCTCCCAAATCGGTGCATGATATTTATTCTGTTTTAATACAAATCATTAAATATGCAGAAAAGAAAAATTATATTGACCATTTTAATTATGATATTACACTTCCTAAACTTGAGGAATATTCCTGCAATGTATTTACTAATGCTGATAAAATCAAATTAGAACAATATGTAAGGCTGAATACCGACCTAAAAAAACTAGGTATTTTATTAGTTATCTATACAGGGATTCGAATTGGCGAATTGTGTGCCTTGAAGTGGAGTGATGTAGATATTGAAAACGGTATATTAAGCATAAACAAGACCTTGCAAAGAATTAAAAATACAGATACAGACAGTGACAGTAAAACTAAAATTATTATTGGTAAGCCAAAAAGTCAAAAATCAATTCGTATGATACCTTTGCAATCGTTTTTAATAGAAACACTTAAAAAATTCAAGAATAAATATTCTAATAATTCCTATTTGCTTACAGGTAGTGAATGGAAATATACAGAACCAAGAGCTTATGAAAAAACATATAAAAAATATTTAGAAGAATGTCATCTTCCCAATATAAAGTTTCATGCATTAAGGCATACTTTTGCAACTATGGCAATTGAAAAAGATTTTGACCCAAAATCTTTAAGTGAGATATTAGGACATTCTACTGTAAGATTTACTCTTGACCGATATGTACACCCGTCAGACAAGATAAAAAGAGAAAATATGGAAAGAATGGTTTTAAGCTATTAGTGGTCAAAATTATGGTCAAAAAAATAAAGCAATCCCATTTACATTGGGATTGCTTTATTTTTTTCGCAAAGTTGCAAACTTTACGAATTTCCTCTTAACAATCCATATTATAGTTTAACCTATTTTCTAAAAAATATAATTTTTTAGGAGGAACGAACGATGAAAAAAATCACAAAATCTTTTGTTGTTTTATTGTTTATGGTAATTGCTATATTGAGTTTTTCCATAACGGCAAGTGCCACAAATGTTAGTGAAACACAAAACGGACTAATTGCTACCATTACTACAGCAAAAGATAACTACAAGTCTAATGAAGATATTGAAGTGACTTTTAAGGTTACTAATACAAATGACTTTGCTGTTGAGAATGTGTCAATTGAAGCTCTTATTCCAAACGGTTTAAAGCTAAAAAATCAATCTGATACTAAAAAAGATATTGTGTCACTATCGGCAAAAGAAAGTTTAGAACTTTCTTTAGTGCTTGTCAAGGATACTCTTACTGTGGTTGTTGAACCAACCTCGCTAGTACAACCAACTTCACAGGTCAATCAAAATACTGTTACAAACAACTCAAATACAATTGACGGCAATAGCGGTAATACAGTTGCAACAGGAATTAATGTGCCGTATCTTCTTGTAGGTTTAATTTGCTTGGTTTGCTTAATTATAGCAATTGTTGCTTTTAGGTTTAAAAAGAAAGCAGTTAAATATTTGTCACTCATTTTTTGCCTGTGTATTTCAGCAACTTCTATTGCTGTTGTAGGTATTCCAAATGCTTCAGCAATGGAAACAACACAGCAAACTTCTTCAGCAGAAGAAACCACAAAGCCAATGTCTTTTGATGCTTGTAAAACTGTTACGGTGGATAACAAAGAATATAATTTTACAGGTAAGATAAATTATGAATTTGGCAGTCTCATATTATGTTCCGATATAGATTATGTATTTACAACTGAAAACGAAAAATATTATGTTACATTTAATTGCAAACCTAAAGCAACATTTTTTTCACAATTAAAACTTTATTGTACTGATAATAATTCAGCAATATGTGATTTATTAGATAATGGAGATATTAATAATGGAGATTTAACTGCTAATGATGGAGTATATTCAGCCAAAGTTCAAATTTCATCTCCATCAGAAAAAACATATATATATAAAGCAATCATGGAAACCGTTTCAGAAAAAATTTACTCAAATGAGGTTAAAATTTCAGTAATTGATGATTATTCAGATGAAGATTATGAAAAGATGGAAGCTGTTGACAATGCCATTTTAGAATTAGTGGAAAATAATGAAGAATACAAAAATGGAGATTTGGAACAAAAAGTGCAAAAAGTACAGGATTTGCTTTATAAATTAGCCACAAGAGGTACTTCTGATTGTCCATATTCTTTAATAAAGTTATATTCTATATTGTATAATGATACCACACATGGGTTTTCTTTTAAATATTTTAATGGGGATTTAGGATTTGTCGATATAAAAGAGAAGGAAAGCGAGAATAGCGGAAAATCAATTCCAGTGCCAATGTCTTTACAAGGCACTGTACGCAAATCTACGCACCAATTTATTCCCCCTAAAGTTGAAGCAACATATTCAAATAACTGTGTAATTATGTATGATTTATATGAATCAGCAGATGAGGTAGAACAATATTGTCGGGACTATGTAAGTTCTTGGTCATCAAAAGGACTAGATACCACTTTATTTATCCACCCGACTGTAAATGATTATGCAAACAAATTATCTGACAATGAATTAATAATTTTTGCTACACATGGAGGTAGATATTCGATATTTACATCTTTTCTTTCAATGACTACATATTCTACCCTTTGTACATCAGAAAAGGTTACAAAAGAAAAAAACAAGGAATATAAATCTGATATAAACCAACATCATATTGTAAAAATAAATGGTTCTGTTTACTGTATTTTACCATCTTTCTTTTCATTACATTATGGCAGTAATGGTTTAGATAATTCTATTGTTTTAATGGAAAATTGCTACGGTTTTGGAACTGATAAATTAGTTGACTATGCTTTTTCTTTTGAGCTAACAAATGCTGGTTCTCAAAGTGTTGTGGGTTTTCACAATTCAGTTTATGGTTTCTTGCAACAGGATTATGATGATGATGGAACTGTTGACCATTATAAAAAAATTTACGCTGTTCTATTTATGGAAAATACTATTAACAATTTATTAACTGGTCATACGATTGGAGATTCATATAGTGATTCAGTTAGTAAATTTGGTAATACTGAATATGAATATTATCAAAAATTCGATTCATCTTATTTATCTAAGGAACAATTAGAAAAAACTAAGGATGTATTTCCTGTACTTGCAGGAAATAGAAGTTTTAAATTACCATCTGTAGAAAAAGGGGATGAAGGAAATGTTTCTGCTGTTAGCCTTGGATATTATGATAGTGGAGCAATAACCGAAAATGGGGACTTGTATATGTGGGGCAGAAATGGTTATGGACAACTTGGAAATGGTACAACAAC
>CABRLN010000056.1 GCA_902471875.1 uncultured Clostridium sp.
ACATTAATGGCTTCTACAACTCTTTCAGACCCCATTCTCACAACAATGGTTTATCCCCTAATGATTTTGAAGATGTTTTCTTCTCTAATTTGTAAAATTTCCGTTAATTACTTGCCCACTTTATTGACTATGGTGCACAAGCCCGACAATTCAATGTTGGACGGGAGCAGGTCAACGCCCTCGTCATGGTGCAGGATGCTTCTGGAAACATCGGCGGGTTTATCATCAATGATGTCCTGCATGATGGTGGAGAGCGTGTCGGGCAAGTCGTCGGGTCGGCTGTAACCGAGCGACATGGTTAGGTTTGCCTGTGCGTCGGCATCAATAAGCAGTACCTTTTTGCCCTGCTGTGCCAGAGCCACGCCCAGATTGACCGCCGTGGTGGTCTTTCCAACGCCGCCTTTCTGGTTGGTTAAAGCGATTACTTTGCAATTTGACATAGGGTGCGTCCTCCTTTCGTTTAGATTTAGCCACTTTGTCAAGGTGGCTATGTAAGGGTAGCAGAGAACGACAGGACGCAAAAAAGCCGCTTACTCTTAAAAATCAATAAGAATAAGCGGCTCTGTGATGTGCCTTAGACATATTCAATTTTCATTCTCTTGACGGGTGCGTTTACGACCTTAAATATCAGTTCGTCAACGCAGTCTGTATATCTGCCCTGCTGAATGAGCTGGTTTTTCAATTCTACAAGGCTATGTAATAAAATGCTCCGTTCTTGGCTATCTACATACAAATGGACTTTCTTTTCTCTCATAAATTTCACCAACCTTACTTGTCCAACTATGCAACATCGGGAGTAGATACCAAAAGGTTAATTGTACGTTCATTACCTCGTTGAACCACTGTCGGATGTTCCGAAAACTCAACTTGATTATTTTCACCATACCGTACCACCTTATCCGAAGTCTTTAAAGAATATACTAAAAAGCCTGTAAAATCAGATGATTCACTACTTTGTGATAATAGAACATTACCGCTGCTTCTCTAGGTACTGAAGAACTTGCACATTTAGAAATGGTAGGTACTATTGTTCATCAGTTAACAAGAAATATGACACCTGAAGAAATTGAAAAGGCAGGTCTGCAAACTTACTTTGTTGACCATACAAGCGGTGTATATCCTGCAGCAGCCAACGGCACACCATTTACAGCGGCATACTTGCAATGTAAAGGTGACCCTATTACAGACCTTCATGAAGACTTAGCAGCAGATGGCACGATTGTGTAAGTGCAATGTTTGTGAAGGGAATGGCTAAAACCCGCATAAACACTGCATTTTTGAAAAATATAAGGTTGTACAAGCTATTTATATGCTACGATTGCATAAGAACAACTTAAATTATTATATTCCATAAAAACCGCATGAACACTGGGTTTTAGAAAATTAAAAGGTTGTACAAGCCTTTTCCTTAGCATAATTGTACAAAACACAATAAAAAATAATTTTATGATAAATTGACTTTCCGCATACAAAAACAAAAATCTTCCCTGACCTAAAATCAATGAAGATTTTTGTTTTTTATTTAATGCCAATTGTAGATTATATTCATAGTATTCATAAAACCACGTTCATCCTGTATTCTTTTCTTATTATTAGTATATTATTACAACAAAAAGGAGAGTTATATAAAACTCTAATAAAAAATTGCAGGGGAGTTTAAAATTTTTTTTCATAACAACCTAGTTAATTATATTACTTTTTTACTATAAAATAACCACAAGGCAGACATATGAAAATGCCTGCCTTGTGATTATTGGGGTTAAAAATGAAAAAATTTGAGTTGTACGCTAAATAAATTGTTTATCTTTTTTGTTAAAAAAGATAATTTTCTATATTTAATATTTACTTTATATTTGTTTACCATTAAATTTAAGCATATGACTTGTTACTGGTTGCAATTTTACTTTTGATTATTTCGTATGCTGTTTCACTTTCTTTAACAACAATTACACGCTTATCACAGTTCGTATAAAGAACTAGTTTGTCTGTGTTAAGAGCATTTGAGGGTTTGATATATTCAACGTCAATAATTTTATCATAAGTAAGATTTGTAGGCTTTTTAATTATTGCGATAAATGCAAAACACTGCATTGCTTCAATATGGTTGTCAAAAACGTTTATGTATGATTTGTTTGAAACAATAACAGTTTCAAGATAAAGTAATGCCAATACAATCAATATAACAGATATAATTATGATTGTATTTTTTGCTTCCTCTTTGAATACATATCCACCGCCAAAACTTCCAGAGCCTAGCACAGTTCCCGAAGAAGTACGAAATGAAGCGGTATGTGTAGCGTGTTTTATTTGCGAAACAAATATTCCAGCAATACCTAAGACAAGCAACACTATGTCACAAAAAATCATTATTCCATTGTGTGAACTCCGTAATCCTTTTGTTTTGTATAGTAAAGCTTCCATATTATTTCTCCTTGTTATAACGATTTTATTTTTTTATCGTAATTTTTATTGGTTTACAGCTGATATTTGTTGTACCATTGCCAAGCTGTCCATAACTATTAGCTCCCCATGTATATAAGTCGCCATTTTCAGTTTTTACGGCAGTGTGATAATAGCCAAAACTTACTGATTTTACATTGTTCATTACCTTGATTGGAATATCACTGTTATTTGTTGTATTGTTACCAAGTTGTCCCAGCTGATTATTTCCCCATGTATATAAATCGCCGTTTTCTGTTAAAAAAGAACTACTGTCATATCCCAAATTTACCGATTTTACATTGCTCATTATCTTTATTGGGATTGAACTGCTGGTTGTTGTACCATCTCCAATTACTCCATAAAGATTATTTCCCCATATGTATAAGTCGCCGTTTTTGGTTATCGATGAACTATATGAACTTCCAAGACTTACGGATTTTACATTACTCATAATTTTTTTAGGGGCTAGACTGTCAGTTGTTGTACCATCTCCAAGCTGTCCGTCAAAATTATCGCCCCACATATACAAGTCGCCGTTTTCGGTTATCGCTGAACTATATGTATCTTCAAGACCTACCGATTTTACATTGCTCATTATTTTTACTGGTGTTGAGCTGTAGGTTTTTGTACCATTTCCAAGCTGTCCGTCAAAATTATATCCCCACATATAAAGGTCGCCATTTTCGGTTATTGCAGAATAACGATTATATGAACCTGTGCTAAGCTTTACAGATTTTACATTGCTCATTATTTTTACTGGTGTTAAACTATTTGTTGTATCATCAGTATTTCCCCAAATAAATAGGTCGCCGTTTTCATCTATTGCTGAACTATACGAGCTTCCAAGACTTACAGATTTTACATTGCTCATAATCTTTTTAGGAGCTAAACTGTTGGTAACCGTACCATCTCCAAGTTGTCCTTGCTGATTAGCTCCCCACATATATAAATCTCCGTTTTGGGTTATTGCTGAACTGTATGAATTGCCAAGGCTTACTGATTTTACATTGCTCATAATCTTTTTAGGAGTTAGACTGTCAGTTGTTGTACCATCTCCAAGCTGTCCTTCAAAATTATTGCCCCACATATACAGGTCGCCGTTATCAGTTATTACTGAACTAAACCAATCACTCAGAACTACAGAATTGACAGAAATATTATTATCCATTTTTTCTTTTTTCCCATTTGAAGAGGTATCGGTTGATACCTCTTCTTTTACAGTAGTTTTTTCTGTAGCTTGTTTTGTATTTTTTACTAAATATTCAGAAAGAGATGGTAGGGAACAGCCACTAAAAAGTGACGATACTGTAAGTGGCGTTAAAAATGCAATAATTAAACGTTTTACAAAGTTTGATTTTCCAAGAGTGTTGTCCATTATAAATCTCCATTTTATTAAATACATATTATATTAATAAATTTATTTTGCATATTAATGTTATTGTATTATAAGCTCTTTAGGGGTTAAACTGTTGGTTGTTGTACCATCTCCAAGCTGTCCGTAAGCATTATCGCCCCAAGTATACAGGTCGCCGTTTTCAGTTATTGCTAAACTACTGCAATCTCCAAAGCTTACAGATTTAACATTGCTCATAATCTTTTTAGGGGTTAGACTGTCGATTGTTGTACCATCTCCAAGCTGTCCATAGTAATTATATCCCCACATATAAAGGTCGCCGTTTTTTGTTATAGCTGAACTATGTAAACTACCAAAACTTACAGATTCTACGCTACCCATTACCTTAATTGGAGTGTTACTGTTTCCTGATATTCCATTGCCAAGCTGTCCATGTTCATTCTTACCCCAAGTATAAAGGTCGCCATTTTCGGTTATAGCTGAACTAGAATAAAATCCAAGAATTACAGATTTCACATTATCCATTACCTTAATTGGTGTACTGCTGTTATCTGTTGTTCCATTACCAAGTTGCCCAAAAAAATTATATCCCCACATATATAGTTCGCCATTCTCTGTTATTGCTCCGCTATGCCAATTAACGAGACTTACAGATTTAACATTACTCATTATCTTTATTGGTGTTGAACTATCAGTTGTTGTTCCATTGCCGAGTTGTCCCAACTGATTAAATCCCCATGTATATAAATCTCCATTTTGAGTTAATGCTGTGGCACAACTCAATCCAAAACTTGCCGATTTAACATTGCTCATTATTTTTATTGGCGTTAAACTGTCAGTTGTTGTTCCATTGCCGAGCTGTCCGTTACCATTCGTTCCCCAAGTATATAGGTCTCCGTTTTCAGTTATTGCTAGACTACAGTATTCTCCAGAGCTTACATATTTAACATTGCTCATTATCTTTATTGGCGTTAAACTGTCAGTTGTTGTTCCATTGCCAAGTTGTCCACGTTCATTATTACCCCACATGTACAGGTCGCCATTTTTGGTTATGGCTGAACTACAATAATAATTAATATCTACATATTTTACATTACTCATTATCTTTATTGGGGTATAGCTACTCTCTGTTGTTCCATTGCCAAGCTGTCCACGTTCATTATTACCCCAAGTATAAATGTCTCCGTTTTCAGTTATTTCCGCACTGCATGAACCACCACAACTTATGGATTTTATTGAATGATTATTATTTTCATCTGCTAATTTGTTCATTTCAATTATGCCAAAGTCAGTAACTTCATCTGTATTTATTGTAAAAGTTTTTTCAACACTGATATAACCGTCTTTCGTGATTTTTAAAGTTAGTTCATCAGTATAATTTGTACCATTTTCAAGTGCAGGAATAAAAACTTCAAATTCTCCTAAGTCATTTGTTACAGCATTTTCAATTGAAATTAGATTGTTTCCATTATATACAGAAATTTCAGCACCGATTACAGGTAAGTCACTTGATTTAATTTTGCCTTTTATACATATGGTATGGTTATCTGTATTTTCGTTATTTGTATTTAATGCAGTATATAAAACCTTTAATCCGATTTTATATTCTTTATTATTTACTTGAATAGATTTAACAATTTCAAAAGATTTTTCTTGTGTTGTTTCTTCTGCTGAAACGTCTGAAATACCTATAACAGCAACAGAACTGGCAGAAACGCATAAGCAAAGAACTAGTGATAAATATTTAGCTGTTTTCTTTCTATATTTAAAAGCCACAATTACTATAGCCAAGCATATTAAACAGGTTACAGCAATAAGAGGATAGGAAGTATTATTTCCTGTAGCTACCGCATTATCTGCGCTTTTGCCGTTAGGTGTATTTGCTGTATTGGTAACAGCATTTTGATTAACTTGTGATGCTGGAGTAGTTTCACTAGTTATAATTTGCTGTGTAGTCTCTATGTTAGATACAGTGTTTCCTACAGCAAGCACTAAATCAAATTCTAAGCTTCCGTCTGCTGATAAAGATACAGTATCAGTTTTTGTATCTGTCCGATTTTTCATTTTTAGTCCGTTTGGAATAAGTGCTTCTAAAGATACGTTTTCAACAGTAAAGCTGTTTGTGTTATCCACTTTAAAAGTCATTTCAATATCTTCATCTTCTTTGTAATTATCTTTCAATGAAGTAATAGAAGCTGTTAATCCGTCTTGAGTATTACTAACGTCTGTTGCACTTGCTGTTATACAAAAGCTGAATATAGAAATCATCATAACCAATAAAACAGCAATAGGATTTTTTATTTTTTTCATGATTTGTCCTCCTACTTTTTAATTTTATAAATATCTGCTGAAGCTTCCTATTTGTTTAATATATTTTAACTTATACATTCCATTTATTTCCACAATCCTGACAAACTGCATATGAAACAGTTTTTGATTTTTTACCTCTTAATAAACAAAAGAGTGCTATCCAACCTAAAACAGGAATACAAAATAGAATTATGTACAGAAGAACTGTAAAGCACCCACGTTTATTTTGTTCTGAAACCGCTTGAATAGTTACATTTTCACTTTGACATTTAGGACATACCATTGTTTTTTCCACCTTTCAAATGTTGATTTTAAATTTACTGTTTTGTGAAATAGTTTGAAACCGTATCAAGATAAATTGTATCGCCATCAATACACCAATAACCACTTGTATTCTTTTCTTTCATTTCTTTAAGTGGTAAATATTTCATAGTTCTTTTTGTATCGCCGTATTTAGAAATCATTGTAAGTGTTGAATCCTCTGAAATAGAATATCTTCCAGTTTCTGAATACATACCTACATTAAAATATTCATAAGTACCATTATCAAAAGTTATTGTATTTACATCATTACTTTCTATCCATGTTCCTTGAATGCTTTCTTTAAGCGACGATGAAGAACAGCCACTAAAAAATGAAGATAATAATAGTACACTTAAAAATACAAAAAGTGTTTGTTTTGTGTTTTTAAAATATTTATTCATTGTAAACCTCCTTATAATGCTCGATATTTGTATAATTCTATTCTATTGTAATCTTTGTTGGGGTATATCTATCAGTTCCTGTAATAATATAGCCAAGCTGTCCTTCAAATTTATCGCCCCACATATACAAGTCCCCATTTTCGGTTATTGCTCCACTATGATAATCTCCAAGGCTTATGGATTTTACATTGCTCATTATTTTGATTGGCGTTAAACTGTCAGTTCTCGTTCCATTTCCAAGCTGTCCGCCAGAATTATATCCCCACATATATAAATCGCCATTTTCGGTTATTGCTGAACTATGAAAACTTCCAAGACTTATGGATTTTACATTGCTC
>CABRLN010000057.1 GCA_902471875.1 uncultured Clostridium sp.
GGGTTCTTTCCTGTCATTTTTTATTCCTCCTGCTTGTCTATTTTTTTTATTACTTTTATTATACCACACTTGTCTACTTCTTTAGTATGGATCCAATGAGAATGGAATTAAGAGGAAAAGTGAAAAGTATAGTTCAAAAAGAAAGTAGATGATTCTCAATTATAGTTAGGGATAAGAAATATATGGTCAAAGAAGTTTTGTGTTTAGAAATACAGATTGGAGGATAATATGGCTACAAAGACTAATTTACAAATAGATGAACAAATTTTAAATACAGATAAGGTTATATGCCGTCATATAAGCAATATGGGAAATTTGCCAAGAGGACAGATTTCACAAGACATTCTTTCTCAACTTCGACATTTTGTGGAGCATATCATGCTAAAAGTCTATGCTAATGGTGATGACATAGAAGATTCACATGAAAATCTTCAAAAGGCTGTAAAATATGTAAAAAACGAGAGTTCTTTGCGTCATTTATCACGTTTTCATCATTTTTTGCAAGTATCTGTTTCTCATCGAACTTTAGAAGAAGAAAATTCTGAACGATTGATGTTTAAATATTATGAATATCTTTTTCGCATAAGAAATTTTTTGCATAAGGAATATTCGTTGGATGTACTTTCCAATCTTGAACAGTTTCCGTTAGCGGCAGATGATAGTTTTAAAGAATACTATGAGAAAATTGCTCAAAAGGTAGATCAATACAAAACTCCTATTCAAAATGGTTTTCGTTTTGATCGTTTTTACATTCAGAAAATTAAGCCATTCTTTTTTGGCGATAAAATATATTATGAGGTTGCTTTTATTACTGCAAATGATAGAGCAAGTAAAACAGACCGCATTATTGCTTTTACAGATATTGAAATTACAGACTTTTATGCAGTTAAATTCGCTCTTGCCGATAATTATATTGAGTTATTTGACAAACAAATGCCGATTAGGATTATTGTTGATTGGGAGGTAAGCATACGACCATGTGAGTTTAAGAATTTGGCAAAATTATTCGATGGAAATGGATTTACCCCAGGTAATGCGGAACAGCGAAATCTTGCTAAATATTTAACTGAAACAGGATTAAATTTATCAGAAATTATTATGTTTTCAGACACACATTATCAAGAAGTACAGGAATGTATAGTACCCAAGACAGATACAAGACATTTTTGGCATATACTTGATAAATGTCGTGCAATCATTAGTGAAGGAGCACCCAGCAGTAATGTTCTTTGTTATTTGCTTTACCATATGACGAACAGAATTATTAAAGATCAATATGAAGAACAATGGAAATGGGATTATTATGAGCAAAGAAGCAAGTATATAGGGAAGAATAATTTGCTATCAAATCTGTATTTATCTAATAAATGTATTCCCTTTGACACAATGCCGTTCTGTTCTGCTTTAAAAGGACATGTTCCAAGCCTGTCAGATTTATTTGATTGTCTTGATGTAGATGGACATGAATATGAACTTTTGGCATGGACTATTAGGAATAATACAGAACAAAAGGGAATGCTCTATACTCCATTGGAAAAAAATAAAAACGGACATTACAAATTAGGCTTTTTTGATGATATAGATACTCTTGTTAACATATATAATGGTAAGTTACATACTAATAAAAAACAGCAAGCTCGAAAGTTACTAATAAAGAATAATCATATTTTTATGGAGGGTTATAAAGATGATACAGTTGCAATTATTCAAAGAATAAAAAGTTTGGCAGTTAGTGGTGTAAAAAACTATTCTAATATGGTAAACCATTGGCTTCAAAATACAGATTACCAAATTGATTCTGATGAAAAAAAGACGGCATTGATAAATATGTTTACTAAGTCGCAAGTTTCTGTTATATACGGATCTGCAGGAACAGGCAAAACGACTCTTATAAATCATATTTCGCATCTTTTTAAAAATTATTCCAGACTCTATTTGGCTCACACTAATCCTGCAGTGAATAATCTTAAGCGAAAAGTTGTTGCATCATCAAATTGCGAATTTATGACAATTACTAAGTTTATAAATACAAAGGATTTAAAACGAGATTATGATATCCTTGTGATTGATGAGTGTAGCACTGTAAGTAATCAAAATATGAGAGAACTTCTTGAACAAGCAAAATTTAAGCTTCTTATTTTAGTTGGAGATACATACCAAATAGAGGCTATTGAATTTGGTAATTGGTTTGATGCTGTTCGTAATTTTTTGCCGAAAACAGCTGTCTGTGAATTAACAAAACCTTATAGAAGTAACAGCAAGCAATTACTGGCATTGTGGGACAATGTGCGAAAAATGGAAGATGATGTACTTGACAGATTACAAGGGGGCGAATTCTCTGCTAACCTTGATCCATCTACTTTTACTTCTGCAGAGGAAAATGAAATAATTCTTTGCTTGAATTATGGTGGACTATACGGAATTAATAACATTAATCATTTTATGCAAGAAAACAATAATGGCAAAGAGATATGGAGAGGAATACAACGATACAAAGTTGGTGATCCAATTCTATTTAATGATTCTGCTGATAAATTTTTTAGTCAACATAAAGATCAAGTACCGATAATTCATAATAACATGAAGGCTCGAATTGTAGACTTTACCATTATTGATGCAGACAAACCAACAGAACGTATTCAATTTGATATAGAAATTGATAGACCGCTTATTGATTTAAATGAAGATGACTATGATTTTGAGATTATTGGAAATGCTGAAAATGGCAATTCAATTATCCGATTTGAAGTAAATAAAAATAGAAGCACAGATGAAGATGATGATAGTGTTTCAAAGGCAATTGTTCCATTTCAAATTGCATATGCTGTATCAATTCACAAAGCGCAAGGCTTAGAATATGATTCTGTAAAAATTATTATAACGGATGAGATTGACGAATTGATAACTCATAGTATATTCTACACTGCTATTACACGAGCAAGAAAGAAATTAAAGATTTATTGGACGCAGGTAGTGGAACAGAAGGTTCTTGATAGAATAAAGCCGAAAAATAATAACCATGATGTTGGTTTGCTCAAGAGTGAAATAAAATAATATTCAACAGTGAAATAGCCTAATTAAAAATAAAAGGCTGATAAGACAGGATAGCTGTAAAATTCTTAATAAAAAGGCTTTTAGTCAATAATTGATATGTTTGGCAATAGCCTAACTATTACATGTTGAGACGGTCTGTTTGCTGTCAAGAAAATAAAATCAAGTGCCAAAAAGTGGCGTATTTCCAAGCTTTTTGCGAGGTTAGCATCATCAGAGGAGCCTTGTGAAAAGCTCGGTTTTCTTGTATGGAAACATATCTACTTTTCGGTCTGATTGGAGAAAAATTTGGTAGCCGGAGAATAGCAGCAGGGTTTAGGCTGTGGATTAGATGTCATAGGTTGTGGCACTGGGATTGTTATTAGAGCTGACCGCAGTTTAAGCCACTCGATACTAGGAGGCAGACTTGGCAGTGGAATAGATGACAGGAGGATTTGAACGATGATGGATAAAGATTATTTGTATCAGATTGATATTCGAGAATGGATAGAGAGAGGCTTAGATGCTGACATAATGGTTCCTGTATCAGGGAATAGAATTGATGAAAAGTATGATATATACCTTCAGAGTTTTCTTCTTCCTTTGGATGAAGTTGAAAATGATATGGAAAATGATACCTATAATGCACATACATTGATGCCGGGAATTACAGTTTATGGTTCTTGGGAAGATGATGAAAAGGTTTATCATCGTTGGGGTAATGACAATGGTTATGAACCGCTTGTTATAAAAAGAGAATATAATGGTGTAGCTACAGATTCAATAGAAATTGTTGAAGAGTTTCGACTATTATTCAATCTGTATTTCAACTCACAAAAAAATGAATATATTGATGTTTCTAACGGTGAAGGAATTACCGTAGTGAAAATGAATGATAATGGGTACGTCACCATACATAAAAGATACTTAAAAACGTATCTAGCAGTGAAAGAAAAAGTATTGATGATTCATATTGATAGTCGATGCATTTCTATCGATAACTCAGAAAAAATCAAGGATGACAGATTGGCTTATAGAAATAACGAAAACACAATTTTTTATACACTTAATGTTGGAAATATATCAACTGGACTAAAGAGAGAAAATTTTTCTAACATTTTTGCAAAAAATGTTGTCTCAGGTTGCAGTTTATGTGATAGTAATATTTGGCCGTATAATGAAGAAAAGGCTTATGTTGATTTTATTATTGGTATAGATGAGAACGGAAAAGAAATACGCCATACTTGTAATCCGAAAGAATTAAGCAACTACTTCGGGGCAAATCCAACAGCACCACACTATTTAACACCTGTATATTTTGACAGTGCAGTACTGAATAAGTATTATTCGAAACCCGAAATTTATAAAGTTGAAGATGGAATTATTCGATGTGGTGTATTGTGGGCATTGTATATTGATAATAGTAATTCAGATTATGTATCAGCTTATCTAGGTGATTTGGGAAGAGATTTACCAAGTGAATCCGAGCAACATTATTGGAGGGGATTTAACAAGCCAATTGGAGGAAAATTGAGCAAAACAAAAATTAAGAGAGATTTTATGTGTATTGCATCAGACTCAGAGTCTCCGGATTTTATTTTTAAGAAAGCTTATACACGATTGAATAGAGTTTTCATTGAAAAGTATGGATGGCCTTTATTTTTATCATTAACAGAGCAGGATGCTTATAATTTTGAAACATTACGAGTCCCAGTAAATAATTCAATTGCTGAGATGGATATGCTTGTTCTTTCTTTAGTCAAAATACTAATTGATTCTTTAAATGAAAAGAGCATTTCAAAACGGTTAACTGGTAATTACGAAAAACTTGTAGGTAGCATTTCAAAAATAGAGGCTTGGCTATGTGAAAGTAATATCGAAAACTATGATGAGCATATTAAGTTCTTGAGAAATCTGCAGGAGTTACGTTCAAGTGGAACAGGACATCGTAAAGGAAAGGGGTACCAAAAAATCACACAAAAACTTGATGTGAAAAAAGAAAATTATGCAGAAACCTTTTCCGATTTGTTAAAAAATGCTACTAATTTTTTAGCGTTCATGGAATTAAATATTGAAAAGTTGAAATAAAAAGTAAGCTCCCCATCACCGGATATATTCCAGTGGTGAGGAGTTTTTCGTGCGTCCATAGACTTATACATCCACATCGATGCTGACACCGGATTTCAGTTCTACCGTGATGTGGTCATCCCAGATGGTTATCTGTTTGATCCAGCGTCGCACCAGCGATTCGTCAAATTCGGTGAAGTAGGCGGTCTGCTGTGCGATATAATCCTGCAGGTCGTTGATTCGCTTTATCTGCTCGTCTCTTGCAGCAGTGTCGACGGTGGTTTGCTGGCGGAGTTCTCGAAGCCTGAATATTTCATCGGCAATCTCGTCATAGGACTCTTTGCTCTGAGCCTTCTGGATGAGCTCTTGCTGCAAAGCCATCAGCTTTTCGTCGATGTTTTCAACAGAAGTGGCTTGCGAAGCTCGGATGACTGAAGCAATGTTTAACTGCAGTTGTGCCTGATAGCTGCTTTTATCTCCGAGCATCTGGTTGATTGCTTTTACGACTGCATCCTGAAGGACCAACTCGTTGATGGTTCTGGCGTGACATTCCAGTCCGGTGGATTCCAGCCTGCTGATGCAGCGCCAGACAATAGATTTAACTCCTCGATTGTTCCAGTGGAGCCTTCGGAACATTTTACCTCATTCTCCGCAGATGACGATTTGGGAGAAGCAGTGGTTGCAGCTATAGCTACGTTTCTTGCCGTTGGCACTGGTTTTTACCACTCGCCTGTGGACTAGTTCTTCCTGTATCTGTAAGTAGATGTCCTTCGGAATAATGGCTTCGTGGTTACCTTCTACATAGTATTGAGGAACGAGACCGTTGTTCTTGACTCTGGTTTTGTTTAGGAAGTCGGTGGTGTAGGTTTTCTGGAGCAGAGCATCGCCGATATATTTCTCGTTTCTGAGGATCTTGTTGATGGTGCTTGTGTGCCATCTTTTCCCACCAGCACCGGTAAGAATACCGTCACGCTCCAGACCGGCGGCAATCTTATCCATGCTGAGTCCTTCTAAATATTCTCGATAAATGCGCTTTATGATTTCTGCTTGTTCTGGGTCGATGACAAGGTTGCCTTCTGCATCCTTTGTATAGCCAAGAAAACGATTGTGGTTGATTTGTACCTTGCCTTGCTGGTAGCGGTATTGCAAGCCCATCTTGACATTCTGACTTAAGGATTGCGATTCCTGCTGGGCCAGAGAAGCCATGATAGTAATAAGAACTTCGCCCTTAGCATCCATCGTGTTGATGGACTCTTTTTCAAACAGAACAGGAATGTTCATGTCTTTAAGCTGTCTGATGTATTTTAGGCAATCCAGCGTGTTCCTGGCAAATCGGCTGATGGATTTGGTAATAATCATATCAATGTTACCAGCCTTACAGTCATCAATCATGTGATTAAATTCTTCACGCTTTTTTGTGTTAGTGCCGGAGATACCGTCATCGGCATAAATACCGGCAAATTCCCAATCAGGATTTTTCTGAATATATTCTGTATAGTGTTCTACCTGGATCCATACTAAAGAAGTAGACAAGTGTGGTATAATAAAAGTAATAAAAAAAATAGACAAGCAGGAGGAATAAAAAATGACAGGAAAGAACCC
>CABRLN010000058.1 GCA_902471875.1 uncultured Clostridium sp.
TGAATGGTATAAATAACATATATATGAAAGATATACATAATTGGTGTAGAATACATTTTGTTAAATATCACACTGTATTTGTTTACAGGAAAGAGTATCCGGTAAAAGCAAATATTTGGAATGGGTATTCATATACAAGGTGGCGGATGGAGCGGATGATGAATTTGGGATAAGATAAAATAGTGACTGCATGAAAGAGAGCCTTAAAGCAGGGTGTTCTTTTGAAAGTATGGATAGAATAAAGGCTGAAGGCTCTGCGCTATTCGTTTGGCAGAGCCTGAGTATTCTCCTGATCCGTAGAAAATAAATCTAACTGACCTTCTGGAGTGGAACTTTGACCGGATTCATCTTCAGTTGATTGTTCTCTTTTTTTGGGTGTTTTATGAGTGTATAATTTCTCAAAAGGAAGTGAATACTTGGATTTTTTATTGTATTCTAGTAAAAGAGCTTCTGCGAATCCTAATGAACCGGCACGACGTTCTCTGGCAGTACGACTGATTTCTCTGACAGAGACACGCCCAACTTTTTCTTTAAATGTGTCATCTTTCATTGTTTCTCCATAAGCATTATCCAGACGGGCAATAGCATTAAGCATATTGGAACTAAAGGACATAGGCGCACCTTCCCATGTGGCAACACAAAGACGTAAAACACGATCAAGAGTGTGAAAACCATATTTTTCATAGATATTAATTAAAGTGGATACAGCACATATACCTCCGGGGCGAGAGGAAGAAGTAATAGTGAGATCATATGATTCAACAAGGTCACGAATAATAAGTTCTCTATCATTACCAGCTTCAATATTAGCCATGAATATTTCATAAGGTAATAACGATTTGACATATTTCATCTGATTTGCAAAAATATCTGCTTCTTGGGTGTAAACAAGATCATCATAAACCATACACCAGACAGGAGTTTCTCTTGATCCAGAGACGAGAGCAACAATCTCTATAGTGTGTTGTCCGTTGAACACATAATTTATCCCATCACGTCTACTTACTTTTACAGGGTTTATCTGATAAAGGTCAAAATTAGCTGCAGCACGCTGAACGTGTTTGATGGAAAGATTACGTTGGTAATCTTGATTTGAACATAAATTTTTAATAGGTATTTGCTCAAAATGCACTTGGGGAACAAACTTTTGTAAATCTTCGGTATTTCCATCCATAATTATATTTCCTCCAATTTTTTTAAAATATTATTTGTGGTTGATATTAGGCACATAAGCTGATATTTAAGCTTGTATTTTGCTGTATCAGATGCAATTTTAAAATCTGAAACTTTTAATACTCTTTCGATAGAACTGTTCCACGAGGGAATCGTCAACGTAAGACTTGCAATTTCCGCATCTGGATCAAATTGTGGCAGGTTGCGTATTGAAGGAATAGAAACGGAAGATTCTTTCTTTAACATCGGTTTGGCGTAATTATTCCACAGTAATTCCCTTTTCATATCATGATAACTGAGATGTTCTATCTTTTCGGCAAGAAGGTAGTTATTTAGACTTAAAAGCTGCTCTTTTGATAATCCTGAAAGCTCAATAATATTAGCTTGGGAAATCCAGAGTTGACCAGAACGAACTCGTTTGACAAAATCCGGAACTTTTTCATCAATTATATCTAGTGCACTACTGTAAGCAGAATATTTGTAAACGGTAGCCATTGCTACATTACATTCTTCGGATATTTTTTTTGCTGCGATGCTTGCACCGGAAATATGAGATTTATTTGTAGATGAAAGTTGTCTTGAAACTAAAATTTTTTCAGCATCATATTTTTTCCCAATCAGGTATTTTTTATTGATATTGGTTAAATCCTCTCGTTTAAGTTGGTCAGTACATATCCATGAAATTACATCTTCTTTACTGGAAAAATGTAGTCTTTTTATTCGGAAAGGAATACTGTGTTTACGAAATAATTCATATGCTTCTATACCATTAATGACAATACCATTCCATGTGCAGATGGGGGTGTGATAGGAATAACATAATATCTGTTGTTCAAGTTGTTTATAATCTTTTTCACTGAGATATTGATACAAATTGGTGAATTCTAGTTTTGTTTTTAATGTATATATACTATAATTGCGCATACTCATCTCCCATTATTTCTGATTTGAATTCTGTTTGTGGCAGTTTTGTGATGATGTTATCCATGGAAAATAGAGCTATTTTTTTGTCTGGGTAAATATTGCCTTCTAAACGAAAAATGTTAAATTTCTCCCAAGAAAGGTTAAGTTGGGAAAGTGAATATAGTAATTCTCGGCTGTACAATTCATAACTGTTACCATTGATGACAAAATAATCCTTAACTTTATGTGCCAATTTATCCTCCGCACAACTAGCTTTTATACCTATCATTTTTTGATCAGGATTAACAAGAAGTTGAATATATTCTGGGTTACCAATTTGACGGAGTGTATTGCGGTGGATTCGTATACGATTCTTTTTAAAGTCAATACATATTAGTGGATGGGAAGAGTGTTTGTTGTTCATAGGATTTTTCCTCACTTTCTGCTGTTGATGGTTCTTTTGCTTTTTCTATGGATTTATCAGTTGCCTTCTTCTTTTCTTGTATGTCAAATACTGCGTAGCCTTCAAATATATTGACTTGCATTGATTTTTGATGTTCTTCCACTGGAATACCGAACTGATTCTTCCATTCTTCAGGATAAGAAGGTGTCCTAGCAGTGGTTACAGTTCCATTGTCTTTTAGTGTACGAGGAAATATTTCAGGTGAAGTTAAATCGAAAATGAACAGTATTTCATTGCCAGAACGAATTAGTTTGCCGAGAATCTTGTACCGATAATTAGGATTCCAGTCCATGAGAGATATCACTTTAGCAAAGAAAATTCGACAGGTGATTTGTTTTGGCGAACGCTTTTTTCCAGAGGAACACCAACGAAAAGAGTCTTTTTCTTCTTCTCGACAGGGACGGACAGCCAGTTTTTTTTCAATGGGATTGACTAATATTTGCACATATTCGACATCGGGTAGTTTTTTTATGCAGGCGGTATTTACAGATACCTTGTAGTTATTAAACGTAAACGAAGGTTCGTAAATATGAGCGAAGAATTCGCCACGTACAACTTGATAACCGTCATAGCTGAAAGAATCATCGTCAATGACTTCCGTTTGATTTGAGGGGCTGGGTGCGACTGTTATTGGCATAGGTGTGTTGATTTTCATCATATCAGAAGGTTCTGTAGTCATATTCCATTGATTTATAGGTTGCTCGCTCATTGGGTGTCTCCTTTAATTTCTGTAATAATATTCTTTATATTTTGTATAATGGTTTCTTTGGGAGTGGTTTGTAGCTCGGGTTCTTTATAAGGTTTACTTTCTGAAGCAGTCTGCCAGTTTTTGTCTGCTGTAAATTCTGTTAATTCTGGCGCTTGAGACTGAGTATAGTAATTATTACCGAAGCTATTCATCCAGTCGGCAGGATAAGCTAACACACTCTTAGAATCAGATATTGTATCAGGCATGTTGTTATTGGGGGCGGATACGTCGTTGGTACTTGTCGGTATTCGTATTTCTGTATCGTCCATGTTGAAAATAAGGACATTTTCATTGTCTTTTTGGTGGGCAACTCCTAATATTCTATATTTGCATTTTTTGTCCCATTTAAATATCTCGTATAATGTTGGCAAAAATGCAGCGCCGGAAATTGGTTTTGGAATAAGTTGACCATCTTTGAGACGTGACCACTGCACTTTATTTTTTGTTTCAGAGGAACATGGTCGGATAGCAAGTAGTTTTGAGCTTGGGTGTATTAGCAGTTCGACAAATTTTATGTTTGGAAATTTCCGTATAGCATCTTTGTTAAAAGAGATCTGTTTATATGAAAAAGAAACAGAAATCCGACCAACAGAGGAGAAAAATTGTCCTCTGGCAACTTCATAGTCTCTTAAATCGAAGGAACCGGCGGAAGCAGTAATTGTATCAGGTACATTCATATTTGCCGGTTTAAGGACGCTTTGAGATGCTTCAAAGTAGTCTCTGGCTTTAAATCCAGACCATCTTGGATTAATGCTTATAAATCCACTTAGAGAACCTTCTTGTATCACATGTAATTCTGGTAAAATCTCTTTATTTCCATATTTCGCATTTGTAATTAATTTTTGAACAGCTATGAAATCATCTCGGGAGATAATAGCTTCGTGATGTCCGACTTTTCTGTATTGATTACGGTCTTGATTGTTTTTCCTTGATTTATGGTCAAGATAATTAGGAGTCCATGTTTTTCTCGCCAGAACATCCCCACAATGGCGTTCATTTTGAAGGATTTGTAGTATGGTACTGGATGACCAGACATCATTATTCTTTTTTGTTTTACAACCGAGTTCTGTCAAAGAATCAGCAATTTGTTGAGTACTGCTTCCATTCAGATACATATAAAAAATAAGCTGCACAATTTTAGCTTCATGTGGATTGATTACAAGATCTCCATTTTCGTCTTGGTCATATCCGAGCAGAGGAGGTGTAAGGAATATTCCCCGACGAAAACGCATTTCAATGGAAGAATTCATAATTTCACTTTTGGTATGACTTTCTTCCTGTGCAAGTGTTGACATGAATGACAGAATCATTTCGCTTTTGGGATCAAGAGTATTTAAATGCTCTGTTTCAAAAAATACACCGACGGGTGGACGGAGTGAAGAAAGCTCTCGTACATATCGGATACAGTCAACAACGTTTCTTGCAAATCGGGATACACTTTTTGTTATGATTAAATCAATTTTTCCGGCTTCACAATCTTCAATCATTTTTTTGAATGCATCTCTATGTTGAAGCGAAGTGCCTGAAATGCCTTCGTCGGCATATATTTCGACAAGCATCCAATTCGGATTTTTATTTACTACATCCTGATAATGATTTTTCTGTAATTCATATGAGGATGTTTGGCGTGGATCATCCGTAGATACCCTTGCATATACAGCTACTCGTAGTTTTTTTTCTGTTTTAAAAATATCCTCTGGTGGAAGTGCCGGAATTACTTCCAGTTCTTCTGGATCAATACCTTTGTATCTTTGCCGGATTCTGGCTTTCTGTTCATCAATATTACTGCTTCGTTCTTCACTTTCTTTCATCAATAGCGACATCCTTTATAGTTGATATAACTATCATAGAATTTTTGGATTGAAAAAGACATAAACCATCAGTTAAGTGATTAACGGATGGTTTATGTAGAAATAGATATTTGATTGTTATTGAATGATTTAATAATCATTCGGGTTATCAGCATCGTAATTGTGTTTTGAGGATAGATGCCAATCATTGATTCGTAAAATATTCTTTATGGCTGAAAGAACCTCGAATATGTAACGTTTTTCAGTGCTGGTACAATCTGCCATTAATAAATCGATATCAGTTTGATATTCCGTAGGATTGTATAACAAGTTTCCATAGAGTAATTCATCAATAGTAATTTCAAGGGCATTGCTAATTTTGATTAAAGATTCTAAACTGGGTTTACGCTTGGCATTTTCTATATAGCTTATATAAACAGTAGAAAGATCAGCGATTTCAGCCAGCTCCTCGGCAGACAATCCTCGTTGTTTGCGGGTTTCTCTTATACGTTTGCCTATAAGTGCATAATTTATTTCCATGTCCTCACCTCCTTTCCATCACAACTTGACTTTTTTGTGTTGTAGATAGAAAAAAATGGTGAGCTATACAATAGTAATTGGTTGTATAAAAAGAAGTATATCATATGTATATAGCAAAAAGAAGATTGTCGATTGATGGGAGAAAAAGGCGATAAGTTATAATTGAACAACAGTGAAAAAAAGGTTATTATTTATGTATTAAAAATTATGTCTGAGAGGAAAATACATGGCAGATAAAGAGGAAATTAAAACACTGGAGGAATTAGAGGAAAAAGGAAGAATACTGCGGGGGTACAAAGAAAAATTCCGGCAGATGTGCCAAGAAAATAAAATGATAAAGGGTTCGACAGTGCTGAAACTATATGATAAAATTGAAGAGGTACAAAGAGAATATGAGCATTTAGATAATAAGCTGACATTAATGGAATACAACTTTATATAGTTCTATTTTTTTTGTTTTAATACTACTGTTTCCCTTAGTAAATACTTGTAAGATACATCTCTAATATTTTTGCGGATTTCTAGTTACAATTAAGGTAACTACTATCGGAAAGAGGTGTATTTACTTGCGTACAGAGGATTATATTGCGGACAATATTATAGCTTTATGTAAAAAACGTGATATGAGTAAATATCGGCTGTCACAATTGACTGGTATATCTCAATCTTCGATTGGAAAAATTATTGCTAAAGAAAGTTTACCAACCATGCCTACTGTAGAAAAGATATGTGATGCACTGGGAGTAACAATGGCACAATTCTTTGCCGGAATGGATGTTCCAGTAAGCTTATCAGAATCACAACAAGAGGTTCTGAATATTTGGAATAATCTTGATGAAAAAGAACAGAATGTAGTGATACAAATGCTCCGGGGACTTCAAAAATAAAGGAAACAGTTGTAACGAAAATGTTGACTGTTTCTTTTTTTATGGAGTTGGGAGATTATGGTGATTGAAAAGAAATATTATGATATTGCACAGCGTGAATTGGAAGAAATGCAAAGAGAAATTAATGCA
>CABRLN010000059.1 GCA_902471875.1 uncultured Clostridium sp.
GATCACTTATAACTTGGCATAGTTTTTGCATTCTGCGTAGGTTAAGCTTTCCGTTTTCATAGGTTAGGGTAGAGGTACCAACCTTAATGACAATTCTTTTATGTTTCATTTTTATCACCTTAAATTCATAAAAATATATTTTTAAATAACTGTTTATAACAATTCTTTTATGTTTCATTTTTATCATGCTAACATAAATTCTACCACATTATAATTTCAAAGTAAACAATAGCAAGCAAAAATTACACAGTTTAAGTGCAGGATAATTATTAGTTATGCTTTTTTACTGTTTAATTTTGCTTTTAGCAATTCATCGTGGTAAAAATAGTTTATATGTTTTATATGGTGATAAAAATGAAACATAAAAGAATTGTCATTAAGGTTGGTACCTCTACCCTAACCTATGAAAACGGAAAGCTTAACCTACGCAGAATGCAAAAACTATGCCAAGTTATAAGTGATCTGCAAAATGCAGGCAATGAAATTGTACTGGTAAGCTCTGGTGCTCTTAGCGTTGGCGTGGGAAAACTGGGGCTAAAAGAAAGACCAACTACAACCTCGCAAAGACAAGCAGTTGCAGCCGTAGGTCAATGTGAGCTTATGTTTATGTATGACAAAATATTTGGCGAATATAACAACACGGTAGCACAGGTTTTACTTACAAAACGAGTACTTGATACATCACCATTAAGACAAAATGCACTTAACACCTTTGAAGAGCTTATAGAAATGTGCATTATTCCTGTAGTAAATGAAAACGACACAGTCGCCACTGATGAACTTGAGGGAGCTAACTTCGGTGATAATGATATGCTTTCTGCCTTAGTTGCAAAAGTAGTTAATGCCGATTTACTCATTATTATGACGGACATTGATGGTTTGTATGAAACTAATCCTCGAGAAGACCCTTACGCCAAGCTATTAAAGCGAGTACCTGAAATAACAGACGAAATTAAACATATGGCGGGTGGTACAGGCTCTAACCGTGGTACCGGCGGTATGTCAACCAAGGTTTCTGCCGCTGAGGTTGCTACAAAAGCAGGCATTGAATGCTGTGTGCTTAACGGTAATAACCCTGAGGTTCTTTACGATATTATGGAGGGGCATAATCCGGGTACAATTTTTGAAGCCGTGAATTGAATATTATATATTCGGGTGCAATAGCAAATGCTGAATGCACCCTTTTTATTTTTTATAATAATCTTAGTCTTATAAATATTTATCTGTATTTAATACTAAATTAATTTGCTTCGCATTTTTTTAAGTATCTTCTTTTCTTTCCGTGATACTTGAACCTGTGACATGTCCAGAATTGCCCCTGTTTCGCTTTGTGTTTTATTTTTAAAAAATCTTAGGGTAATTATTTGCTTATCTGTTTCGTCAAGCTCACCTATTATTTGGCGTAATGCCATTATCTCTGTCAGTTTTTCCTCTGGCGGTGCAACCGGTATGTCAATTTGCCGTTCTCCGCTTTCATCGTCACAGGTTAAAGAAAGTGGCTGTGTGGCTGCATTAATAGCCTCGGCTATTTGCTGTGGCTCTAATTGCATTATTTTTGCAATTTGTCCAAGTGTAGGCTCATAACCATGCTTGTCTTGAAACGCTTTAACTGTTTTGTTAACCTTTAGTGAAAGCTCTTTTAAACTGCGGCTTACTTTAACCGTACCGCCATCCCTAAAAAGCCTGCGTATTTCACCTAAAATTACAGGCACAGCATAAGTTGAAAAACATAATCCTCGGCTTTTATCAAAATTGTCAACGGCTTTTACCAAACCAACACAGCCTGCACTGTAAAGGTCATCATATTCTATACCCTTACCCTTAAAACGTGTTGCACAGGAATGCACCAAGCCTAAGTTGTTTTCTATAAATTCATCTCGATTCATATTAATTTCTTGAAGACAGACGTGGCAATATGTATTTTTCCATAGTTACTGTTGTACCTTTACCGGGTTTGGACACCACTTTAACCTTGTCCATAAAGCTTTGCATAACGGCAAACCCTAAACCGGCACGCTCACTGCCACCTGTTGTAAACATCGGCTCCATAGCCTGAGGAATATTTTCAATACCAACACCCTTGTCTTTTACCTGTATAACTACCTTACCTCCCTCTATAATTTGAACCTTTATGTTTACAACGCCTATGCTGTTGCTATAACCATGTACAATTGCATTTGTAACAGCTTCCGAAACAGCTGTTTTAATGTCCGACAGCTCTGCTATAGTAGGGTCAAGCTGTAATACAAAGCTTGCAACAGCACCGCGGGCAAAAGCTTCATTACAGCTTTTGCTGTCAAACATAACCTTCATTTCGTTTATAACCTTCATTTTATTGCTTCCTTTCCTTTATACTCTAAAACACCCAGTGTACCTATTCCTGATAGCTCAATAAGTCTTTTTAAATGCGGCGGTACATTGCACACAAGTACTCTGCCGCCAAGCAAACTCATAAGTCTGTAACGTCCCATAATAAGACCTATGCCCGAACTGTCCATAAACTGTACGGCAGAATAGTCCAGCCTAAGAAGGGTTGGATGATTTTTTTCAATTAAAGCGTCAATTTCTTTACGCATTTCTCGTGCTGTGTGGTGGTCAATATCACCAAGCAGCATGGCGGTTAGTTCACCCTGTGACAATATTGTTTGGACATACATTTTTATCATTCCTTTATTATTAACAATTTTCGACAATTTATACTAACAGCTATTTAAAAATAAAAATCTTCTACCGCAAGGCAGAAGATTTAATTAATAATATATAATTATTGCTAAAACCAAATAAATAGAAAAATTTGTAATTTTAAATCATTTGATTTCAGTGTAGTATAATGTACTGGACAAATCCTCTGTACAAACAATGGTACAACAATTACAGTAAAAAAAATATCATTTTTCAATGTCGATTAGCACGTTTTTTCCACGATTTTTAAGGCAACGCACCAGTAATGGTCGAAGCTGTGATGCAAGGTACAATGAACCGCATACAAGTACCGCACCGTCATTGCCTACAATATCAAGAGCCTTTTCAATAGCCTCTGTAAAATTATCCATTGGATAAACCATATCAAAAAATTTCACAGCCTTTTCTGCTAAATCCTCACTTGACTGCTTGCGTGGGTTGTCAGGTTCAAGAGTAATAACAGTGTCTATAAGTCCGTCTAAATATTCCAATGACGAATTACTGTCTTTATCCTTTAACATTCCCATTATGCAAACTATCTTTTTGCCTGACAAATATTGTTTAATAGCACTGCTTAGTGCCTCCATACCATTTGGGTTGTGAGCACCGTCAATAAGCACAACAGGCTCTTTGCACAAAAGCTCCAGTCTTGCAGGCATCTCTGCCTTATTTAAGCCTTTAACTATATTTTCGTCGGCAATATCAACACCACAATAGTTTCTTAAAGCCTCCAGTGCCGAAATTGCTAATTTTGCGTTTTTAATTTGGTGTTCGCCTATAAGATGAATAGTAATTTCCATATTTTTATATATCATTTTTGTATGCTCAATATTCATTTCAACAGGCTTAAGCTCAAGAGTATCGGCATAAAACAAGTTATTACCCATTTCATTTGCCATATTAGAAATAACCTTGTCAGCAATACCGCCCTGTCTGTAATAAACCGTGTTGCTTTTAGGTTTTATTATACCTGCCTTTTGCAGAGCTATGTCTTCAATAGTATTTCCAAGTATTGCTGTATGGTCATAGCTTATAGAGGTTATAACAGACACTAGTGTGTTTTTTACAACATTGGTGCAGTCCAGTGTACCGCCCATACCTGTTTCAAGCACTACAATATCACAGCCGCTTTCAGCAAACCACTTAAAGGCAATGGCTGTAATATATTCAAATTCCGTAATAATTGTATCCTCTTGCTTCAGCCTTTGAATTATAGGAAAGGTTTCTTCAACGCATTTTACAAGCTGTTGACGGCTAATCATTACATTATCAATTTGAATACGCTCTTTAAAATCTATTATATAAGGTGAAATAAACAAGCCTGTTTTATACCCTTGTGCTGTCAAAACAGCTGAAATCATTTTACTTGTTGAGCCTTTGCCGTTTGTACCTGCAATGTGTACAAATTTTAGCTTGTCCTGTGGGTTGCCCATTTTTTCAAGTAATTTTAAAATTCTGTCAAGACCGGGTCTTGAACCAAAAAGCATAAGTGAGTTTATTTTTGATATTGCTTCGTTATAATTCATTGTTGTCATCTCTTTCAGTTACTGTTTTATAAATAATCCCCTTTTTTATACCTGTAAGCCTGGCAACTTTTTTTGTTGCTTCGCTAATAGAAATATTTTCGTCATCTGCCATAGTAAGTGCCATTTTTACAGCGTCATCTACGGTATATTCGGGGGTAGTTTCGTCTGTTTTTAAACCATCTACAATAATAACAATTTCACCTTTTAACGGTGCATCAGAATAATCGCTTACAGCCTTTTGCAGGGTGGTGGTAATAACCTCTTCGTGTATTTTGGTAAGCTCACGAACTATTGATATTTTTCTGTCACCAAAAGCTGTTAACATATCTTTTAGCGTTGCGTTTAATTTATGAGGTGCTTCGTAAAAAATCATTGTACGTTTTTCATTTTTTACTTCTTCCAAATGCTCTTTTCGGCTTTTTTTATTTACACTTAAAAAGCCCTCAAAGGTAAATCTTCCTGTTGGTAAGCCTGAAATTGCCAAAGCAGAAATTACTGCACTTGGTCCCGGTACTGCCTGTGTATTTATTCCGTACTCTATACATTGCTTAATAAGCATTTCGCCGGGGTCAGATATACAAGGCATACCTGCGTCTGTAACAATAGCACAGTTTTCGCCGTTTAATATTCTTTGGCAGATAATTTCGCCGCGTTCACGCTTATTATGCTCAAAATAGCTTACCATAGGCTTTTTTATTCCAAAGTGGTTTAGCAGCTTTAATGTAACTCTTGTATCCTCTGCGGCTATAAAATCCACCTTTTCAAGAGTTTCTAATGCTCTTGGAGATATATCACCCAAGTTTCCAATAGGTGTTCCCACTACATACAAAATTCCTGTCATTATGTTATCTCCTTAAACGAACCGTATATTTTCATCATTTCGTCAGAATAATTACCCTTTTCGTCTTCTATTATAAGTGCAGGCAACACCACAAGTCCTCCCTGCTTTGCACCGCGCTTGCCTTCCATTAAAAATAGCTTTGGTGCTTTGTTGGTACGCTGCTGAACCATTTGCAACCGCTTTGGCTCAAGCTTATACTTTCTAAATGCCGTTAGAGCATCGGTTAATCTTTCGGGACGCAGACATATACAAAATCTTCCCCCAAACCGCAGTAAATCAGAAGCTGCTTTTACTGTGTCCTCAACTGTACAGCTACTTTCGTGACGAATTATAGAATGTGACTGTCCATGGCTTAGCACACCTGTGCCTAACTGCTTGTAGGGCGGATTGCACGCAACAACATCAAAATAACCAAAAGGAAGCTGACCTTTTAAAATTTTAAGGTCTTTATTTAATACAGTTATTTTATCTTCAAGCTTGTTAAGCTTAACCGACCTTTGTGCCATATCGGCACCATTTTTCTGTATTTCTACGGCATAAATTTGCTTTGGCGGATTTTCTTTACACCACAAAAGCGGTATAGTACCGCAGCCTGTACCTAAATCAACAGCAGTTTCGTTTGATTTTGGCTTTGAAAAATGTGCAAGCAAAATTGTATCAGTAAAAAAATGATGCTCCCTTGACACTATAACATTTATGCCGTTACCCAAAGGTTGAAGCTCTTCATTCTCTTTTAACACATTACCACCGCCCGTTGACTTTACTTTTAATAACATAAAATCCATTATTCGATAAATTATGATTTAGCGAACTAACCGTTTGCAACACACTTAAAAGTTTTGATTAAACTTTTTCAAAAGTTTATGGGTCAAGGGTGAAACCCTTGTGGGTTTTAAGGGCAACGCCCTTAACGAATCTTTTA
>CABRLN010000060.1 GCA_902471875.1 uncultured Clostridium sp.
TCAGGTATATAACTGTGAGGGCTGCTGAAATTTTTTATAGCTTTTAATAATTTTTCTTAAAACAGTAAATAAGGTTTATTGTAAATATTACCGACAACGTAAATACTAAAAATTCAGTAACAACATATGCCAACCATACACTTTTATTATATATAAACCATATAACCCATAATATTACAACTTAACCAAACATACTCATTAGCTGCGCCACCAAAAGTCCGCCGCCTGTACCTATTACATATCCAAGTAGTGCCATAATAATACCTACCGGTACAAGTGCACTGCTGTAGGTACCGGCTAAAACAGGTGCTGTTGCTGTACCGCCAATGTTTGCTAAAGAGGCAACTGCACAGGTAAAAATATCTATATGCAGTAGTTTCGCCAACAAAAGCATAATTACAACATGAATAATAAGAATAATTACGCCTGTTAAAAGCCAAAGCGGTGCGTTACCCATACTTGCAAGGTCAGCACGAGAGGCTATAAGTGCAATAACAATGTATAGTAAAACATTAGAAATTTCTTCTGTACCACGAATTTTGCCAAAAGGCGTCATTGCAAGAATAACACCCAATACAGTAACAATAAGAACCGTCCATGTGGCTTTGTCGAAAAAAGGTATATAACTGTTTATCAACTCGCCAATCATTGAACAAATTGCTGAAGCCAAAAGGCCCGAACCAAGCAAAATAATAATACCTTGAAAAGTAATTGGTTTTGTATTAGCTTTTGCCTCTTTTTCAAGTACTGCACCAACACTGTCTATTACCCTTGTGTCTGCTTTTGTCCATTTGTTGAATTTGTTTGCAAAACCAATTGCCCACAGCAAAAACATTACATAAAAAGTTGCACAAATAGAGTCCATAACAAGTGCGTAAGCCATACTGGACTCACTTACATCTAACGCACTTTGAACAGCAAGCATATTGCCGCCACCGCCCATCCAACTTCCGCATAAAGCACCTAAAGATTTCCACGCTTCTGTGCCTAAGGCACTGTGCATAATTGCGTATGCTACCACAAAACCAAGACCTATTGAAACAGTAGCACAGAAGAAGCCTATAATCATTTTAGGACCAAGCTTAATAATTTTTCTCAGGTCACATCTTAACAGCATAATAAACAGCATTGCGTATAGTAACGGATTTTTAAATGCTGAATAGGTTTCGGCAGTTGCTTCTAAATCCCATAGTCTGAAAGTACATAGCAGCATCATTCCCAAGTATATAAGCACAATAGGCGGTGCAAAATTAAAAAAGGTTTTTGCAGTCTTTCCCTTAAACAGCTTGGGTAAATTAATTAATACAGCGGCTATAAATACCAGAGCCGCTATATAAAGAAAGCCATTTGTAATCATAAACATTCACCTCATTGTCTAATATTGCTTACAGTGGCAAAAATTTTAAAATATTTTTATTGCATATCTTAACAACTTAGTATTATATCTTATAACATAATAAAAGCGGTTAAAATATTTTATTGTATATTAGCGGTATCAAAAAATATCATAACCAAAAGCTGTTTATATTATTTTTAAGTTTTATTACACTAAATTTTTTAAAACTGTTTTAAGGTATTCCCAACAGCGTTCAACAGATGCAATTTCAAGTTTCTCTTTTGGTGTATGTGCGTTGTAAATATTAGGTCCAAAAGAAACACCGTCCATATTCTGAATTTTTCCGGCTAAAATTCCACATTCCAGTCCTGCGTGAATAGCTGTAACAACCGGGCTGCTGCCATAAAGCTCATTATAGGTTTTCACCATAATATCTCTTAGTTTACTATCTGCACGATATTCCCATGCAGGATAGTCTGCTCTGAATTCTATGTGACCATCTAAATATTCAACAAACGACTGCAATTTTTGCAATAGTGCTTGCTTACCTGTAGCAGCATTACTGCGCAGTAAAAAGTTGAAAGTAACACATTGACCTTGGGTTCTTACAATACCCAGATTCAATGAAGTTTGCACCATATTAGGAATGTCAGGGCTCATAGTTTGTACACCATTTGGGATTTGTAAAAGTACAAATAATATTTTTTGCGTAGAGTGTTCATTCATACATACTGTTTGTTTTGAGATTTGCCGACAATCTATTGTAAGAAAGGGTTCGGTATTTTGCTTTTCTTTCTTAACTATTTTTGCAAAACGTGTTACTGTATCGGAAAATAACTGTTTGTATTCTTCTCTTACGCATACGGTAGCTGTAGCTTCACAAGGTATAGTATTGTCCTTTTTGCCACCGCTAACACTGCAAAGAAGAAAATTAACCTCCTGATGTAAAAAATTTAACATTCTACCCAAAAGCTTATTGGCGTTTGTTCTGCCGCAGTTAATATCAATTCCTGAATGCCCCCCTGTAAGGCCTCGAATGTTAATTTCAAATAAAACGCCTGAAGCCTTTTGACTTTCAATCGGCAATGAACAGGTTGCACGCATTCCCCCTGCACAGCTTACTGTTAAAACCCCCTCTTCCTCAGAATCAATGTTAATTAATCGTTTGCCTTTAAGCAAACCGGTGTCTAACGCTCTTACACCTAACATTCCAATTTCTTCATCTACTGTAAATAATGCCTCAATAGGCGGATGAGGAATATTTTTTTCAGAAAGCAATGCCAACATATAGGCAATAGCTATGCCGTCATCTCCCCCTAGTGTGGTGCCGTTGGCAAATATAAATTTGCCGTCTGTACATAGTTCCAGAGGTTCTTTGTCCATATCTATTTTACAGTTTTCCGATTTGTCACATACCATGTCCAAATGCCCTTGTAAAATAACAGTTTCTGAATTTTCGTAATCCTTTGTACCCTCGGCAAATATAATTACATTATTTGATTTATCCTGAACATACTTGTAGTTGTGTTGTTTTGCAAAATCAACGCAGTAGTCACTTAAAGCTTTCGTATTTGATGAACCGTGAGGAATACTGCATATTTTTTTAAAATATTTAAAAACCTCAGCAGGATTCAGGTTCTCTATATTGTTCACACCATACCTCCATAATACAAATATTCCATAAGAAATTTTAAATTTATTTTCAAGAATATTTTATAACGAAAAGACGACGCCAAAATTAGTGAAAATATGCTAAAAAGTTTGTAACTAGCATAAAATTCTTTTTATTTTTAAAAATAAAATATAACAATAATTAGTGTAACAAATATTGTTCAAAATATAAATTAATTGAACTATTATAATTTTTATTAAATCTAAAATTTTATTAATTACCTATTTTATGGCTGTTAATTATGTTTTTTATAGCTGAGTACAAGTAAGGCTTTAACTGTTCTATAGTTGTAGGTTGGCTATATAAAATAGTACTGTAACAAGATGAACCTACAAGTTCTATAATCATAAAAAGCATTATTTCAGGATCTTTCAGCTTTACCTCTGAATTATTTATAATTTCTAAATAAACATCTTTAAAATTAATATCATAACCATTTTCAGGTGAAATGAGAGCGGTTTTAAAAATACCCCAGCTTAAATTTTTTGAAATAAAACTTAGTAAAGGCTTGTTCTCACTAAGTTGATTAATGATATTATCGATAACAAAAATAATTTTATTATCGATAGAAATTTCAGCTTTTTTACTTAAATAATGCTCAAGTGCTACAACAGAATTTTTAAATACCTGACTTGACTTATGTGAAATAAGCTTGTTGCGTATATCGTGCTTGTCCTTAAAATAAAGATAAAAAGTTCCTTTAGCTACTCCTGCTGTTAAGGCAATATCTGAAATTGAGGTTTTACTTATACCTTTGGTTGTAAACAAATTAAAAGCTGCATTAAGCAATGACTCTCGTTTCTGCTGTTTATTTTGGTCTAATTTCCCCAAAAAATCCCCACCTAATATAAAAATTATATGAATGTTATTCTATACTAATTATACTTTATGTCTAATAAAAGTCAACATCTAAAAATTATTTTCAAATATATAAAATAATAGTCCTATTATTCTCGGTGTGGCTTCTATTTAATGTTACATTTTTAATTACAATTTATATAAGTGCTTGTAATATACATTCGATTTTGTAAATGTTATTGCAGTTAAATTCTTGGTAAAGTTTATTTATATTTTGATCAGAATATTCTACCTCTTTTGAATAATTATGTATAAGCTCTGTTATATAATCTAATTTACAATTTTTTTGCTCAGCAAAATGCTCTATCATAATTGCTTTAATTAATACATAGCTTACACATACAAGCAAAGCCTTTTCTATAATTTGGTTATCGTAATAGCTTTCTAAAAAATACCTGTGTATTAAATATACACTCATATTTTCAAAAATCAGGTCAGTATTAATTGTGGTGTTAAATAAATCATATTCTCTATTAAAATTGCTGTTGCTGCTTATATATTCCTGTGTTTTCTTTAACGCACAAAGCCATTTTCTATTTAACACTTCAAGCTTCTCAAAAGTAATGAGCACATTGTTTATTACTTTTTTTGCAGTTACAGGGTTATTCTTATAACTGCTTTTCAATATATTATTACTTTTATTTACCAAGTGTGATATAGTACCAAGTAATTCTTCATCTGTCTTTTCTGAAAAACATTCCCTCTGTACAATGCGACATATTTTTACAACCGTTGCAATACGCTTCGTAATTGCATAATATTTGTTTTGCAGAATGTTAATTAAAATTTGACGCACTTTAAACAGATAGTTAAAAAACAAATTATCGAATGTAATATTTTCATTTTCTTCTTCAGGGTTCGTCATTGTAACAGGTTGATCTTGTGTCAAAATAATTCTGCAAGCTTCCTCACAAGACAAGCCCAATCCTCTTTCAGTAAGGTCTGGATATTCATTTATATAACGTGGATGATCACTGCAAATTTGGCATAACTTATCTTCACCTAAATTACAAATAATTTCGCACAGATTATTTTTATTAAGAAAAGCACAGCGTTGATTTGCAAGAAGTTTAAATGAATGCTCTCCGTTTTCAGTAATAATATTACTTTTAAGTTTATTACTAAACTCCCCTTTAAGCGAAGTATAATAATTGTAGCTTTCTTGATCAATATCAATTTCCCAACCTACGCAGCAGTTATCTTTACATCTGTCTGCTATGCATTTGAATTTATTATAATAAGATGGTTGTAAAAGCATATTAGTCTCCTTTTTGTTATTATATCTAATAATACAACATAATTCTTATTTCTTCAATTAGAATTATTTAATGACATATATGATATTTTGTTAAGATGTAATTTAGTAATTTATACAATATGTTAAAATATATTTAACAAATTAGTCTATATATTTTTGTTGACTTTAACATAATACGGTGCTATAATTTGTTTACTGGTAAACAGTTTACAGCTAAACAAACTTCGTAGGGATGGTAAATATGGATAATGAAATTGATTTTGAAAGAACAACAGAGGCTGGCTTGGTACTGCGTTCAATAAATAATTTTTTATTACGTGCTACCATGCAGCAGGCGAAAAAACTTGAAATAGATAATTGCACTTTGATGCATGGATGGGTTTTGGGGTATTTGTGTGATAATAAAGATAAAAATGTATATCAGCGTGATATTGAGCGCGAATTTTCTATAACTCGCTCTGCTGTAACCTCTATTGTAAAAACAATGGAAAGCAACGGCTATATTAACCGTGCAGATGTTGAACATGATGCAAGATTAAAGCAAATTGTTCTTACAAAAAAAGGTGAAGAAATGCATAGAAAAATAGTACACAGTCTAAAAAGCATTGACAATCAGGCTGTAAAGGGAATATCAGACGGAGACTACCAAATATTTTTAAAGGTTTGTTACCAAATAAAAGATAATTTGCGTAGCTTATTATAATATTTAAATTCAAATTAAACAGTTAGTAAATTATGATTTAGCGAACTAACCGTTTGCAACACACTTAAA
>CABRLN010000061.1 GCA_902471875.1 uncultured Clostridium sp.
AGTGACATCATGATTAGCAATCATATGCTTATCTTCTTAACTCATTGGCGAGTATGAATAAAATTTCAAAGCAACTTTTTCAAATTAAAGCAAAAGTTTAAGCCTTTACCTTTTAGTTGGTATTTATCCTCAATATCCCCCAACCGGGAACACATCAGACGGTCAACGCATATTGACCTCATTGGAATTTCACCACCATGAGGGTCTCCCACAGCCGCCCTCATTGCTTGCGACGGTTCTATCTCGCTCGAGCTGTGACTGGACGGAAGTATCATTATCCCCTCTGCCTGTCATCGCCGTCATTGAATTTACCTTTCAATGTCTGAGTCCTGAAGATATATAAAACATGTTCGCTCATGTGGCTTGTCCGTACCGAACAGCAGAAGGAATATATCTAATGTACTGATATTTAATTTTCAAAGAGTAACACCTGTCCTCTAAAAAAAGAAAACAGGCAAAAGATAATTAACCCTTTCACCTGTTTGGACACTTAAATACTTTTTTCAACCTTGATTTTTAAATTTTTTTATTTTTCTTTATTTTCAGCGTTTCAAACAAAATTCTTTAATTATTTTTAGATAATATGCATTGTAATTTTATCAGTCCCCTTTTTATGGATTTATGTACCGCTTGCGGAGAGCAATTTTCATAAACAGCTATTTCTCTGAGCTTTTGTCTTTCAAAGAAGTACATTCTGACTCTTCTTTGCTGAATCTGTGACAGCTTTCTTATAGATTTATGCAAATCATTATTTCTAATATTGCGTATTGTTGTTTCGTCAATTGACAATTGTTTGGAAATACTTTTTACATTCAGAGAAATTTCTGTTTGCTCGCTTCTTTCTATATGCCTTCGGTCAGAGCGAGATAAACTTTCCTGTTTTCTGTTAAACTCCTGTAAGACTAAAAATGTATCTTGGGACACTTCTGTTTCAGTAAGTTCATTGTTAATATTTATAAATGACACATAATATCTTTCTTTATTATTTATAGTTTCAATTCTGTATAAATAGACATCATTGTTATTCAATGTGTTTTCCTCCTGTTCTGTTTGACTTTTTACGTTCAAACAGAACAGGAGGTCCACGAATCAAGCAAATTTCGCAATTTGGGGCAAAAAAATAACGCACCTAAATTTCAAGCGCGTCTTTATATTTCTATGCGTTATGTCATATAAATACATAAATCAATTTTAAATGTTTTATTTTGTAGCACCACCTATCATCTTCCATATAGGTTTATTTCATAATAATATCAACACCCAAAAAGAGACTTTATAAGATAAATTAGTAATCTTATAAAGTCTCTTTCTAGTAATTCTATATTATCAGTTTTTCTTCTTTTTTCTCCACAAAACAATACTGATAATTACACCTATAAGCATTATGCCTATTCCAACACAAAGATACAATCTGAAATTTCCGACTCGCAAATTTTTAACTCTGTCAAGATTAGATTCGTTTCACCATTATATTTTCTGGTTTTATATCACAGTGCAATACAATAGGTTTGTTTACGTCGGTTTTTCCGTTATCAACATTAACATTTGAAACAAACTTCATAATCTCACACAAGTTTATCATAAATTGTACGATTTGATTTTGGAACTTTACAATTTCACGATATTTGTATTCCTTTGAATTTCTTCTCCACTTGTGTGTTCCTTTATCGTACTCAAACCACTGTTTAATGCAATAATCCTGCAAAGAATCACCGTCTATATATTCTTCAACAACACAAAAAAAGTTTTTGCCCGATATTTCTCCACCTTTGTATGACATAGAAAAATCGCCAAGGTCTTCGATTACATCTAATACACGAACAACAGATCTGCACGTCTGCATAGATTCAAGTATTTTGTATTCACGATTCATAAAATCATTTAATCTGAATTTGGGCTTAAATTTCAAAGCACATGAATAACGAAGAGCATTACCGTATTTAACCCCTTTAAATACAATACTTTCAGTACCTTCTGCTATGAATCCATCATGATTGATACCGTGTTCCGTATCAATTCTATAACTGAATTCTGTACCTTTTATTGTACTGTTCATTTGTTATTCTCCTCGTCAAAACGACTAAATAAAAGATTATATATTGTATTTGAATTATCATCTGAAACAGGATGAAGAATTTCATAGCTTTGATTACAAATTTCCTCCTTAACCGTTCCAAACACACCTATATTTTTTTCTTGCATTATCCTCATCCTTCCTCTTCCGGATCTCCTGCATGCCTATTATATTCACCCAATTCGCTATCAACCGACTTATACTGTTCAACAATATCTTTTACCACCGTATCATTTATAGTGTCTAAGATATCTTTAATACCTCCTACCTTTTCAGTTATGTGATCAGATACTTGTTTGTAAGCGGATTTTCCACTTCCTTCCCAGTTAGCTAATAACGTACTGTTAATACGGTCAAATTCGTTTCTGATATTAGAAAATTCAGTTATTGCTTCTTCGCTTTCAGTTATAAAACTTTCAAGTTTTCCGATATCAGCCCTAACAAATTCACTCATTTTTTACACCTCATTTTCCTTAATGAACTTCAATTTTTTTAATTCATCTTTTTCAATCGAATAGACATAACCGTCACCCTTTTCGCAATATGCATATTCCTCTTTCAAACTTTTCACATCCATATTTCCAAATACTGTTTTTTGTCCGCGTTCAGAAACAAATTCTGCTATATTATCTAACAAAAAAGCTGTTTCTATTGTAGTGTTAAAGTTATCCCTTATCTCACTGTCAGTAATATTTTTCACATCAGAAAAAATAAATATCCAATTTTTTTCTTCTGCCTGAGCTGCTAAAGAAGGCAGTATAATTTCCATAAAAATTTTAGAAGCTTTAGAATTTACATATAAAAATTTACTTTGCAATACAAATACTGTATTACTATTGCTATTATATATCTCCGCTACACTTGACTCAAACGGTGACCTTAAATTGAAAATTTCGTATAAAACATGTTGATCTCCTACTCTTTTTATATCCGACAAATCCATATAATTCTCATGTATACACTTTATAAAAAGTTGTATTGGCGAAAGCTTTTGCTTCACTTTTACTCCAGATTTATCTTTCACATCTCTTTCCTCATAACCTTGGATATACACTTTTCTCTTACCATCAGGTACTTTGTCCGCAATGTACTGCTGCAACTGTCCTCTACCATCATCAAAAAATACAAAACGATATTTTTCATCAACTAATAATTTTTTCAGCATTCTACGCAACAGATTTGTTTTGCCAAATTCTTTTTTGCCATATATAGCGATTACCCTAGTAGAATCATAATCAATATTAAATGGTTTACATTCAGTATAATCTAAGCCAACAGCTATACCTGTATTCTTTTTTTCTCCTAAATCCTCACCTGAACTTATCGCGATATCATCGATAAGCTTTTTGAAGTCACTTTCTGTAAGGATTTGAGGAAAACGCTTATACTTTTTTACTGCTCTGCCTGCAAAGAACTTATCTAAATTACTTTCAAACTCATCACTATGTATGTTATCTGCAAAATTCAGCTGTAACTCATATGCAGTTTGTAGAGGAAAAGTTCCTGTAATATTCTGAGGAATCAATGTAACATTTGCGTAACCATGTCCAGGATTATTCCCTACAGGAATCACCTTATGACTAAAAATATCAATATAACTATCTACAGGCATTTCTAATGCAATTTTCTGCTTAAAACTGTTCATATATGAACCTAAACCCTTTGTAGAACTTGCAGTCATTACTATTGTAATTCCTTTAGATAATCCATCACGACATATCTTCGCAAGTTTCTCTTGATATGAGGCATATCTTGGTTCGTCAAGAAAAGCATTTACGTTATCAATAAATAATGTTGTATGAATCGGCTGATTATTATCACATGAACTATAATTTTTCCCTTTCAGGCATGTTATATTATCCTTTAGCTGATCTTCAAGTAACTTAAACACACGCTTAACATATTCTTCATTTGCATTATCAAAATAAGCAGAAACCAATGGTAAACTTTCATAATCCGATAAAGCACCACCAAAATCAAGAATAAATATTTGTTCGTCATTTTCGCGATATTGTTTATGCAAAATTGTAATAAGCAATTTTATAAAATTTGTTTTACCACTCATAGAAGAACCAAACAATAGCAGATTTGATTTCAGTAAATCCACCATAAATTCTGGTTGTTCTTGAATAACAGGGATATCCTGATGTCCTAGAATACATACCATATCTTTTTTTGTCAATTTCGCTCACCTCCATTTTGTTGGGTCTAAATATTTTGATTCCAATGGATTTTTAAATATCATTCGTGGATTTCTAAAAATCATCTCATTATTATTACTCTTTTTTATAGTTTCAATTGTTCGTACAACATAACTTAACTGTGTATCATACTCATTAATATTTTTTGAAGCTAGTTTTATTCTTTCGTTATGCTTATTAGAAATATAATAACTTCTATTATGATTTCCGCAAGATGAAACTTGAACTGCTGAAACAACAGTTTCTATTTTCTCATCCTTATTTGCTCCTGTATATGCAGATTGAAAATACATAAATTTACTTCCTGTTCCAACAAGCAAATACGCACGACCATTACCTGGCATTGTCGGAGAAGCTGCATCAGGTCGTCCATCAAGCATTTCTTTAGAAGCAGCTCTTGTAGCCACTTTCAAACATATTCTTGACTTTGAATTAATTCGAATATCTTCTGTAATTGCCCCTTCAATATTCTGTGATACCAATATAATATGAAAGCCTAATGTACGACCTACTCTGGCTATTGTGGTTATTTCAGCAATAAAATCTATATCATCACTTTCACTACTAAAACGTTTCAGCTCTGTAAACTCATCAACTACTAAAACAAGATGGGATAGTGGTATTGGTCTTATTCCTTTTTCTCTAAATTTATTTAATTGTTTCTTTTGCGTTGGATTTAAAGAATTTATCAAATCCTCATTATTGTCACCTTCTAATATTCTTGTAATAACTCTCTCTGCTCGAATATAAGCGTCTACATTATCAACGCCAAATTCGTTAAGTAAAATCTTTCTACGCTTAATTTCTGCATTTAATACTTCTAAAAATCTTTTTAACATATATACAGCAGAAATACCTTCGCTTTCGCCAGCGGTATCATCTACAACACCCACACAGTGAGGAAGAGTTCTCAATCTATTCGAAAATCCTCCACCTTTCATATCTACTAACATCAAATTCAGATAAGTCGGAGAATATTTCATACATAAACCAATTAAGTATGTAATTATAGTTTCCGATTTACCTGAACCTGTAGTTCCCGCAACAAGCATATGAGGTCCGTCTGCTTTTTCATAAAGGTCTAAATAGACAATCCCATGTTCATTCTTACCAATGGGAACAGACAAATTTCTTGTAACATCATTCATTTGCCAATTTTTTAATAAAATATCTTTTATTTTATCATCATTAACCATCCTATGGCGATATCAATTTTGATTGTTCGTCTTTTAATACTTTGAATATATCTGTATTATCTGGCAAACTAACATGTACACAATGTGTTCTTTTTATATCCATATCTTTTAACACCAAAGTTGTAGGTGTAACAGATTTAGGTATATCAATTTTCTTGGGTTGTAAAATAACTGTATTATTATCAATACTTAAATTTAT
>CABRLN010000062.1 GCA_902471875.1 uncultured Clostridium sp.
ACTTATTACACCTAAGGGCAGAGAAACTTTCCGCCTTTTATACTTGTAAAAAAATATCACTGTTATATTGACTTTGCTTTGTAACTATTGTATTATTATCTCAAGAATAATTTGTAAATTTTAGGGGGATAATACAATGAAGTGTAAAAATTGCGGTCAAGAACTTATGTCTAACACAAGATATTGTCCTAAATGTGGTTGTCCTGTAAGTTATCAGAATCCAATAAACTACCAACAACAAATTAATCAGTCACCTAAAAAAGGACTATCCACAGGTGCTATTGTTGTTATAGTAATAGGTGCTGTTTTTTTTGCATTGTGTTTGTTATGTACTGGTTGTGTAGCTTGTGTGGCTTGTGCTGGCGGTTCTTCTGACAGGGCTTCTTCCTATTACGTTGATACGGAAAAGCCTACTGAACAAACTACAAATAAAATTACAGAGAAAACCACTGATGCAAGTGATGATAATCGGCGTGCGACACTCGAAGAAAAATATGCTAAAGAGAGCAAAGAATATACAGAACTATCGAACGAAATTTTATATGAATACGGTGAATATTTGATTGGTACAAACATCACTACAGCGGTTACGATCGGAGAAATATCTAACAAAGATTTAAAAGCGTCATATGATGGTAGCGACTCCATTTTCTTTAGTTTTATTATGAATTTTGATGAAGAATTAGAATTGAAATATTATAAAGAAGATGAACTGGTCGTTATTACTGGTAAAGTCAAAGAAAAATCTACTTTTGACGCTATTGAATTTGAAAATTGTCATATTTTAGCTTCTGGTGATAAAGCAAAAGAAAAGTATAATGAGCTTAATAAAAATATTGAAAATCAAAAGCAAGTTGCTGAAGATTATAAAAAGCAGTACAAAGAAAAAGAACAAATAAGTGAAGCTGAAAGCAAGGAAGATTATAAATCTACGTGTATTATAGTGGATTATTCTGATGTAGAACGAAACCCTAACAATTATGACGGTAAAACTATTAAGGTTAAGGGTAAGGTTACTCAAGTTATCGAGGGGTGGTTTGATAGCGAAACTATACTATTAGAAGAAGGTGAAAATACTTGGTATGTTACTTACACACCCGGAGAAAACGAAAGCCGAATTTTGGAAGATGATGAAATCACTGTGTATGGTAAATGTACTGGTGTATCCTCATATACATCTCTGCTTGGAAAACAGATAACTGTTCCCTCTATGGCAGTTAAATATATAGAATAAGACATAATGCATTGCTTAATTCAAGCACTCTCAATTTTGAGGGTGCTTTTGTTTTACTTAAATTTAGAAAGGTGGGTGATTAAATGGCAGTAGATGGCGAATTGATTTTTAACACTAGGATAGATAACACTGAATTTAACAGAAATTTGAATGAAGTCACTGAAAAAGCAGAAGAAACGGGTGAAAAAGTCACTAAAAGTGCCGCGAAAACGTCAGATCAAATTAAAGATCAAACCGCAGAAGCAGCCAATGGGATATCTCAGCAAATACAAGCAATCCTTGAAGATACGAGTAGAAGCACAAGAAGTAAAGTTGCAAGTATTGCATCAATATATAAAAAAGATGGAATGGGATCTTCCGAAGCTATGTGTGAGGCTTGGAGACAGGTAGGTACAGCCGCACAGAAAGTATCGGAGCAGGCAGAGGCAGCAACAGAAAATATGCGTAACGGCTGTGAAGGTGTTGACGAATCAATGGACGGGATAGTATCCGGATTGTCTAGTATAGGCGGGAAATTTAGTGCAGTTGCTGGTATAGCAACTGCTTCTTTATCCGCTATTGTTGCTACAGCTAAGTATGTGGCAAATCAAATTACTAAAATCATTGACCGTGTTAGAAAAGGTGCCGAAACAGTAGCAAAAGTTATTGGTTTTGGCTTAAAGCAAGTAGGGCAATCAACCTTTAATAATTTTTTTGGAGATATTTTAAATAATCAAGCTTTTGGAGAGTTAATTGCCTTACTTCAAAGTGAGCTTAGTTTATCGGCATTAATCAGCAAAGCGAACGAAAGCATTACATTAGGTTCAGATCTTGCAGAGGTACAAAATGTTGTAGATACCACTTTTACAAGCATGTCCGACAGCGTGAATAACTGGGCTAAAAATGCCAAATCATCTTATGGTTTGTCCGAAACTATGGCGAAGAAGTATGTAGGGTTATTCGGAGCTATGTCAAGTGCATTTGGATTTACAGAAAAGGAAGCCTATAACATGTCAACTACATTAGCCGGGCTTGCAGGTGATGTAGCAAGTTTTTTCAATACATCTCAGGACGAAGCCTATACTAAGTTGAAATCTGTTTTTAGTGGCGAAACTGAAACATTAAAAGATTTAGGTATTGTAATGACACAAAATGCGTTGGACGCTTATGCTCTGGCTAGTGGATATAACAAAACAACATCGGCTATGACTGAGCAGGAAAAGGTGACATTACGTTATAATTTTATACTGGATCAATTAAAAACTGCCTCAGGTGACTTCGTAAGAACCCAGAATGCATGGGCTAATCAAATAAGAATACTTCAGCTACGCTGGCAGTCCTTTATGGCTACTGTTGGTGACGGATTAATAAATATCCTGACCCCTTGTGTAAAAATTCTTAATACTTTGTTAGATAAACTGGAAACTGTGGCTAACTGGTTTAATCAAATTATAAAGGGTATTTTTGGCAATAGTAACATTACTACTAGTGCTATTACAGAAGATTTGGCAATAGCAAGTGACGAAACGGCAGACCTCGCAAACTCAGCAGATGAAGCAGCCAAAGCATTAGAGGATGTAGCTGATTCCACAAATGAGATTTACGGAAATTTGGCAAGCTATGACAAACTTAATGTTTTGGGGCAGGAAAGTAGTTTACAAAATGCAAGTGTAGCAGACGCTGTAGAAGATGCAATGGTTCAAAGCTCTGTAATTCCTGCGATTATTGCTGATGCTGTCGATGAAGCAAAAAAGGAAATAGCAAAATCTAATTTTGTTGACGAAATTATTAAAGCTGTAAAAAAAGATAAGTGGTATGAAGTTGGTGTTTTAATAGGGGACAAATTATCATCTATACTAAAAGAATTTAAATGGTCAACTATAAAAAAAGAAGCAATAAAAATCGCTAGTAACATAGGCAATTTTATAAACGGTGCTGTAGCAGGAATAAACTGGGAAGGTGTTGGTTCTACTATAGCAGAGGGGTTAAATACAGCAGTTAATTTTATAAATACCATTTTATCTGAAACACGCTGGTGGAAAATAGGTACATCACTAGCTAATATACTTAATGGATTTATAAGGACTTTTAACTTTAAAAAGTGGGGTGCAATGATAGCAAATAAAATTAATGCTATTTTTTATACCATTGGCGGTTTTGTAAACCAACTGAAATGGGGTGATTTAGGCAAAAAAATAGGCGAATCATTGCTTGGATACTTCAAAACCCTGAATTTAACACAAAGACCGTTGCAAGATTCGATCCCTCAAATGATTGCAGATTTTATTAATGGTCTGGTACAAGCGGGCATCGAATTATTCACTTTTACCGACCCAGAAACAGGAGAAAGCCTGTGGGTAACTATAGGTACAAAAATCGGCAAAGGCTTGCAAGAATTTATCGATAGAATTGAAATTGAAGATATTTTTACATTTATAGAATCCGGCATAGAAGCGCTAGTAACATTAATTTATAACGCTGTAAAAGAATTACACACATTTGAATTAGGAACCGAACTTGCAGAGGGATTTAATGACTGGTTTAGTGATGAAGAATGGTGGCGGAAATTAGGCGAAATGTTGAATGTAATTCTCACAAAGATTATGGGTTTAGTGGTTGGATTTTTCACGACTTTTGACCGTTCCACACTTGCCGATGCACTGACAAGTTTGTTAGATGGACTTGGCATTGAGGATTTGGCGGCTAAGGCTGTTTTAGGTTTTATAGGTGTAACACAAAAAGAGACAGAGGGTAATGCTGGCTTCTTCGTAAAAATAGGTGATTACATAAAGGGTAAGATTTTTGAAAACTTTACTGAAAGCGCTGTAGGAAAGCACTTCCAAAATGTGTGGAAAGGTATAAAAAACGCGTTTGACGGTGTAGGTGATTGGTTTGAAAATACCTTTGGTGATGCATGGCAGGCGGTACAAGATATTTTTAGTGGTAAAATTGGTATTAGCGACATAGCTACATCAGTCTCAAATACTTTTAAGGATTTGTTAAACAAGTTGATTGACGGTATCAATAATTTAGTTACAACTCCATTCAACCAGTTAAACAACACACTGGATTCGTTAAGAGATTGGGAATTTGCAGGTCAAAAATTTTTCAGTTGGATACCAAAAATTACAGCCCCACAAATCCCAAAACTAGCCACAGGCACAGTCGTACCGGCCAACTATGGCGAATTTGCGGCAATACTGGGTGATAACAAGCGTGAACCTGAAATCGTGTCACCCGTAAGTGCAATGAAACAGGCAATGCGTGAAGTTATGGCAGAAGCGAATATGAGTACAAACAGCAACAGTGACATACATATTACGCTTAAAGTCGGAGATGAAACTTTAACCAAGGTTGTTGTTAGAGCAAGTGAAATCTACAAAAAGCGTCATGGCGGCAGATGCATATTTGCGTAAGGAGTGATTAAATGACATTTAACGGTTATTTATTAAAATTCGGCAATACAATATTGTCGCAAAAATACATACAGCTTGAAAGCTATGACACCACACCAAACCAACGTACCGAACTATCGGCTTACCGTGATAATAACAACAGTTTACACAGAGCAACATCACCTAACCATAAAACCACAATTAAGTTTACTACTATGCCTGATTTGACCTTGAGCCAAAAGCAGACATTACAAGCAGAAATGTCAAACGGTCTTGTCGATACAGTAGAACGCAAATATCAAATAACCTATTGGAACG
>CABRLN010000063.1 GCA_902471875.1 uncultured Clostridium sp.
AATACATTAATGGCTTCTACAACTCTTTCAGACCCCATTCTCACAACAATGGTTTATCCCCTAATGATTTTGAAGATGTTTTCTTCTCTAATTTGTAAAATTTCCGTTAATTACTTGCCCACTTTATTGACTATGGTGCACTTTGGTTGCTTTTGGAGTATTTTATTCTTATTTTTTCTTAGGTTAATTATTAGGAATGTCATTATTTTGCCTAACATCAGCCTTAACCGTTTCGGGTGCTTCAGTTGCCGAAACAACTGCCGAATTTTGCCCACTGTCGGATTTTTCTTTAGATTTTGTATCCTTTTTTGCAGGCTCTGTTTCTTTTGAAACGGTGGTCTCTGCCGTTGGCAAGGTAGTTGTCGGTTCAGAAGTTTGTGAATATACAGAAACATCCGCAGTCGTAACCACGGATGTTTGAATATCATCATTATTCATTTTTTCTTCTGACGTACAAGCTGTAAATGTTCCTGCCGCTAAAATCAATGTTAACATTATTGCGATTTGCTTTTTCATATTATCGCCGTCCTTTCTTAAGCAACATTATATCCACAAAACAGCAAATGTCCAGTACAAATTGATATTGATTTTACATCTCATACTGAAACTCCCTACGAAGCTCCTGCGATGCACGATTTCTTCTATTTCCATTTACACAAACCAGCTTCATTCCAATTTTTTCCATAATTTTGTATGATGCGATATTTTCACTGTCGCAATGCGCAACAAAGTGTGATATGTTTAAATGTTCTCTGCAAAAGCTCACTAACAGCATTGCCGCCTCATATGCATATCCATAGCCCCAATAATCCTTATCTAATATCCAGCCTAACTCTCCGATATTTCTTTCATCATTCAGATATACTGAAACTGCTCCAATATGTTTTCCATCCAAAAGAATAGCAAACTCAAAAAACGAAGGATTTTCTTTTTTCCATTCTTCATCAATAGCATTTAGAAATGACTTAGTTTCTTCAATAGACATATTTGGTAAATGAACCATAAATTTTGTATTCTCTATATCAGAAGCATATTTATAGGTGCTTTCTAAAAATCTGCTTCCATGTTTAACCAAATTCAGACGACCTTTTTTACACACTTAATTATCACACCTTTAAATATAAAAAATTTACTAGTATCGCTTATTTATTATACATGCAATAAATTTGTTGTCAATTAAAATTCCCTTTATAATAATTCTTTTTTTAATTTAAATTAATATTTCTGCTTTTCCGTCCACAGCAAAGAAAGATGCACGAGTGCCTCTCGCTGTTCTTCTTCAGAAAGACTGTCGAGAAAATCTTCGAGAGTGATATTCTCACTGTAATCATCAACAATATCAATACAGTTATCGCAAATTTTCTCACGTCTGATAAATGCTGAGCCGTCATCCTGCTGTGTGAATGATAAAACATCGTTGTACCTGAATCCGATACGCTTGCGAATCTCAAAAGGAATTGTAATTCGCCCTCTTTTGCCGAGGATTCTGTACATTTTAAGCATTACTCATCCTCGATTTCCGCAAGTCCTGCTCTGCATTCATCGCAAAGGCAGTCACCGCAATTACACTCATCATCGCACCTCTCAACAACGATAACACCGTTGGTTGCTGTAACCTGTACCGTTGAGTCTGATGTTATGCCCGACACGATAACCGTATCAAGCGGTATGCCTATAAATACTAAATTGTTCATTGCTTCATTTTCCATGATATTATGCACTCCTTTAAAATTTGGTCTATGTTTTTATCGTAATCCGTCTGCATATCGAGCAGACTTAATTGCCTTGGTTTTGCTCGTTCTCGCTCGTACAAATCGTAGTTTGCAATCAAAAGCTCAGCGAATCCACAGTATGCTTCATACTTCTGAACCATACTGTGGATTCGCTTGAAATCAAAGAAAGCGTAACCGTCATATAAATTGCGAATTTCTGTGCAATCGTTATATGACACAAGCCATTTTCCCTTTGCACTTAAAAGCGTGTTTTTCAGCCTTAAATGATCATCCCAAGTGAATCCGCACTGATAGACATACTCGCTTGAGTAGTAAGGTGGGTCGCAGTAGATAAAGGCATCTTCTCTGTCATAATGCCTGATTAAAACTTCAAAATCCTGATTTTCAATAACAGCATTGGCAAGCCTTTTTCCTACTTGTTCAATTAAAGAAAACAGACTTGCAACCGAAAACGGCTGACAGGCAAAGGATTTTCCTCCGCTTGAATAGCTGTATTGCAAGAGTTTTAAAAACATTACTGCTCTGCGTAAGTCATAATCGTTTTTCATCCTGCTATACAATTCAATAATTTCTTCTGCTTTTGGTTCAGGAAGAATTATCTTTGTCAACGCTAATTCTTCATTTAGGTATTTATCAATGAATTTTTCTTGTTTAAAGAATTCTTTAATTGCATTGAAATCATCCCTTGAATTAAGCGAATAGAATCCAAGTTCTTTTATTAACGCCATAGGCCTGTCACGCATGCAGCGAAAGAGGTTTACAAGATTATGGTTGTAATCGTTGTAAATCTCAAATTTGTCAGGCTTTTTCTTGCCTAAAAATACCGCACCAGAACCTCCGAACGGTTCGATATATCTATCATAATTTAGAGGAAACAGTGCGTATAAAATATGAAGGATGGAAGTTTTATTTCCCATCCAACTTACAGGGGTTTTGATTGTTTTCAACTCCTCTCGGAATATCAACCGCCCCTAAAGCAACAAAAGCCGTTGATTAAGTTTTACCTCAATCAACGGCATATATATGAAAACCAATATCAGTCGTTAGGAACGATTGATATTAGTTGTTGTTATTTAATTTTTATCGTTTACTTTTTTAATAATCTTCCCAATTTCAGAAATTACATTCACTGTTACAGCGTTGCCTGCCATTTTGTAAAGCCTGCTGTCGGAAAGACCTGTTGCTTGCGCTTTGTCAAACTGTTCATCCGTAAAGCCTTGTAATCGCCAACATTCTCTCGGTGTTAGCTTTCGTTCTTTTTCCACTGTTTGTGAAGTTGTTATTTGACCAATGCCATTATGCAAAAGCATTTCAGCCGCTTCTGCATAATCTTTGTTGTAAAATCTGCAAATGGAATCAATCGCACAGCCGCCTTTTTGTTCGTAGGGTAGATACGCCTTGTTGGTTCTCTTTGTTCTTTTGTAAAATAAAAGTAAGCTGATATGGTTATCACAATTCTTAGTTTAAAATATATTGTTTTTTATGCTATAATATCTTCTGTAATATATTCGCTTGGGTAGTCCTTCTCTTATCACCATACATTGGGCACCTGTCAGCGTTTAGGTGCATTTTTTCTTGGCGGCAGGATAATTTTTTATGGACTATTTTTCTAATATATGGTAAGATAATCATAAAATTAGCGCTTGAGTATTTTATTTTTCCAAAGGAGTATGCACAACTTTGACTAAATTAATTTTTATTGAAGGAGTTTCAGGTGTAGGTAAATCAACAATAGTGCAAACACTCCAAAAAAAATTAACAGCTTTGGGTTATAAAGTAAAATCATATTTAGAGGGGGATTATACTAATCCAATAGACTTTTATCGTACTGCATATTTTACAACGAACGAATACGAAAAACTTTGTTCAAAATTTAGTTATATCAACGAAATTATTAATATGAATACAATAAAAATAGATGACATAAGGCTAATAAGATATGCTAACGGTAAAAAATTCATATTTGGAGAACCTCTTCTTTCTGTGCTCATAGAGAATGAATTTTGCTATCATCCCACAAAAATAATCCCTATGGATAAGTTCATTTTTATACATAAAAAGATATGGAATAACTTTCAAAAATCATTAGATGGGGCACTTGACTTTATAGTTTTCGACGGTTCTTTACTCCATCATCCACTTAACGATATAATCAACAATTATCATATAACGGGTGAACAAGCTATACCTTTTATTACTACTCTAATTAATGCTATTGAATCAACAGAAAAATACATTTTTTACTTAAAATCTGATAATATATCGTTTCAATTACAAATAGCTTATAAAGACCGTAATCGTCCAAAACCTACAGATAAACAGACTGAATTTTGGAAAAGAAGATTTAAAGATGATATGATTATTCTAAACTCAATTATGGAAAAATACCAAATACTTGATATTTCTAATAATTGTTTGGACAAAGCGGAAAAAGAAATATTATTTAAAATACATTGTACTAGTCAAATTTAATTTATTAATCCCCAATTACATTCTCAGTCACTGATTCTGCTTTTTTTATCCATTAATCTTTTGTTGTAACTTCTTATCAGACCTCTGTACTTTCTGATTTTCTTCAAATCGAAGTTGACTTTGAATCATATTGCAGAGATAACGCAGAAAATTAAGTGATGAAATTACGGCGTAATTTCTTTTTGATTTAATTGAATAATGAGGATACAGAGCGCCTCTGTCTGAATCAAAGATTGATTCGGCAGAGGTGTTTTCTTCATATTCTAAAGAATTTTGATTTATTTTTTCACCACAGTAGTTGGTTTTATTAACGTGATTCGTTGGATTTTGATATTAGTATACCCCACAGTATACCGGATGCAGTGTTCTAAACTACAAATTTACATACGAAAAAGGCTGTAGAAACGAATTCTACAGCCTTTGTGGCTCCCCCAACTGGGCTCGAACCAGTGACATCATGATTAACAGTCATGCGCTCTACCGACTGAGCTATGGAGGAATATCGGTAAGGTGTACTTACTTCTTTGTTATGCATAAAATGTTCACACAAGGTAAAAAGATTGCAATAACACAATAGACCAAACAAATTAGAAAATACAAAAACACTGCATCCGGTATACTGTGGGGTATACTAATATCAAAATCCAACGAATCACGTTAATAAAACCAACTACTGTGGTGAAAAAATAAATCAA
>CABRLN010000064.1 GCA_902471875.1 uncultured Clostridium sp.
AGGTAAAACTTATGAGAGCAAAGAAAGTGATTGTAGGGGTAGCTATTAGTGCAATGTTAATTTCTTCATCAATTCCAGTAATGGCATTTTCTGTTACAAACGGGAATAAGACATTTGATAAAAAGTGGGAATTGAGCACTACATCTGATGGCGGAAAAGGTGTTTTGACTTATGGTTATAATACTCTTGCTATTAATGAAGATTATGCACACGCATATCATTCAACTAAAGATCATTACGCATATGTCAAGAATGGAAATGGTTCTTTTTCGGGTTCAAATGTTGGTAAAGGTAATTGGTCTAAAATTGAGGTTGCTCATAAAGGAAATAGTATTACCTACGGTAATAGCTACTAAACAAAGGTTCGGGATAATGGCTGAGTGGTTGGAATTCCAACCACTCTTTTTTGTGGAGTGTATATAAATGAAGAAAAAAATAAAATATATAGGAATTGTTTTGGTTATTTTGTTCTGTTGCTATAATTTATTTTGGTACTTCGGGAGTTATAAACCATATAACGAATTTCAGAAAGACTTCCCTGAAATAGAAGAATCTGGAGTAAAAATTTACACAGATAAAGATGGATTCCAGTATAGTGTGTCTGTCCCTGATTATTTGCTTTGGAATGGAAATCTTGCGATAGCTGAGTCAGATGTTCGATATGCACTAATTATTTGGATAAAACCATTTCACCAAGGAATAAGTCAAGGCGTGCTATTTAATGACTATAAGGATTTGAATACTCAAATTATGTTGTCAAGTAGCAAAAAAGCTGAAGATCAAGAAGATCAATGGATTGTTGATGAAAATAGCACAATATTGACTACGATATTTGAAAAAGCAAATAAAGTATGGAATCTGGGGTTGAAATAAATGAAAGCAATTAAAAACTTATGTTTGTTTTGTTTCCTGATTTTTGGAATACTTATGCAATCTGAAATATTTCAAGATCAGCTTTGGAACTTTTCTACAGCATATTTTACGTCATCACGCTATGAAGTTGCTAGTGAAGATATGTCGCAGTTTCTGAAAGATGTATCAGAAACTGCAACGGAGAATGATGTACATATTTTTTCTCAGTACAATGAAATCAATAATAAATACCTTTCAACACTTCATATTTATGGCGATGATAAAGTAATCAGACAAACATTAAAAAATACTGCAAACATAGAAGAATCAGAATATACCGCTTTAGTTTCCGGAATTACGAAAGTAAAATTTCATAATCTCTCAGAATTGCAAAGTACCTCTGTGGGTTATGAAAACTTTATCTCATACATAGGAAATGAGGACAATATTATCTCTGCATATCAGAAATTATCAGAAAAATATAGCTTAACTTATCCAGAATATTGGAATTCTACGGAAAAGGACATGATTTTTATTATATGGGGTATGATTATTGCATTGATGATTGTTCTAAATGTAATTGAAGTGGTTAGGCGAAAAAAAGAGGTTGTTGTACGAGTTTCCTTAGGAGAAAGTGCTGGTTTCATAGCATTTAAGGCTGCTTTATTCGATGTAACTTTTGACATTGCATTATTTATTGTTGCAAAAATATTGCTGTCAAATTATATATCGGGAGCATATGAGAATAGACTCGTCACAATTTTATATTCCATTGGAATTATTCTTTCCACTATTCCATATTGTTCTTTTTGCTTTTTTGATATTAGAAAGGCATTCGCAAATGCAACACACAAAAGAGGAGTGGATTTTTTAATTTATTCGTTAAAATTTATAGCAGGGGTAGCCGCTGTTTTTACAATTACCACTAATATTAGTAGTATTCATAATAACCTATTTACAAATGAACATTTGTTAGAAGAATATTATGATGCAAATTATTTTACCGTAAAGACTACTGATTTTAATGCTGAAAAAGAAGAAGCTTTTTGGAATAAACTATACAAGAATGAATATAACACATTAAAGCCTGTAATATGCTTGAATATTTTAAATGATAAAAATGATGTGATATATGTAAATAATCATGCAAAAGATATGTTACAAGGTTTTACGAAGCAGATAAATGCAGTAGAGAATGAATCTTCTGATTTGATTATTTTCATTCCAAAGAATAGATATTTTGCTAAAAACAAGCAATTAGCCTATGACTCCTTGAGCCATGTTTTAAATCATGATAATTTACAACAATTAAATATTCAGTACATAGAGTATAGCGAAACAGAATACTTTTCCTATTTAGATACAAGTAGAATAAATGGTATCGAAAAAAGCAAAAATCCGATAATTATTTATCAGGCAAACAAAGATTTAGCAGTCAATGGTGGGTATCTTGAAAGCTATAAAGCAGGAGCAGTTTTATTTCAATGTGATGAAAAACAGCTAAGAAATATCAGCAAAAAGTATGAAGATATGCTTGGAAATTATCAGCTAGTAATTACAAACGTACATGAACAGTATTTATATAATCACACATTTTTAATAAAACTCGTGGGATTTTTAAGTTCTCTTTGTACGATTGTATTGCTTTTAAATATTATGATTATTGTTACAGTAAGTAGACTAGAGTTCCGAGAAAATGCAATGAAAATTTCCTTGATGAAAATCTTTGGATATAGTTTATTTGAACGGCACAAAACACTTCTTAAAATGATTGTAGTGGAAAATTTTGTGATATTAGTAGGTATGCTTATCTATTCTTTATTATCGGTACAGACTGAAGTAGGAATTAGCATTCTTGTTAGTTCATTTATGGCACTAATAGAATTTACAATTATTTTCTTTAATATCACAATTGTTGAAAAAACAAACATACCGAAATCATTAAAAGGAGGTTGCTTATGATAACAATTGAAAATCTATGCAAAGCATATAATGATAAAATTTTGTTCAAAAATTTTCATTTGGAAATTCCAGATAGCCGTTTTTTGGTAATTAGTGGCGAAAGTGGATGCGGAAAAAGTACTTTACTTAATATGATTGGAGGTATTGAAACTCCTGACAAAGGTTCTATTATTGTGAATGGTTTTGATGTGGCAAAAAAAGGAAAAAAGCAGAAATATTTCAAAGAAGTTGTTGGATTTTTATTTCAAAATTTTGCCCTTTTGGAAAACAAAACAGTAAAAGAAAATCTAGAAATAATAAAAAAATCAGGTAGAACGGATATTTCAATAAATGAAGCTCTTGAAAAAGTTGGTTTACAGAAAGTAATTAACAAAAAAGTCTATCAATTATCTGGTGGCGAACAGCAGAGAGTTGCGTTAGCTCGTTTAATGCTAAAGAAATGTTCGATTGTATTAGCAGACGAACCAACTGGTTCCTTAGACAAAAAAAATAGTGAGATTGTTATGAATATATTGCATGAGTTAAGTGAACAGGGAAAAACAGTTATTGTTGTAACTCATAGTGAAGAAATTGTAGCACAAGAAAAGCATGTTCTATATTTATAATTACCCATAATAGAAGAATATGTTCTTTCGGGAGACACCTCCTCTAAGAACATATTCTTTTGGTTAAAATTGATTATAAAGATACTTTTATTTCAGTATATTCGCTATATTGATGGGATATATATTTGCATATTATTTATATGGATAAGGATTATAACTCTAGTGAGTCTTCTGCATCTACCCACATCTGTAAATTACCCTCAAGATATAATCTTGCATATTCCAAAGGCTCATCCACAGCCAATGAAGTAAGCGCACATTCTGATCCGTATGTGGTTTTTAGATTTTTTTCAGCTTTCCAGCAATCAATGCGAAGCATATATCCGGCACTTGTGTAAACATCAATACTATCGTGATTTATGTTGTATTCTGCATAAATTGTTCTCATCGTATCTTATCTCCATTTTCTTTTAATAATCAGTTATAGAGTTAAATATCGAAAACATTTCAATCAGTTCACCATGTCGTTATTGTTATACTGTGTTATGAAATTTTCTTTCCCTTATTTTTTCCCATATTAAGGTTCATGAAAACCAATGTGAGAATATAACACAAGGGAAAGAGTAAGGGAAAGCTCACTTGCTACAAACTTAGTATTTTCAAGGGTTTGCGAAGAATTTGATAATTAAATATAACAGTTATTAAATTTCCTAAAATATGTGAAATATCAACTGGAATTTATTTTTTACTTGTGGTTATGCGAAGTAACAAGCATCCCATCAAAAATCCAATGAGAGTCCCACAAGTATTCATAATCACATCATCTAACTGTGCAAACCTTCCAATAAATGTTTGCAAAAATTCTATGCCAATCGAAAATACTGCTCCAAGTATAACGCCATTCCACCAATGCTTGTAGATATTCTTAAAAATAAATACTGGCAAAAATCCATATGGAACGAATAGACATATGTTCAAAATAGTTGCCGCATTAAATCCGTCTTCAAATAATTTAAAACTAATATAACTATCAAGTGGTGAGGATATTCCAAAACTACCACCAATAATTCCTGTAATTTTTAATATTGATACAACTATTAGAATCCATAAGAATTGACATAACCAATTTAAGAACAGTTATAATGGGGATAAAAGAAAACGACAAATTTGAAGTTATGGAGGAATGATAGTGAGTTATATTACAATGGAAATATGGACTGGAATATGGATATTAGTGAGATTATTTCCAATGGCACTTATTATTTTTGCAGGTGTTATGATTATCGAAGTGGGTATTGAATTTATCCAGAAGAAGAAAATTGAAGTTAAGAT
>CABRLN010000065.1 GCA_902471875.1 uncultured Clostridium sp.
CCACTGTAATAGCTAACACCGCAGCACTCACGCCCAGTGTCCATATATGTAGCTGTGTCTGATACCACATTACCGCACTGGCTAACAACAGCACTACCGACAACGCTATTACTATGTGGTTGATGTGCTTGGTTAGCCAGTTTAGTATGGCTAGTAGGTATATCATTGGTTTTCACTTCCTTTGTGGTTTTAGCACTCTATGTAGTTCGTCCTTTCAAAAACTCAAGGAACGGGATACGGGGTATCCTGACTTGTGTGCCTGCAACTACTACATTAAAACCCAATTTTTTAGGATCACTTTTTGCCTGTTCCCTAATATTTTGTGGTGACAACGAAACATATTTAGCCACATCTTCACTCAGTAAAAATATTTTGTCGCTGTTCTCTATTTCAGATAAGTACGAGAGCTTGTTATAATCATTTGCCATAAAAATCACCTCTTTTAATCCCTATGCGATTATAGGTTGTCAGATTTCGTGTTGATGCGATTAATTTCTTTAATGCATTCCTCATAAGTTCTTAACACGCTCATACTGCCTGTCTGTTCGTAATATTCAAGGCAAGTTTCAGCGTCTGCTTCTAGCTTTTTTAGTCTTTCTATTCAAGTTAATAACAAATCGAATTTACCAATTAATCTTCCTATGCTTTCATCACATTCTGATTACTTAGTTTATGTTGTTCCCGAAGGTACTCTAAAAGCTCTTGAAACAGGTTTGACTTTTGAAATTCGCACCAATCGTCAAATGGTAACGCAAAAGACATTCTTACTGAATGAATGGGTAGCAATCCATCGTATTCTTCGTAATGGATAGTAAAAAAATCTTTTTCCGTAGGGTAGTTCTGTTCTTTTGGAACTACCTCTTTATTTTGTATTTCCATTCTCTCACCTCCATTCAATAATGTTTAGGCTGATTTTTCTTTTGTAGAATTTAAATCTACAGAAGAAGCAAAAAAAATAGGTATAGGGTCAACTATTCCCAACAGTTTTATCATCCTGCTAATTTCTTTAACTGTAAATTCGCGTTTATTATTTAGCTTCTGGTTAAAACTTTGTGTAGATAATCCAATTTTTTCAGCCGCTTGAGCCTGAGTCAAATGTTTACCTACAAGAATTTGTTTAAGAGCCGTTGTATCCGTCATGATAACACCTCCTGATAATTAATTGTTGATTTAAAATCTACAATTATATATTAACTCTTTGTTTCTTATTTGTCAACATATTTTTTTAAAAAAGTAAAAAAATGTTGATTTTAATTCAACATTATGTTAATATACAATTAGTGAAATGAGGTGAACAGATTGGAAATAGGTGATAGAATTCGTATTAAACGAGAAGAAATCGGCTTATCACAAGATGAACTTGCAACTAAAATGGGGTATAAATCACGTTCATCTATAAATAAAATAGAGAATGGTACAAATGATATTCCCCAATCTAAGGTTATTGCTTTTGCCAAAGTCTTAAACACAACCGTTGCTTATCTAATGGGTTGGGATAAGCAACAGCAAGACACAAACCAAATGTTACTTACTAACCATGAAAAAAATGTCATAACAGCTTATAGAGATAAGCCAGAAATGCAACCGGCAGTTGATAAATTGCTTGGAGTTAATGATGAAGAGATGATTGCTGTACCAATGGCGGCAAGAAGCGAGAGTAACAGACCTGTTGAAATTACACAGATATCCAAAGAGATGTTAGAACGAATCAAAAATGCCACGCCTGTTGTAAACGAGGAAGATATTTGAACAAATAAAAAAGCCTCATAGGGGTAAAATATCCTATGAGGTGAATATGTTGGACTATGGTAAATATAAAGATGCACGTAACGCCAGTTGGCAATGTATTTTAGATTATAAAATTGATAAATTGCCTGTAATAGTTACTGATATTGTAAATCATTCCAAGAATATGAGATTGATTAAAAATAGTGAAGTCAATATTCTAAAAGATAAAGACAGCGGAATAACGATTTATCAGGATAAAATCTTTAATATAATTTTCAGGGACACTGAATCTAGCAAGCGTTGCCGTTTTACGATAGCCCATGAGCTGGGTCATATATTTTTGGGACATTTGTTAATTAACACTCCTGTATATAAAACTTTTGCTGTTAGAGAGGATAATGAGTCAGCGGCAAATGTATTTGCTAGAGATTTGTTAGCACCTGCGTGTGTATTACACGAACTGCATATAATTAGAGCCGCTGATATCGCAAAACTCTGCAATATATCTATAGAAGCGGCAACTTACCGTGAAAAACGTATGCATACCTTGGAAGACCGAAATGCATGGTATTTTCATCCCCTAGAGCGAAAAGTGTATAAGCAATTTGAGAGTTTTATTAACAGTAAAAAGAACCCTCCTATGTAAAATGTTTACTATCCTATTTATTGTACACATGATATTAATTTGTAAAAAGCACTTGTAATTTGTTACAAATTGTGGTATTGTGAAACCGTGGTATTTTATCACAACTACACAATATTAGGAGGTTTTTATGTTCGACAGGAAAATTAAATCTGAAAATGACAATTTACGGCAACAGATAGCTTCGCTACAATTACAATTGCAAAATGCACAAAATCAAATCCAATCCATGCAAACACCGGAATTTAAAAATAAACAATACTTAGAAGAACAAATTAATCAGTTGAATACTCGATTTACACAGCTCAATAACCAATGCCAAGATGCCGGCAATCAGTTAATTAATTTGCAAAAGCAATGTAAAAAGCAGGAAAAGCAAATAGTAATTAATGATGAAACTATTTTATTGCAGTCTTTTGGTATATATGAGCCTACATACGAGTTTGCAAACTCAGACTTATATAAAGAGCATCTGAAAATTGTGCGCGACCATCAAAAGCTAATGATAAAGAATGGTACAGCAGCAGGCGGGAACATGAACTGGACTCTAAATGGAAGTCAAAAAGATGGTAAAAAAATGGTTGCTGATTTTCAAAAATTACTTATTAGAGCTTTTAATTCTGAGTGTGATTCGATTATCGCAAAGGTTAAATATAGTAATTTTGAGCAATCTAAAAAACGAATAACACAATCACGTGATACTATATCTAAGCTTGGGAAGATAATGAATATAGTAATTACACGTCCATACTATGATTTAAAAATACAGGAACTAACCCTGGCATTTGAATACTCTCTAAAAAAACAGGAAGAAAAAGAGCGAATTAAAGAGGCGCGTGAACGTCAGCGTGAAGAAGCAAAAATCCAAAAAGAAATTGAAGAGCAACGCAAAAAATTACTTAAAGAACAAACACATTACAGAAATGCTTTGGCTGTCATAAATGAACAATTGCAACAGCATCCAAACGATATAGATTTGCTAACAAAACAAAGAGAATTACAGGCGAATATATCTGATACTGAAAAAGCTATTGCAGATGTTGATTATCGTGAAGCAAACAAGCGTGCGGGATATGTATATGTTATAAGTAATATAGGAGCGTTTGGCAAGGATATATATAAAATAGGTATGACACGCCGCCTTGAACCACAGGATAGAATTGACGAATTAAGCAGTGCTTCTGTACCGTTCAACTTTGATGTACATGCTCTTATATTTACAGAAGATGCACCAGGACTCGAAGCTGCGTTACACCATGCATTCGAGAATAAAAAAGTTAATAAAATTAACTCAAGGCGTGAGTTTTTCAGAGTTTCGCTGAACGAAATTAAAACAGAGGTACGTAAAAACTTTGATAAAACAGTTGAATGGGTAGATTTTCCTGAGGCTGAACAATTTAGGCAATCAATTCTTCAAGGTGGCAGTGCTGAAATTCAAGATGCAACAAATGATGTAATTGCTACGCGCAGGTCTGAAAATAATACATCAGTAAAGAATAATGCTGCTCAACCTATTCAACGGTCTAAAAAGCAATCACAAAACCCTTCAACCCCTATACAGAAACCTGTTTCACGACAACCTAAGTCTGTACCATCTCAACATCCACAAATACCTGACCACTACTGCATATGTTGTAAACGTAGCGGCAAGTTTATGCAGGTGAATGAAGAGCATTTCTGTCAAATGTGTGCTGACACTGCTACAGATGAACAAAAGCTTAATGCTAAGCGCGAAGCTGGGCTAATATAAATAAGGAGAGATACATAATGATTTGTAATAACTGTAGAGAAAACATACCTAATAATGCTAGTGTATGCCCATACTGTGGTATTAATATTCAAGCACAACAGGCAACTAACCATACGCAGCCGCAGCACACTTCAACTACTATTTATGTTAATCAAAACTCGGCAACTGCAAAAAATAAATGGGTAGCGTTTATATTGTGCTTTTTTCTAGGTGTTTTAGGCCTTCACCGTTTTTACGTTGGTAAAGTTGGCACAGGATTAATTTGGTTGTTCACAGGAGGCTTATTCGGTATAGGCTGGATAGTTGATTTAATAGTAATACTAACTGGCGGTTTTAGAGATAAAAACGGACAATTTTTGATACAATAAAAAGAACCCACCCTCACCTATACTGTGAGAGTGGGTTGAAATGGTGGTAATAAAAGATTTTATAACATAATAGTATCATATTACATATCATTTGTCAAGTTTTGTCGTTTTTTGTATAAATAAAAACAGCTCTAACCTGTATCAAAAATTGTCCGTTTTTATCTCTAAAAC
>CABRLN010000066.1 GCA_902471875.1 uncultured Clostridium sp.
ACCAATATTATAACTTACAATTTTTACAAACAATATATTCCTTGTGGATAATCATACATTCCCGGTTACATATTCCGTGTTGTTAATACCATGTGTTTTGTATTACAAGTACAACTGCACAAAACTACAAATAAGCATAATAAGAATACAATAATAACCTTACTTTTATTATTGTAAGCCTTCAATGAAGATGTAATTTTAACATTCTACAACAAAAATGTCAACAATTTTTTGTCGAATGAAATAAACAATAAACACTTTAATAATTATAAAATATACATCTGTAAAAGTCAAATATTGCACCGACATAATACTAAAAAACCGGTATGAAAGTTAGGCTTGACAAAGATAAGTACAGCATACTATAATTTAGAGAATCTAAAAATCCAACCGTATATTAGAGACTTATTTCAGACATATCTGCATATAAAATTTCCTATATTTTATGCTTATATACGTTATATTATTTAGAAATAATTCTGATTGGAAGTAATATTATGAATAATAACAAAACCAAACAAATTGCAATGCATATTTCAGTTGTGAGTATGATTGTAAATATTTTTCTTTCTATTTTTAAAATAATTGCCGGCATAATAGGCAAATCCGGTGCTATGATTTCAGATGCTGTTCACTCTGCCTCTGATGTTTTCAGTACAATAATTGTTATGATTGGCATTAATATTTCTAACCGCAAAAGTGACACAGAGCATCAATACGGTCATGAACGAATGGAATGTGTGGCCGCAATGCTTCTTGCAATTATACTTGCAGTTACCGGTTGCGGAATTGGTTACAGCGGTATTCAAAAAATCTTTTTTACAAATACTGACACTTTGCAATCCCCTACAGGCATTGCACTGGCTGCGGCTATAGTTTCAATATTGGTCAAAGAAGCTATGTACTGGTACACAATTATTGGTGCAAAAAAAATTAACAGCGGTTCATTAAAAGCCGATGCATGGCACCACAGAAGCGACGCCTTGTCGTCAATAGGCTCGTTTGTTGGTATATTGGGTGCAATGTGTGGTATAAAAATACTTGATCCTATCGCAAGCCTTGTAATTTGCATAATGATTCTGAAAGCTTCATTTGATATTGTAAAGGATTCACTTGATAAAATGGTAGATAAATCTTGTGACGATAAAACTATTTCCAAAATGAGTACCATTATTCGCGAGCAGGATGGTGTAATGGCCTTGGATATGATTAAAACAAGGCTTTTTGGCAATAAAATTTACGTTGACATTGAAATTGCCGCCGATGAAAATCTTTCTTTAAAAGACAGCCATAAAATTGCGGAAAATGTGCACAACAAAATTGAAAAGGAATTTCCTTTAGTTAAACATTGTATGGTACATGTAAATCCATATACTGTAATTAATAAAAACTAAAATAAATTTTTAATTAAGGATTAGACGAATGTTTAATCCTTAGTTTTTTACAAATATATAATTTATAATAAATCACCTATATAAATTATACATGAAATGCAGCACAAGTATCAGTATGCTAACACAAAATTATTTATGCATGAAACAGAAATTTTAGCTATTTTAAATATGTAATTTCAAAAAAGTTCGTTATAACTAACAAAACTTAATAAATATTCTGCTACTACTTAAGAAAAAAGCATATATTTCTTACATGTAAATATATTATATCTCAATTAATATTTCTATTTATCATAACAAAGAATTGAAATTTGTGTCAGATTATGGTAACATTATAAGGTATTGATAAAAAAATTATTCACATTTATATTTATAATTTTTTGTAATTGGTAAGGAGCGCAATAATGATGAATACAAACGAACTATATGATTTATGGCTAAAAAATGCCACTGAAGATGCTGACCTGATTCCGGAGCTTGAAAGCATTAAAGGTGATAACGAGGCAATTTATGACAGATTTTACAGAGAGCTTGAATTCGGTACAGCCGGTTTAAGAGGTGTACTGGGTGCCGGTACTAACAGAATGAACATTTATGTTGTTCGTTATGCTACACAAGGTCTTGCCAACTATTTAAAAAAGAACTATGATAATGCTTCTGTTGCTATTGCAGGTGATTCAAGAATTAAATCAGATATTTTTGTTAAAGAAGCTGCTAAGGTTTTAGCTGCTAATGGTATTAAAGCATATGTTGCAAAAGAACTCCAGCCAACACCTGTTGTTTCTTTCTGTGTAAGAGAATTAGGCTGCCAGGCAGGTATTATGGTAACAGCTAGTCATAACCCTGCAAAATATAATGGGTACAAATGTTATGGAAGCGACGGATGTCAGATGACAGACGAAAGTGCCGATTCAGTATATACTGAAATTCAAAGCATTGACATGTTTAATGATGTTAAAACTATTGATTTTGAGCAAGGTCTTGCAGACGGAAGTATTGAGTACATTGACGATAAAGTTTACGACAGCTACATTGAAAATGTAAAAAAGCAGTCTGTTAACCCCGGCATTTGTAAAAATGCAGGATTGAAGGTTGTTTACACACCTCTTAACGGTGCAGGTAACAAGCTTGTAAGAAGAGTTTTGTCCGAAACAGGTGTAGAAGATGTTGTAATTGTAAAAGAACAGGAAATGCCTGACGGCAACTTTACAACCTGTCCATACCCTAACCCTGAAATAAAAGAAGCTTTACAGCTAGGTCTTGATCTTTGCGAAAAAGAGAAACCTGATTTACTTTTGGCTACAGACCCTGATTCTGACAGAGTTGGTATTGCAGTAAAACTTCATGATGGTTCATTCCGTCTTATGACCGGTAATGAAACAGGAATTATGCTGACAAATTATATTCTTTCATGCCGAAAGTCACTTGACAATCTTCCTAAAAATCCATTTGTCGTTAAAACCATTGTTACAACAGAACTTGTTACAAAAATTTGCGAAAAATATGGTTGTGAACTAAGAAATGTTCTTACAGGCTTTAAATATATAGGAGAACAAATTCTTGAGCTTGAAAAAGCAGGCGAAGAAGAACGATATATATTTGGTTTTGAAGAAAGTTATGGCTATTTAGCAGGCACATATGTAAGAGATAAGGACGCTGTTGTTGCCTCAATGTTAATTTGCGAAATGGCGGCTTACTATAGAACTCATGGAAAATCACTTGACGATGTAATTACAGAGCTTTACCATGAATTTGGTTACTATAAAAACAAAACAGTAAGCTTTGAATTCGAGGGGGCTTCCGGTCTTGATAAAATGAACAGCATTATGACTTCACTTCGTGAGAATGAAACAACAGAAATTCTTGGCAGAAAGGTAGAAGTTATTAATGATTATAAGCTAAGTACCAAAACTGATAAGGTTAACGGTATAACAACTGAAATTAAACTGCCTAAGTCAAATGTTATTGCATTTATGTTGGATGACGGATGTTCAATTACTGTACGTCCAAGCGGTACAGAACCCAAAATTAAATTGTACATTACATCTGTTGGTGAAAATGAAGAGATTGCAACTAAAATTGCAGAAGAACTTGTTAAAGCCGGAGAAAATTTAATGGGAATTTAAGATTATTCTTGACATTAGGTTAAATTTATTATAGTATTATATTTATGAGCTGCTTTCCCTTGGTTAGCGGCTCATAATAATTGTCAGAAAGAATTTCCAATATTTTGGGATTAATATCAATATAAATTTTTATAATGCATAATGAATTTTTGGAGGTATTTTAATGGAGAACTGGGATATTTATACCCAAAACAGAGAAAAAACAGGAAGAACAATAACCAGAGGTGACAATTTAGGCAACAATGAATATCGTCTAGCGGTACATATTTGTATTTTTAATAACAAAAATCAAATGTTGATACAACAAAGACAACCGTTTAAAAAGCAGTGGGCTAATATGTGGGATATTACTGTCGGAGGCTGCGCTAAATCAGGTGAAACCAGTCAACAAGCAATTCAACGAGAGCTTTTTGAAGAACTTAGCTTAAAAATGGATTTTACTAATGTCAGACCACAACTAACAATTAACTTTGAAAACGGTTTTGATGATATTTATATGGTTCAGCTTGACAATAATATAGAAATTGATAATTTACAGCTTCAGTATGAAGAAGTACAATGTGTACAATGGGCAAGCATTAAAGAGATTGAAGAAATGATACACAGAGGTGTGTTTATTCCATACTATGAAAACTTAATAAAATTAATGTTCGATATGAAGGGCACTTACGGTTGTTTTGATAATAACCATTTTATTATAAAATCAAATATAGCATAAATTTAATTTTTTATCTTACTTATCATCTGCTGAACTGCTCCAATTTGTTCAGACATCACAAAAAAACTGATATCGTTTTCCAAACGATATCAGTTTTTTTATTTAATATACTTATTGTGTTGTAAGTCTTTAACGATATCCTTAACATTCTTGTTTTTTGGAAAAAGTAAATCTATTGTTCCTACACAAATATTTGTCCTTTTCTATGATTTCCGGCATTTTTTAAAATACTTTAATGTGAGTATATTTAATGATATACTCTGCCCCCTAATGTAGTTTTTATTCTCCTACTTTAGGTGACAATTATTATCGACCTATTTATTATTACATTTATTG
>CABRLN010000067.1:0-2500 GCA_902471875.1 uncultured Clostridium sp.
CAAGGAACATGATGATGAATTTATAAAAGAAGCAGGCGTAATGTTTGCTTAAATAATATGTAAGCCAATGATGAACCCTATGAGCTCTGATACGTGATGAATGATGGGCGAGCTGAGGCTTACTTTTTAAATCTTATTTTTTAAAAAACTTTATTTAAAATTAAATTCTAATACATTATTATGTTGTTTAATAGAAATGATAAAATAACTAATGAAAAAACTATTTATCAAACCAAACCGAATATGCTTTTAGGATGTAAAAAAGCTATTTTTGGAGTTATTTTATTAGTAGTTGTTTTATCTGTTGCATCACCGATTATTACATTTATTGGTGAAATGCAAGTATATTTAATATCTTATGTTAAATTATCTTTAACAAGGTATACTGCTATTGCACTTTTTGTAATTATACTTTTTATTATTCTGTATATAATCTGGCAACTTATTAACTGGTATTATATGGAGTATATTTTAACTGACTCAAGAATTATTATTAAATCAGGAGTTTTATACACTAAAAAAAACTACATGCCTTACGGAACAATTCAGGATGTAAGCACATCTCAAAGTATTGTAGCAAAAATATTGAATGTCGGAACAGTTTCAGTTTATAGTGCTTATGACAACAATCAGATGAAATTAGCCAATATTTCAAATGTTAAGGAAGTTGAAAATATAATATTTTCAAGAATATCCAATCAGAATAATCTAAGAAGCAGACATTATAGAGATGATTTTTCTATAAACAGACAGCAGCCTGAATATTATTCTGATGATGAATACTATGAACTATCTAATGACTACCGCTCAAAAAGAAGACAGTATGAGGATGGCGGTTATTATGGTGAAGAGGAATACTATGAGCCTCAGGATTATTACAGAAAAGAACCTGTTAGGGATTATGAGTATTATCCTGAAGAATTGAACTTTGAAGAGGAAAAAAGGCATAATTACGAATATGAACCTTACATGAAAGATTCTTTGGAAGACAATATTGAAGGTGCTGTTAACAATAGGAGTAAGGGACTTCATGATAATGACTATTATAATGAAAGTACTGATGATTATTCTTATAGTGATGATGATTACTATGGGGAAAATGAAGCTGAACTTTATTATAATGATCCGGACATTCATGATTCAAAATTTGAAGAAAATGATATAGGTACCCAAACAAAAGACTCTAAAGAAACTATCATCAGAAGACATTTCGACAAATTTAAAAAATAATTTTTTTTTAAAAAAATCAGGTGAAGTTAATGGAATTACTATGTATACAATCTCAGGAACATGACAAATTACCTCTTGCAGAACTAAACGCAGTTATTGAATGTGAAGATATGGAATTGGATATTTCTAAAATAACTGAAGGTTTGATTTTATTAAAGGATATTTCTGATGAAAACTCAGACAAATATTATCAGACACTTGTAAAAAGATTAGGATACACCCATGAAGTGGATGAGGTAATATTTAAATCCTCTATAGATGATTTGGAAAAGGATATTTTAGCTATTGACTGGAGCAGATATATTTCTAAAAACTTTGCTGTAAGAGTAAAAAGATTCAACTCTTCTATTGATACTGTGGCTGCTGAGCGAAAGACAGGATCATTAATTTTATCAAAATGTGACAATATAAAAGTAAAACTGAAAAAACCGGACTCATTAATCAGATTAATTGCTTATGAAAATACTGTTTATATAGCTATTGAAAAATTTAAACTCAATAAAAAACATTTTGAAGAAATAAAACCTCATAAAAGACCGTTTTTCTATCCAGGTTCAATGAGTCCAAAATTGGCAAGGTGTATGGTTAATCTGTCTAGGGTTAATTCCGGAGATTTGGTATTGGATCCTTTCTGTGGAACTGGGGGAATACTTATTGAAGCAGGATTAATTGGATGTAAAGTTGCAGGATCTGATGTTAACTGGAAAATGAAAAATGGAAGTGCAATCAATTTGGATTACTGTGGAATAACTGATTATAGAACATTCAATGTTGATGTACGTGAACTTAAAATGTATGAAAAGGTAGATAGTGTAGTTACAGACCCTCCTTATGGAATATCTACTTCAACTGGGGATATTGAGGGTGATGAGATTTTCAATGAGTTTTTCCATTCAATTTATGATAATATGAAAGATGATGCCTACTTGTGTATGGCTAGTCCTCATTATGTTGATTTAAATCCTATGATTAAGGAAGTTGGATTTGAATTAGTTGAACAATATGGAATCAAAATGCATAGAAGTTTAACAAGGATAATTTCAGTTATTCGTAAGAAAAATGTTTAATTTTTTTTATTTATTTATAAATAAATAGGTAAGTTTATATATTACTTAGTAATCGATTTTACTTATTTATATATTATATTTGCTTTTTTTCCAATTTATTTATTTTAAAAGAGATTTTTTACTTTTGCTTTTCATTTTGACTTTTAAAATTTTCATTAGGTCTATTTGATTAAATTTTTCATTTTTATGAATCATTAGTTTAA
>CABRLN010000068.1 GCA_902471875.1 uncultured Clostridium sp.
CAACTACACTTATGGCATTGTTAATAATAGGCAAAAACGAGCCTACTATAGCCTTTAGGATATTGCCTGTCTTTGTTTTGAGGTTTGTAAAAGTAGCGGATAGCCTTGCCATTTGACCACTGTAAGTGTTAGCATATTTAGCGGCATCACCCATTTGAAATTTTGGTTCTTACTTGCTTTAAGGTTTTCAAGGTCAAGCAATGCCTTTACAGCCTTAATATTTTTGGCACCTGATTTACTCATAGCTTCGTTAAGTACATTGTTAAATTCCATATCTGCAATTTTGGCATTGTACTCATTTTGCTGTGTTTCAAGGTCTGTTGTCAGAGCTTGGATTTTACTGTTCAATTCCTTTACATCAACGCCCTCAAACTCTTTCAGCGCATTTTGTGCTGTTTCAAGCTGCGATTTGTAGTTGCCGCGTTCAGCTTCAAGTTTTGACTTATTTTTTTCAACGTCAGAGCTGTTTTCGTCCATTATCTTATCAATAACTTCTTTTTCAAGCCCTAAATCCTCTAAAAACTTTCTTTGCATAGTTAAATTCTCCTTTCTGCTCGTGGTTTTATGACTTCGGAGCAGTCAATTTTTCAAATAAAAATACCGCCTTGATTGCTCAGGGCGGTTAGTTAACAAAAAGATGTAGAAAAAGCCACCCATACAAAAGTACAAGTGGCTTCGGATAGGTCATTTGGCAGGCGTCCCATTCTCCTGCATCTCTCGGGATTTCTCCCTGTCAAGCCATCGGCGTGTGGACGGGGACGTATTCTTCCACCTCAAACAACCTATCTTTATTCTATTATGATTATACCTTTTTTATTCTAATTTGTAAAGTATTTTCTTGTTTCTTAATAATCTTTGCCACTCTTTTTCATTTATTTTCATAAAAGTTATTATCGAGTTTTTAAAATTGCAATCATCAGAAGATGTAATAAGTCTTAATACTGTTTTAAATTGTTCTCCATTTTCTGAAAATTCCTTTAATATCAACGCTGTATTAGGCTTGTTAGCTTCTACAATATAATCAGGATTAGCTACTACTTCACTCATATAGCGATAATACTTTTCATAATCATTCGGATGTCTGTCTTTTATGTGTTGTATGCATTCATCAGTTATAATAACATCACTAGTTTTTATATCCTCTGTTACGCATTTGTATTTGTTAATATCAATATTTCCGATTTTATGCACATCATTGACCGCCGTTCCCTTATTATTAAGGTTTATTATACCATTTTCGGCAGACTTTGCAATTGTTTTCTTGTACTTACCAACCCCAATATTCCCTAAGCTATCAACAGTAACACGCTCACGCTGCTGCGGTAAATTCATAGCCTTAGAAAAACGTGTATATTCAGCCGAGGTTACACGATAGCGGCCTCTTGCTGTTATAATGTCGTCTTCATCAGCACCACCCTCCTGCAAAAGTTTTATTTTTTGTCTTTGAGCACGCATGGTTGTTTCAAGCCTGCGTTGACGTTGGGAAGCTTCATATTTTGTGTATTGCCTCCCGTTATATTCAACAGGGGTATTCTCTTTACGGTTCATTTCTTCAAGCTGTTCGTCAGTATATATGCGTTCAGAAATTCCCGGAAAGAACGGTGAATAGCTATGATAGCAGTTAGCACCGCAAAGTCCTGTTACTGTTCCCAAGCCACACACAGTTTCAAGCTGTTCCCTTGTGTAAACTCCGCCCTGCCATACTTGATGGGTTGGTCTTGCTCCACCGTGCCAGCTCACTTCAAAATATTCTGTGCCTAACTTTTCGGCGTTATCATCATTAACCTTTGCGACTATCTGATTAAAACCTGTCATAACAGCCCTGCGTGCGGCAACATCAACACGATTACTGTGTCCGCTTGCATAATCTACTGTGCGCAAACCGCTGTTTGTAAGCTCTGCAACGGTACGTTTCAGCACTGTGTTATAATCAAATGCACCTGTTGCAATACTCAAAGCTGCATTGTCTAATGTACGTTGGTAATAATCCGCAAGCTTAGTAAATTTTAATGCACCGTCAGGTTGTTTTACTGCAAAGCCTAATGACTGAGTAATGTTTTTAAGCTCTGTGTGGGCTTGCGCAGCTACGGTAGTTATTAATTGCTGTAGCTGCTTATTATCCTCGAATGGTATAAAGGGCTTGCCCTTGTACTTGTAAATTTGTTCATCTTGTGCATATCCTTTCCGAATAACGTCTTTAAAAAGATGATTAACTTCTTGTGGCGACAAATTCAAGGCGTCTTTAATGACCTTTTTAATTTCTCTTTTGCTCTTACTTTTCGGTATGCTGAAACACGCCTTAATTGATACTTTAAGCGGCTTATCTCCAAATTCAACAAAAGGTGCTGATTTCAGGTATCTTGCCCTGACCAGCTCTTCATAAGCTACTGTTTTATCAGGTGTATAGCTAATGCTCTTACCTGTATGTTTGCTTCGTACTATCCTAGGACGTGCTTTGCCTTAATGTCAACATTAATTGAAATAATGTTGAAGATAGGTGAAATTATGGGTATATCGGTCGATATAGACGCCTTTTACAAAACATCAGTTGTCATCATATCCCTTTTCTCTCTTATTGTTTCTACTGTAATATCTTGGATTATGTTTAAAAAGCAGAACAAAAAATATATTCTAAAGAAAGATTTGGAAAAATCGTTTTCCCTATTTTTGATAGGCTGCAACCGCATTTATATACAAAAGACATAAATGAAGAAGTTTTAGAGGCATATAGAGATTGCCAAAACATTATTGTCCAAAACAAACTAATTGCAGGAGGCAAATTCCTTTATATTTTTTCAGTACCTTGTACAACCGAAAAGTTTAGAGAAATTAGCAAAATATTCGACAATGAATATGACAAAATCTGTTCTGAACTGGGTATCCCACTGAGACCTATAGGTTATAAGTTGATTTCTTCTAAAGGCAGAAATTTAAGAATAGTGTTATTATTCATTGTAAATATATAACACTTTTTACCTGTGGCTTTTCTATACTGTATATGCTGTAAACGCACCGAAAAATATCTTTATTGGGATGAAGATGGATTTTGCCTTATGTGTGCTGACACAGCAACCAAAGAGCAAAAGCTTAACGCTAAACGTGAAGTTGGGTTAATATAAAATAAAAAGAACCCACACTCACCTATACCGTGAGAGTGGGTTGAAATGGTGGTAATAAAATATTTTATAACATAATGGTATCATATTACATATCATTTGTCAAGTTTTGTCGATTTTTGTATAAATAAAAACCGCTCTAACCTATGTCAACAAATTAGAGCGGCAACCACACAACGGGTGTGCGACATAATATAAAATATTACATTTATATTGTATCACACCCACGGTAAAATTACAAGATTTTACCGTGGGATTTTTGCACCCTTTTTACGAAAAAAGGAGGTACAATTTTTGAAATGCATAAACAAACGCTGTAACAAGGAATTACAACCCGATTTTAAATACTGCCCATTCATCATGAAGTCGGGGTGGGTGGAAAACTGAAATACATAGACAATAAAGGTAAAGAAACTTACACAGACACAGGCAGCCCTAAATAAAATTTTCAGCGCTATACAAATTAAAATGCCTTTTAACTTCTATGTACAGCTATACTCTAAAAAATGACATTGTTAATAAAAACTACGCAGAATTTATTATACTTCCGGAACTTAACGAAACAAATAAATCACGCTTTACAGATTTACAGCTTGAAACCGTACGGCAAAATATTGGCATAGTGCCATATGCAAATTACATATATTGTATGTGTTACCTAAATTTTCGCGTATCTGAATTTTTGGCACTGACTGCCGAAAGCTACCACTTGTCAGATAATAACATACCTGTGTTTATTGGCGGTGGCAAAACCGATACCGAAACAGATAGACTTATACCAATACACCCTAAAATACAAAGTATTGTTACCGAATGCTTAAAACATAACAGCGATACTATCCTCTGCGGCTCTGATGGGCAAGCACTGACAGCCGACCACTTCTACAAATACTGCTTTTACCCTGCCATCAAGCAAATAGGCTTACCCGATGACTTAACCCCACATTGTGTAAATCACAATATCGTTATACAAACAGCAAAAAACCGCATAAACAAGCCGTTTTCAGCTTATTTGTGCGGTTTCTGATTGGCTCCCCCAACTGGGCTCGAACCAGTGACATCATGA
>CABRLN010000069.1 GCA_902471875.1 uncultured Clostridium sp.
AAAAACAAAGGGGAGCCATTAGATGCGGATTCTGTGTATAGCATGTTGAAAAGGCTATCCAAAAAAACGGATATCAATTCCCATCCGCATCAGCTCCGACACTATTTTGCGGAGGAAAGAAGAAAAGAAGGATGGGATTTGAATGACATTCGTTTTGCCCTGGGGCATAAGAAAGTTGAAACTACCATTAAATACTTGGGTGAAAATAATGAACGATTGATAGAAGCAACAGATCAATACTACTCAAATAATGAAGATTTATACCAAATTGCAGATTTTCTGTAAAAGGAAGGAGGGATTACCTTGGCAGTATTAAAAATTGTTCCGAAGTTATATCAGGAAAAAATATCCGAGAAATTAAAGGAAGAAATATCTTTAGTTACGAATGGAGAAGCAAAATACTATAACCGGTTATACAAATTTTTCCAGTATACAGATATACAGTGTACTGCAGATATTAACTATGAAACGAGAAAAATGTATATGGATTCTCTTGAAAAAGAGGATATTTCAGAAAAATATAAAGCGGAATTACTGAGCTTATTTGATCGTTTAAAAATAGAAAATATACCGGATGTCTATTCACATGGAAATCCCTTCTCTGTAGAACAGGAGTTTTTTAAGCAAGACAAATTGTTTTTGCTGTATATCCCCAATAAGAAGAAAGCACAATCTTTCCGTCAGGTGGTCGATAAGAATGATTTGTTATGGGACTTAACGAGGATACATTCATCACAGTTGGTGCGACAGACAAAAATATTGCTGTGTGAAATTCTGAATATGGATAAGGCACAAAGACATCGAAGATATTTTTTAGAACCATTAAAAGCACTTATACGGTTTTGCGATAAGTACGGAATAGATGATATTGAAGAAATGGAACAGGCAGACGAAAACAGATTTTATCTGTATTTAAATAATGAGCCGGAAATTATAAAAAAACAGGCTTCTAAGATTGTTGAGTTTGCGAGAAGAACGTTATTTCTGACAGATTCAGAGACAAATTGGCGAGCGTGTATCTGGTATATGGATAGGTTTCAGTTTGATAAATCGAGAATCAATGCCAGTTCACCTGTTAAAAGCCTTTCATTTATTAATATTTACGAAAAAGAAAATCGTTGGTATTTACAATTATACGCAAAATATTTGGTCGGGATATCGGATCTGTCTTTATCAAATATCCGAAATACAATAAGTTTTATTTCACAATTTTTAAAATATCTGGATGGACAGAGTAAGAAAGTAACTGAACTGGAGATACAAGATATAGAGAGTTATGTGTCTGTTTTGGATAAGTCCGATATTAAGTATTCTACTTTTAACCGATATATCACACATATGCATACATTTCTACAGTTTTTGAAAATGAAAAATATTGAAGTGTTGAAGTTTTATCCGGAACGATTTTTAAAAAAAGGTTTTTCAGAACACAATGAAAGAAGTGTTCCAGAAAAAACAATTGCTCATCTAATTAAGGAGCTGCCGACATTCCCAGAGCATTTACAGTTGATGTATTTGATTTTGTTTTGCACAGGAATTAGGAAAAGCGAGGTTTGTACAATAAAATCGGGAGCCTTTTATTCACAAGGCAATGAGAATTGGATGCGCATATATCAAAGCAAAATGCGGAGGGAAAAAGTCATTCCTGTTCCCAGTTTATTGGTTGGACTGGTGAACGATTATGAAAAAAAGTACGGAATAAAAAATGGGGAGTATTTATTCAAAAATAAAAAGGGTGGTGCATTTAATGGACAGACATTTTCAAATCAGATGATTCGGGAGTGTAAGGCCCGTGGGATTGCCTGCGGAGATTATATCTTTAGAGCACACGATTACAGACATAACCTTGCAACTTCAATGTACGGAAATGGGGTTTCTATACAAGGGGTACGAGATTATCTAGGACATTCAAGTGAGAATATGACAAAACAGTACATTGATTTCATGCCGGAACGTATTGTATCGGCTGAAGATAAATATTTTTCAAAAAATCAGTCATTTAAATTGAAAGGAGTAGAAGATGATGAAAGGTAATATTAATTTGATTTCTTATGACTGTTATCAACAAGCTACAGAAAAACAGTTGGCTAGTCTGAAATGGAAGGAAAACAGGGTGTACTATGTATCAGAGATTCATAATGAAAAGATACAGGATGAGATTTATGGGTATATTGATGATAGATGTAGACGTTTATCATTATCAACAGCAGTAAATGATATTTACAGATTTGATCTGTTGAAAGAATTTCTGAATGAGAAGTGTACAAGTTGTAGTAGCATCACTGATAAAAAATGGGAAGAACTGGAGAGAAGCTATAAAGCATTTTTATATAAAAAAGGATTAGCGCTGTACGTTAGAAGAAATAGACCGGATAGGCGGAATGTTGAGCAACAAAGTAGCGCTCAGGTTTCTTTTCTGAAAATGTATTATGAGTATGTTGTGAAGTGTAAAACAGCTGATATTCCAGAAAATGAAAAAGATGTATGGGATATGAGAAAGTTGGATATTGTGCCAAGGAGTAATCCGATTCGTGGAAGATATAGATTAGATTTTCGTGAGATCAGGCAGAAAGAATTTAAAGAGATAATAAAGAGAATATTGTATAGCCACTGCCAGACAAAAGCAATGGGTAGTATAAAAGGTGAATTGCGTGGATTCCGTCGGTTTGCTAGCTTCATGTATGATCGGTTTCCAGAAGTAAAGCATTTTACAGAAATTAGCAGGGATATGATAGAAGATTATCTGGTTTATATAAAAACGGATACCGGTCTTACATCAGTCAGTTACACGACAGAGCTGTCGGTTTTGGATAATCTGTTGGATGAAATAGGGCGTGAACTGGAAATAGAAAATATATGCAACCTTTTTCTGTCCAGTGATTGCAGAGCATATGATAACGCTTTACCAGAAGCGTATTCAGATGCAGAAATCAGGAGATTTAATTGTGCATTAACAAAATTAAAGCCCCAGTTAGGCAGATGTTTAATAATACATCAGATGCTCGGTACAAGAATAGAGGATACGTTGACTTTGCGAAGGGATTGCTTATCTGAGAAATCTGGACATTATTTTATAACTATTATCCAGCAGAAAACAAGGAAATATAAAAGACCAGTTAGCAATCAGCTGGCAGAATTGATTAGAAAAGCAATAGAAGTTTCAGAAAAGGAGCATCCAGATTCAGAATATATTTTTCTGCAAGATAATGGAAAATTGTATACAGATTCAATGCTGAAATATCATGTAAATATCATGATTTATGAAAATGATATCAGGGATGATAAGGGAAATTATTTTGAGTTTCGTACACATCGTTTTAGACATACTTTTGGAGTAAAACTTACAGAAATGAAATTAGATGATGATAGCATTGCAAGGCTGTTGGGGCATAAGGATACACGAACCATACCACATTATCGGCGGTTAAGAAACGAAGCATTAGCGGAGGATACAAAGGCTGTACGAGATGAAATGAATGAATTATTAGCACAATACAGGAGGGAAAAGGAAAATGCAGAAACACGATAAAATGGTAGCACTGGCAAAAGAAAAAAGTGCGGAAATGACGGAAACAGCAATAACAGCTATTGAAACAATGTATAGAAAAAATATAAAAATTTCAGTTGCTGAACTTACAAAACTAACAGGACTTTCCAGAGGTTTTTTCTATAATAATCCGAATGTGAAACAGGTCATGATGGAATTGAAGGAAAAACAACAGGGAATGATATTGCGAAATCCTAAAAGTGATGCTATTGCAAAAGCACAGGAAGCACGGATTAAGAGTTTAGAACAGAAATTATCCGATAGTGTTCCGAAAAACGAATATGAAAGTCTTCAGAAAAAATATGAAGAATTACAGGTGAAATATAGTCAAATGAAAAAGGGAACACTGTTGAAGATGTACGACCAATTATAGGAAGAAAAGGAGAATATTTTATGCAGAACGAAATTTATGATGAGAAAAATGGACTTACTTATATGTTGTGTGGTGATTATTATTTGCCAGAATTGGCACTTACAGATATCGAACCAACTTATGGGAAATATGGGATGCTTCGTAAAAGCTATTTACAGGAACACAGAAAGGCAAAATATCAAATATTGTTGTTACAAGGAAAACTTGT
>CABRLN010000070.1 GCA_902471875.1 uncultured Clostridium sp.
CATCAGCAACATTACATTCAATATGATATTTGCCTTTTCCTTCTAAAAAAGCTGATAATTCATCCTTGTTTATTGCCTCTATTAAAAGATTTTTATAGTGATTATTTTTTATCATAATTTTCCCTTCTACTTATTAATTAAGTTCATTTAAAGCATTATCCACTAGGCAAGCAATTATGATTAAAATAATTCAATATCATACTCCTTTTTACAAATACTGTTAAATCTTTTTATTTCGTCCCACACATCAGTTTTTATATAACCATTTGGATACTTAAGTTTTTCCTGAAAATCTTTTTCTCTACTTTGTATTTCATATTTCACTCTTGGCAATATTTCTGTAAAATTAAGATTAAAAGGAGCTAATCCGTTTTTTTCTTTAAATAATTCACTGACAATATACAGTATAACTACATATACATCAAATGTTGTCTGACCAAGCATAATCATCAATGTTCTTTCAAATTCTTCTTTAATACTAGGCTGTAGTTTATAAGCTTTATAAATGACACTTGATAACATTTTTCCTACATCAGTGGGTGCATCACTAGGAACATATTGTGACAATTCAAATTTGTATGGTTCAACTCCTTTCAGCAACAAGTTAAATTCATTTTTTTCCAATGCTCTAAATAAGAAATTTATATCTATCATATATTTCCCTCACATCAATTAATCTCTGTTACTGTAACATTACTAGTAATATTAGGAATTAAATCTGAAATAGCCTCTGAAACTCCACCATCTGTTTTTCCACCTGGTATCCAATGATTATTAGCACCCGCTTCATTTCCAGATGGTATTCGTAAATTCAAATCATCTAGATTTTTGATATCGATTCTAACAAGTCCACCTCCATCTGCAAAATGCCCAATATCAAAACCTAAAGAAGTTTCATATATTTCTATGTTTCCATTTGCTTTACTTGCAATCTCATCACAAAAATTTTTAGGCATTACAAATTGTGTACCATCACTAACAATACCAATCTTATCCTTACCCTGAACATAAGTAACATATTGTTCTTTAGTCATTATTATTGAAGCACCATCATCAAACTGTGCTAAATGTTTATCTATATATGATTTTGGTAAATAAGAACTTGGGTCCGGGCGTGTTCCTTTTGGCATATCAAGAACCGCATCAGAAATTCTTTTATCTAAAGTAAAGTTGTCAGCAGATTTTGAAAGACTTTCTACCAATATATCCGGTGTTACATTATGATCTGCAAAATTATTAATTGTAGTTGGGGTAACTCCCTTATTAAGTGCTTTTAAGCCGTCATCTGCATAGTCTGAAATAACTTTTGCTGCATCGTCACCATATTTAGTTATAGCTTTAACCGCATCATCACCATATTTATTAACATACTTAATTATATCATCTGCATAACCGTTTGATGAAGCTATTTTTCTTATTAAATCATCGCTGTATTTAGTATAGTCAACTGCATTCTTGGCGATTTTTTCAAGTATTTCTCCGCTTACGCCGTTTTTAACCTGCTTACTTAGCCATTCAAGTCCTTCTTCTCCTGCATTTTCAACCATTTTTTTAATGGCGTCGTCACTTAAGCCGCCTTTGCTAAGTTGTTTAAACAACCTTGTTATGTCTGTAGGGTCACTGGCGTTTTTCAGCAGTTTTTCGGACAGTTTTTTGTTCCAATTTTTATAGTTTTATTTGTTTTTCCTTATTATAGCACAAATAATTAAACAAGGGCAACAAAATAAATTATTACCCTTGTCATTATGCCTATATCTATTATTCGCCAAAAAGGTACATATCAAAAATTCTATCACGATTAATAACATTTCCTAATTTATTTTGCAATATATCACAAAATAAAGATATATGTTCCAATTTCGCACAAAAATTATAGAATACAATATATGCCCTATTCAGTTTTACACCTTTTGCAATATATCTTTTATTGAATTTAACATCAACTTTGTTATTTACCTTAATAAATGATATTTTTCCATGTTCTTCTCTTTCTAATGAATATATTAACGGAGAAAATTTATTTTTGATACACTCTAAGGCTTTTTCCTCATTTCGATTGTCTATAAATATTTTTATATTTTTTGAAATTTCTCTATTTAGCAAGTTATCATAAAGCCTTTTATATACTATTATTGCATATACAATAGCGTCACTTCTTTCTTTTGTTTTTAATTTTAAGCATTTTGTCTTTCTATGAACTTCATAAATTATATAACAATTATTATTTATTTCTAACTCAACACAATCTTCTGGATAACACCCTTGAAATAATAAAATTATATTGTTAGCTTCCATTATCCTTAATTTATCATCTTGCAATATTTCTTGAATTATTTCAATCAATGCTAATTTCGCCTCTTTCAACCAAATTTGTAATATCTATCAATATACCCTCATCTTCAAGTTCCTGAATAGTATATTTTGTACCATCAATTTTATATTTTACAAATTGGTCTGCACCACCAGATTGCCCAAACCATGGTGCGACTTTTCCAGTTGTAAATTCAGTATCTTCAATTAATTCATAATAATGTATTTCAACATCATTAATAGCTGGATCACTATGTGGAGCTAAAGATCTTGATTCAAAAGAATCAACTGTATTTCCCAAAAATTCGCCCGAATTACCACCATATCTTTTAAAATAAGTTCCTTCACTCAATCTTTTATTTTTTATAGTATTTACAACAAAACCATCGTTATCTGGCCAATTTATTGCACCATTTCTCTGATTATAATATACTTCATTATCAAATATAGACTTATATTTTAAATAGGTTTCGTCATTAGGTCTATAATCCCAATTATAAATCTTCTTAACTGATGCCGGGTCTATTCCTTTGTTTAATGAAGTAATTGCTTCACTACCATAATCATAAATAACTTCTACAGCATCATCACCATAGTTAGCTACAGCTTTTAGTCCATTTTCGCCAAAGCGTTCATAAATATCAACAGCACGGTCGCCTGATTTTACTATTGCATTTTCTGCTGTATCTCCAAAATCTGACACAAGCCTTATCATAGTGTCAACATTATCTGTTGACTTGGTCATTGCTTTTACCAAATCATCTGAATATGACAGATAATCATCACCATGCTGCATAAACTTTTGCAACAGCTCATCTGTCAAACCTAATGCCGACTTTTTCTGTAACCATTCGTATGCTTCGTCACTGCTGTTTATGAACGCTCTTATTGTATAGGCATAGAGTGTCTTATATATTTTTTGATTATAATATTATAAAATTTCAATATTATAATCTTTTTTTATAATATTATTCAGTCTTTCTACCTCTTCCCAAATTCCCTCAATTTTATTTTTACCAGTCCATTTTTTACAACTTTTCAGACTTTCTTGATTTCTGTGTAGAGAATTCGTCATTGCTTTGCTTATTTCATCAATTGGTAATGAAAATGTTGCATTTAACTTTTTTCTACTTGCTATACGATAATATATGTCTTTTTCATTATAATTAATAGGCAATATACGACAAAATTGAATAATATAGCTAAAGAATAAAAATACTGAACAATATATATCACATTCATTTCCTTGCAACATTTCTTTTATTGCACATTCGAATTTTCTGCCTATATTTAATTCTGGATTTGTATCAGCCAAATAAAAAACAGTATCTAATACAGAACCAAAGTCTGTAGGAGTATCAGCAACATTACATTCAATATGATATTTGCCTTTTCCTTCTAAAAAAGCTGATAATTCATCCTTGTTTATTGCCTCTATTAAAAGATTTTTATAGTGATTATTTTTTATCATAATTTTCCCTTCTAC
>CABRLN010000071.1 GCA_902471875.1 uncultured Clostridium sp.
ATTAATATCCTTACTATCATTTAATGAAGATACATTGTACTTTGTTTTGACCATCTCTGTTCAAAACAAAGTAATATTTAAAATCATCAATTGTACCAATATTATAACTTACAATTTTTACAAACAATATATTCCTTGTGGATAATCATACATTCCCGGTTACATATTCCGTGTTGTTAATACCATGTGTTTTTACTTTGTTTTGAACAGAGATGGTCAAAACAAAGTACAATGTATCTTCATTAAATGATAGTAAGGATATTAATAATAAAATTATTAATATCTGGAAAAAATTTGGGAAAAGTTAGATAAAAAAGTATTATTGTTACCACTGTTGATAAACAGCAGGTAAGGAATTATTATTGAATATTACAGCAAACGGACAAAAATGCCGAATATAGCAACCAAAAGAACTGAAGAGATGGGTTATATCTTCAATACATATTATGTAATTATATATAACAATGATTCTACTGAAGCGTTTTTATACGCAATGGAGGGTAATAATATTATCAAAAGCAGCAAATAGTACAGTAAATAATATATCAGATTGGTTTGATGAAATTATGCCATAAAAGTAAGTTTTTTTAAAAGGAGGGGCATACCAGTGGTAAAGCAAAACACAAAAACAATAGCACAAAATAAAAAGGCTCATCATGACTATTTTGTAATAGAGAGTATGGAAACAGGTATAGAGCTTGTTGGTACAGAGGTTAAGTCCCTTAGAGCAGGCAGAGTAAATCTTAAAGATTCTTGGTGCTCAATAGTTGAAGGAGAACTGTTTGTTAACGGTATGCATATAAGCCCGTATGAACAGGGAAACATATTTAATAAAGACCCTATGCGTGTTCGTAAGTTATTAATGCATAAGCGTGAAATTATGAGATTATTTGGACTAATTAAGCAGGAAGGATATTCAATTATTCCAATTTCACTTTATTTTAAAGGTTCTAAAGTAAAAATGCAAATAGGATTGTGCAAGGGTAAAAAATTGTATGACAAACGAGCAGACATAGCAGCAAAAGATGCTAAGCGAAATATAGAACGTCATTTGAAGGAGCAGTACAGGTAAAAATTTAATAACAAAAACTCCTTGAACAAATATTATTTATATAATATAATATGTTATAGCACTTCTGATTCATATTTTTATTAAACTTTATGAATACTTTAGTGGTTATATATGGGGATGTAAAGGTTTCGACAGGGGTTGTAAGCCTTGGTAAGCGAGTAGTGGTGCGGAACCACTATAAAATCCGTACTTTTTAAATAATAAACGACAACAATAAAGTTGCTCTAGCTGCCTAAGTTGCAGCTCGTTGCTTTGGGAAGCACCACGGTCCCTATGGCGGCGTCGATTAGTGGTAAATGTGAACGAAAAATTGCCTCATTTTTCGTCACACAGTAGAGGCTACCAAAACACCAAGCCTGTTATTGGGCGTGATGTTAAGGGAACTTTAAAACAATAACTACACTCGTAGAAAGCCTTGGTAAATGACTTTTGGACAGGGGTTCGATTCCCCTCATCTCCACCAAATGGACATTGCACGAACACCTACTATTTCAAAGGCGGTTTCGCCATAGAAGAATTCTTATAATGTCACCACGAAAAAGCGAGAGTCAAGATTTTATCGCCTTGGCTCTCGTTTTTACTATTCTTCTTTATTTTCAGTTTGCGTGTCTTTGTTCTTTTCTTGCTGTTCGGCATAATATTTCTTCATTTCAGGCAGACCAAACCAAAGAAAAAAAGTCGAGTTCACAGAAGATATCCTGAACTGAAAACACCCGGAGAAAAAGTGCAGATAGATGTGAAGGAAGTACCGTATAGTTGCCTAAAAGGCAAGGTTTTAAGGGATGGAAAACATTTATATCAATGGACGGCACTTAGCGGATAAGTTGATGGCGTAAATCGCCGTTTTTGCCCTCCTTTCTCGTTCCGCTATGCTCCACTCCAAAGGAGGGCAAAAACATTATACCTATCTTTGACTTTATTTTTTAACTAAAATGGGTCACATCTATTTACAACGCAGATAATACGAAAAATACAACCTAAAATTCACTTGCATATATATTATATATATGTTAAAATATAAAAAAATTAATTAATGTTAACCTCAATTTTTTATGCTTTTCGGGATTTTAGGGCTATTTGAGGTTAATTTTAGGCTATTTTTTTGCCACCGGGTAAAAATTTATGCACCTAAAACATTCCGTTAGGTCACATATTGATTTTAATAAAACAAATAAAAGTGTTTGTTAAAATTAATATTAGAAGGAATGTTTTGGGTGTTTTTTGTTTAGGAGATGATATTAGAATATGAATAATAGTTTAATAAAAACTTTTTTTAAATATACAGGATTAAATATTCTAGGAATGATTGGACTGTCTTGTTATATACTGGCAGATACCTTTTTTGTTGCCAAGGCATTGGGTACCATAGGTTTGGCAGCACTTAATTTTGCAATTTCTGTATATTCGGTAATGTATGGTATAGGATTAATGATAGGCATAGGCGGTGCTACTGATTTTTCTATAAAAAAAGGCAAAAACAATAACTCAAACAATGCATTTATGCACAGTCTGTTAATTGCAGGTATATTCGCTTTCATTTTTATATTGGCAGGAATTTTTTTGCCCGACCAAATTTCTAAGCTGCTTGGTGCAGACAGCAGCACTATTCCTCTGACAAGCTTATATATAAGGGTTATAATGTTGTTTTCACCATTCTTTTTATTAAATAATATTCTTATTGCTTTCATAAGAAACGACGATAATCCAAATCTTTCAATGACAGCAATGTTGATAAGCAGTTTTTCAAATATTGTGTTAGATTATATTTTCGTTTTTCCCCTTAATATGGGCATGTTTGGTGCTGTATTGGCAACATGTATTTCACCAATAATAAGCATTGGTATATTATCAATACATTTTATAAAAAAGAAAAACAGTTTTTCTGTAAAAAAATTTACATTCATACTATCAGAATTAAAAGTAGTTATTTCATTGGGATTTTCCTCCTTCGTTGGAGAACTGGCATCTTCAATTTCCCTTATTGTTTTTAATATTGTGCTTATGAACTTAAAAGGAAATGCTGGTGTGGCTGCATATGGAATTATAGCCAATATTGCATTGGTTGTAATTGCTATATTTAACGGCTTGGCACAAGGGACACAGCCATTAGCAAGCCGTTACTATGGTACAGGTGACTTCAAAAAGCTAAATCATATTTTACGTTATGCAATAGGAACCTCGCTTGTGCTGTCAGTTATAATATATATTGTACTGTGTATTTTTACAGAACCTATTGTAGCTGTATTCAGCGGTAATGATAAGCTTCTTGAAGATCTTGCTTCAACAGGTACACGTATTTATTTTATAGGAATTATATTTGCTTCAATTAATGTTTTTTTAGCATCTTTTTTAAGTGCAACATCAAAATATATTCAAGCTTTAGCAATATCAATTTTACGCAGCAGTGTTATATTAGTACCAGCAGTAATTATATTCAGCTTTATTCTAAATATAAACGGTGTATGGTTGGCATATGTTGTTACTGAATTTTTAGTATTTACGTTGTCGGTAATATTTACAATAAACCTTATTTACTGTTTTAAGAAAAATTATTAAAAGCTATAAAAAATTTCAGCAGCCCTCACAGTTATATACCTGA
>CABRLN010000072.1 GCA_902471875.1 uncultured Clostridium sp.
ATGCTGCTTTCATATAAGAGTACTGCTGAACCTGCTACTGCAAATACTCCATTTGCTGCATCTCTTAGTTCCCTTTTAGATTCTCTTACATAGGACCAATTTTCGACACGTTCTCTGTTTATATTACCCTTGTTGCTGTTTGGTCTGTAAGTGCTCTTACATTTCCATGAACATCATAAGAATAATAGCATACTTTACTATCTTTTTCAATACTAATTAATTATAAGCTTGTAAAATACATCTAATTAAAATTATTAATGGATATATACCAAAGTACATATCAAGGGTAATATAAACAGAGAACGTGTCGAAAATTGGTCCTATGTAAGAGAATCTAAAAGGGAACTAAGAGATGCAGCAAATGGAGTATTTGCAGTAGCAGGTTCAGCAGTACTCTTATATGAAAGCAGCATTACAGTTTGGGCAGCAATACAACGTGCAAGTGCATTAATACATTGGTATTTTACTACGGGTAAAACAATAGAATATGTAAATGCATTTGCATAGTAAGGAGAGAATATATGAAAATAAATGTTAATAATATAAAGTATGATCCTAAAGATTGGATGTCCTATGAGAATAGCTTCATTCCATATGTTCTTGAAACTCGTGAAATCTATGTAGGACCTTTGGAAGAACATTTTAAATTTTTAAATTTAAAAGATCCTCCTAGATATTCGTTATCAAATGCTTCAATGATGATGTCTGATGCATTACGAATCATTTTAACAAATAAATTTAATGTTTTATCAGAAACTGTACGTATAGGCGAACAATATGCAAAAATAGCATTAAAAAAGGATTGCAGATTGGTTTGTCCGGGAAAAAAAGGAAAATATTCTGAAATAGGTGCAAAAACCAAGCAAAATGAACTGTTACTTTTTTTCGATTGGGTGTCGCTGAAAAAAGTCAACAAAGAATATTTAGAGAATATATTTGAAGTTGAAAAGAAAGTGTTCAATGAAAAGACAGATGAAAAAAGTGAAAACAGAAAGAAAGTACCGTTTAATTTTATTGTTAATGCTTTTTATCTTCTTTTATATGGAAATATTGAATTAGCACGTATTATTCAGAATGGAGAGATGAGGTGTAAAAAAACACGATATTTGACTGAAAATATTATCTATGATAAAAAAAAGTTTTATTCTTATATTGTAGGTGCTATTGTAAATCCTTCCAATGAAGAGTTCAAACAAGAAGTAGAGCGTATAATGCTGTATTTTCTTGAAGAACGAAGAAAAGGTAATATCATTGTAAGCAGAGCTCTTTATGGATATACCCCTGAATGTGATGTAGAAATAATAATTCTTTGGTATAAATATTTTAGCAGTTATAATTATGACGAAATTTCTCCTTACGAAATAATACAGGCTTCACGCTATGGAGTGCGAGGGCACGAAGATATGGAACAGTTGGAAAAAGAAGGCAAAGAAAGGGAATGGTGGAAAAAGTTTTATAATTAAAATTACTTAAAATTAGTGCATATGCCATGTGGTGTATGCACTAATTTCTTATTTTAACCACAGAATATACATATGATGCTGTAAATAGATTAACTCAGGAAAAAATCACCGAAAACGGAGAAAGCACAACTGTCAACTATAAATATGACAAGGTAGGCAACCGTTTGTCTAAAAATGAAAATGGTAAAGTAACTGATTATTCTTACAATAATCTTAACCAGCTTGTAAAAGAAACTGTAAACGGCGTTACAACCACATATACTTATGATGAAAACGGAAGCTTGGTTTTAAAAAGTTGTTCAGCTAATACATCAAAATATATATGGGACGAAAATAACAGACTGTTAAGTGTAGTTGTCAGCAATAATTCTGAAACTTTAACAGAGCAATATCTGTACGATTATCAAGGCAACCGCATACAAACAACAGTAAATGGTACAGATATAACAAAATATCTTGTTGATACCACAGGCGAACTTTCACAGGTGATAGCAGAAATTGACGAAAATAATAGAGAAAAAGCATATTATACCCTTGGTCAAGAATTAATTAGTATTGAAAAAGATAGTAAAGTATGCTATTATTCTTATGACGGTCATGGAAATGTAAGAGTATTAACCGACCAAAATGGTAATGTAACCGATACATATACCTATGATGCTTTTGGTAACCTTACAAAGCAAACAGGTACTACAGATAATAATTACTTGTATTGTGCACAGCAGTACAGCACAAACACAGGGTTGTACTACCTGCGTGCAAGGTACATGAACCCTGAAACAGGCACTTTTGTAAGCCGTGATACCTACAGCGGCGATACTAACTCACCTGTTACATTGCACAAATACCTTTACGCCAACGCAAACCCTGTTACCTACAGTGACCCTAGTGGGTATATGGCAGTTGTAGCAAAGGCTCAATATGAGGCTCAATGTTTGCCTATATATCTAAAAGTATTAGAATTTGCTAGAAGCGTAGTAGCTTTAGCAAATATTAGAACAATTGGTATTATTGCAGTTGAAACAACAATAGGTTACTTGACTTGTAATCAAATTTCTAATGCGGATGGTATAAATGCAAAAGATGTTTTGGATGAAATAGTTCAAAAAACTATAATGGCAATAACTGTTATAAATGCAGGTGTAATTGTAGCACATAAAGCACTAAGTGATATCAAGGCCAAAATACCAAATGGGCGAGTATATCAGATGGCATATATAAGTGCTCAAGGTTCATTAATAAGATTTGGAATTAAAATGAATTTTGCAGAAGCATTAGCGGCAATTGGGTGTACTGCGGTTATAAATTTGTCACAGCGTAGTTACTTTAACAGGGGAGGTTCACTTTATGAAGAATATAAGAGCAAAAGTGATGCATGGGGAATTTATGCTTCAAATCAATCAGCGGCTAAAGCATTAGCTGTAGTTACTGGCTGTTTGGAAGCAGATAAATCGCCATATTATAGCCATGGTTATAACGGTCCTGAATTTCACGGAGCTGGTCAATATGCACATTATCACGATTATACGCATTCTTTTCATATTTGGTATGGTTCTCCTATATATTAATGATGGAGGTATAAGCATTGCACATTATTATTAAAGATATTTTTAGAAAGTATAATAATTATTATTTCTCAGATCAAATTTGGTACTGGTTTGATAAAAATCGGTATGAATTCTATGATTTAAATAAAATAAGAGAATTAGGTTATTATGCTGATACACAAGAAGAATTAATACAACTGCTAGGAGAAAACAATATTATTCCATCATTTAGGGTCAATGTATATGAATTTGATAAAATGTTTATAGATAACTTAAAAAATAAAAAGTTATCAAAATATTTTTCTCAGTTCAAAGAGGAAATAGATTATGATTCTATGTTTAATATATATACTGAAGAAAATAATATTTTCTACTTTGATGAATTAAATAAGTTCTATATGAATACGGTAGAAGAATGGTGTAAAAAAAATAATATAATATATAATTTGAAATGAAAATATTATTTCAAAATATTTTTGTTGCTTCCTATGGTAATATTTTAAATTAGAATAATAAATGTATTTGTTAATGGATATGTACTTTGGTATATATCCATTAATAATTTTAATTAGATGTATTTTACAAGCTTATAATTAATTAGTATTGAAAAAGATAGTAAAGTATGCTATTATTCTTATGATGTTCATGGA
>CABRLN010000073.1 GCA_902471875.1 uncultured Clostridium sp.
ACCGTTTGCAACACCCTTAAAAGTTTTGATTAAACTTTTTCAAAAGTTTATGGGTCAAGGGTGAAACCCTTGTGGGTTTTAAGGGCAACGCCCTTAACAAATCTTTTATACTTGAAATACCGTCTTTGACGGTATTTCTAATAAAGACGGTTACATTAAAGGGTTTTACCTTTTAAAATCCTGACAAGGGCTTTCGCCCTTGACCCAATTTGCCTTTTCAAAGGCAAAAGAGAAACTTTTAAATGTGTTGCCAACAGTTTGTACACTAAATCATAATTTGTAATCATTAATTCTGCTGTTCTAATTCAAATTAGTACAAAAAGTTGCCGAATTACTGCTGTAAAACGGCAACTTTATTATACTCTATCAATCAAAAAAGTTCAATAGCTTTTAAGCCATTAGCTTTTCTAATCTCTTGTTAATTTCTACAAGGAATGTTTCTGTGTCAACCTTTTGCTTGTTTGGAAGAGTTGAAAGAAGCTCTAAATCTCCTGTCATTACGCCGTCTTCAATAGTTGTAATTGTAGCCTTTTCAAGTTTGTCAGCAAAATCACAAAGCTCTTTATTGTTGTCAAGCTCGCCTCTCTTTCTTAATGCACCGCTCCATGCAAACAATGTTGCAACACTGTTGGTAGAAGTTTTTTCGCCCTTTAGATGTTTGTAGTAATGACGCTGAACGGTACCATGTGCAGCCTCGTATTCATAAACACCGTCAGGAGAAACAAGAACAGAAGTCATCATTGCAAGGCTGCCAAATGCAGTTGCAATCATATCTGACATAACGTCTCCGTCATAGTTTTTACAAGCCCAAATATATCCACCGTCGCTGCGTATAACTCTTGCAACAGCGTCATCAATTAGTGTGTAGAAATATTCGATGCCTGCCTCAGCAAACTTTTCTTTATACTCTGTTTCAAATATTTCGTTGAAAATATCCTTAAAGCGGTGGTCATAAGTTTTGCTGATTGTATCTTTAGTAGCAAACCAAATGTCTTGTTTTTGGTCAAGTGCATAATTAAAGCAAGAGCGTGCAAAACTGCCAATGCTTTTGTCAAGATTATGCAAACCTTGAATAATACCGTCTGTATCAAAGCTGTGAATAAGTGATCTTTCTTCTGTGCCGTCAGGCTTTGTAACACAAAGCTCTGCCTTTGAGCCTGCTTTTACAGCCATTTCAGTATTTTTATATACATCGCCATAAGCGTGACGGGCAATGCAGATTGGCTTTTTCCATGTTGGAATAAACGGTGTGATACCCTTTACAATAATAGGACTTCTAAATACTGTACCGTCAAGCATTGCTCTTATAGTACCATTTGGAGATTTCCACATTTCCTTTAGATTATATTCTGTCATACGAGCAGCATTAGGTGTAATTGTTGCACATTTAACAGCAACACCATATTTTTTTGTAGCTTCAGCACTGTCAACAGTAACCTGGTCGTTAGTTTCGTTTCTGTGCTCAAGACCAAGGTCGTAATAGTCAACCTTTAGGTTTACATATGGATAGATAAGAATATCTTTAATCATTTTCCAAATGATTCTTGTCATTTCATCGCCATCCATCTCTACAAGTGGAGTTGTCATTTCAATTTTAGCCATTGTAATTGCCCCTTTACTCAAAATATTTAATTATTTATTTTATAATAACAAATACCCGTTTAAAGTTAATTAAACGGGTATTTGTTTTTTTATAAATCAAGAATTTTCTCTTGTATAGTTCAGCAAACCGCCTGCCAAGATAATATCTTTTGTTCTTTCAGAAAGTTCGCACTTAGCAACAATAGTTTTGCCGTTTGTTTTATTTTCAATAACAACATCTTTGCCATCAATAATACACTGCTTAACGTCAGGCAGTACAAGCTGGTCATTTAAGTTAATGTTGTCATAATCAGCTTCGTTTTCAAATGTTAAAGGAATAATACCTGCGTTAATCAGGTTAGCTCTGTGAATTCTTGCAAAGCTCTTAACAAGAACAGCCTTAACCCCTAAATATAGAGGAGCAAGTGCAGCATGCTCTCTTGATGAACCTTGTCCGTAGTTTTCACCGCCGACAATAATGCTTTGTCCCATTTCTTTTGCTCTTGCAGGGAAGTCCTTATCACATACTGTAAAGCAATGCTCAGAAATAGCCGGAATATTTGAACGCAATGGCAGAATTTTTGCACCGGCCGGCATAATGTGGTCAGTTGTAATGTTATCCTCAACCTTTAAGGAACATTTAGCCTCAATAGTCTCCTCCAGAGGATATGTAGCAGGGTAAGGCTTAATATTTGGTCCTCTTAAAACCTCAACGGTGTCCATATCAGCTTCTGCAACAGGTGCCGCAACCATATTATCATTAACAAGGAATGTTTCAGGAAGATCAATTTTAACCTCATCACCAAGAGTTCTTGGGTCACAAAATACGCCTGCCAATGCGGATGCAGCTGCGGTTTCAGGTGATACAAGATAAATTTGACCGTCTGCTGTGCCGGAACGACCCTTAAAGTTTCTGTTAAATGTTCTTAGTGAAATACCTTTAGAATTAGGTGACTGACCCATACCAATACATGGACCGCAGGCACACTCAAGTATTCTTGCACCTGCTGCAATTAAATCGCCCAAAGCACCGTTAAGCGCAAGCATATTGTAAACCTGCTTTGAACCCGGAGCAATAGCAAGTGACACATTTTCGGCAACTGTTTTGCCCTTTAAAATAGCTGCAACTCTCATTAAGTCAAGGTAAGAAGAGTTTGTACAAGAGCCTATGCACACCTGGTCAACAACCTGAGGACCAATCTCCTCAATAGTTTTAATGTTGTCAGGGCTGTGAGGACAGGCCGCCATAGGAACAAGCTCTGAAAGATTAATGTCAATAACTTCATCATAAACAGCGTCAGCGTCTGCCGAAAGCTCTGTCCAGTCATTTTCTCTGCCTTGTGCCTTTAAGAAAGACTTTGTAACCTCATCAGAAGGGAAGATAGATGTTGTAGCACCAAGCTCTGCACCCATATTTGTAATTGTAGCTCTTTCAGGTACTGTAAGAGTTTTAACACCCTCGCCGCCATACTCTACAATTTTACCGACACCGCCTTTAACAGACATAATTTTAAGAACCTCAAGAATTACATCTTTGGCAGAAACCCATGGCTGTAATTTGCCTGTAAGGTTAACTCTAACCATTTTAGGCATTGTAATGTAGTAAGCACCGCCGCCCATAGCAACAGCAACATCAAGACCGCCTGCACC
>CABRLN010000074.1 GCA_902471875.1 uncultured Clostridium sp.
ATCAAAGCTTTTGTGTTTAATACCAAAACTGCCGTTAAGAGGAACATCAATTTCTCTTGTATCAACAGTTTCAACAGGCTTAGGCGGTTCTGACAAAGTAAAGCTTCCGCTAAGTGGTTTGGATTCTTCTAAAATTTCAGAAGAATTTTCCATAGTGTTAGAAGTAGTTGGTTTTGCAGCTTCTTTAATTGAAGGATCAATAGCATTATTCTTTTTAAGAATTTCTGTTACTCGATTAGCAATCTCTTCGGCAGAAAGTTCATTATCTGTGTTGTTAATTGCTTTTAATACTGCATCTGTAATATTTTTTAAATCAAATTGTTGATTCAAATTATAACACCTCCAAAAAATATTATTAAAAAAGACAGCAAATAATTCCGCTATAAATAACGAAACTATTTGCTGTTAATTTGTAATATTATTATTTATTTATATATCAAATCGTCTTTATTTTGTTTAGTTTCATTATTGTTACTGTCAATTATATTTTGTTGATTAGTATAATTTTGCTGACTGTTAGAACCAGAATTTGAATAATTGTAATTAGTGTATGCATTATTGCCTCCATAAGTTCTAAAAGGACTGTTAATGGTTGCATTTGCACGATTATATGGGTTATTAGCTTGTGCCGCAAAAGATGCACGAACAGCTTCAGTGACAGTATTTTTATAACCAAATGCTGTTACTGAAGCAGCAATTTGATAAATTGTAGATAAAATTGAAATTGCAATACATATACCTAAATAAGTAAGTATAGAAGAAATCATTCCTGAGGAAAATAGTACTTCTAGTTCATTAGGTAACATTTGATTAGATGAAGAAGAAAGAGACATTGCAATAATAAATAAAACTAATAAAATTATAGCACCAATACCATATGATATTGAATAAATAACAGAATAAACACCAAAGCCTGTAGCTCCTGTACTAATTAAATTGCCACCCTTTGCAGAATTTTTTACCGAACCTAAAAATTTAGTTTGGAAGAAATAATACAAGCATGTTATAAAATAAGAAAAAACATTACTTATTGAAGATGCAATAACACTTGCTAAGTTTTCTCCGGAATCTGAGGCAATAATTAAAAAAATACTGCTAATAACCATTATTACACAACTTACTATCATAAAAATAAATTGTATTATTGAAAGTATATGTAAAAAAGTAATTGCACCGCTTGGAACAACGGAAGGATTGTCATTGTGTGCACGAATAATAATAATTAATAATGTTATAGGAAGTATAAGGTTTAATATTGTTACGACAATACCAATTACAGAAAATAATCCTGTAAAAATGTTAATAGCAGCGTTAAATTCATCCATATTAAGGTCAAAGCCGCTTGTATAAGCCAATTTTATTAAAAAGTCCAAAATATTGTTAACTGATAGGAATAAATATCCTGCTAAAAAAGCAGAAATAAAGGAAACTATCATCATTACTTTTATAGAACCTTTGCGTAAAAATTGCTTTATATAGGCAATGTTTTGAAGTTGTACAAACTGATCTCCAGCATTTAATTGTTCATTGTTCATTATAAATACCTCTCCTCTTTTATAGTACTGGATATATTATAATATATCCAGTACTATAAAAACAAGGGGAAATAAAAAAATAGTTAAAATAAATTAAGTTGTTTATAAAATTTAATTAGATAAATCTTTTATGAACAAAATTTATGATTACCTATTGTGCAAATAACCGGTCTTGAGTAAATCCATTTATTTGTTGTTTTGGCAGGGTTATAATAATAAATTGCACCACCGCTTGGGTCCCAACCATTTATTGCGTCTTGTGCTGCTTTTTTTGAAGAATCATAAACGGTTTCATTAACTTGGCCATCACTAATACAAGTAAAAGCAGAAGGTTGATAAATAACACCGGCTAATGTATTTGGAAAAGAAGGATGATCAATTCTATTTAATATAACAGCACCAACAGCAACTTGACCTTCGTATGGTTCTCCTCTTGATTCAGCAGATATAATTCTTGCAAGTAAAGTAATTTCAGATTCTGTAAATTTACTTGTAGCGTTACTTCCCCTTATTTTAAGTGCTTCTAATGTTTTAGAACCTACAATTCCATCAGCAGATAAATTATTGTCCTTTTGAAATTTTATAACGGCAGTTTTAGTTCCGTTTCCAAAAATGCCATCTATGTCTCCTGAATAATATCCCAAATCGCTTAGTTTTTGCTGTATCAAAATTACTTCTTCACCGGATGAACCATATTTTGATAATGAAAATACCGTTATTGAGTGGCAAACTATTGAAAAGACAAGTACTAATATAATAATAAGTAATGCAAAGTATTTATTATGATGATTCAAATTATATTCCTCCTAAATTTATCTATATATATTGTTTATAAATGTTAATTAATTATTCTATTGAAAGATGATAAAAAAAGTATTGACAAATAAAAAGAAAGGAGATAAGATAGAAAAGCTGTCAAACTGGAATAAAAAAGTTAACTATTTTTAAAGATGTTGATTGTAGTGCTAGGATTTAAAAAAATTGAAGCAGTAAAGTCAGCAAGAAAAAAAGAAGAAAAAATAGGAAAAAAGTAGTTGACAAAGTAAAAAAGGTTTGATATAATAACAAAGCTGTCGCAAATGAGGGCAACACAAAAGAGAATAAAAAGAGTTTTCAAGAAGTCAAAAAAGCTTTGGATTAAATTGGTTTTAAAATCAAAGTGTAATGTAAAGAAAGGCTGAAAGGAAACGAAAAAAATTCGAAAAAAGGTGTTGACAAACAAAAGAGTTTGTGATAGAATAGAAAAGCTTCCTCAAGAGTAAATAAAAGGAAGCACAGGACCTTGAAAATTAAACAACGCAACAAGAAAAACCCGTAATTACTTTGAGTTAAAAGATTGCTTGAAAAAAGTGATCACCTCAAAGATTTACAGTGAAGACAACACAACAAATGTCAAAAAAGATTAACTGAAGCAAGTAAGTTAAATCACGCTTTAAGCGAAGAACTTGAGAGCATCAAGCTTAAAAAGATTAATACACCGAAAGG
>CABRLN010000075.1 GCA_902471875.1 uncultured Clostridium sp.
ATATCAGGGCAAACACAGTACATTAAAAAGGAGTTAAATTAAATGAAAGATGAAGAAATGCTAGATGAATTAAAAATCTTTGTACATAACGTAGTGTGGCTTAGAAAGCATAGCGGCTTTTCAAAGAGAGTAATGGCAGATATTATAGGGGTAAGCATTAAAACCTTGAATAAAATTGAAAACGGTGAAGTGCCTCCAAACTTGAATGTGAGGATTTTGTTCAATATTCAGGAGTTTTTCGACATTTCTCCGCAAGACCAGCTTCAGCGGTATTTGGGTGATTAAAAACATACTTATAAAAAACACTTATTAAGCAAGCTTTGGCGTCTTTTTGCAGTATTAAGAAAAAACATTTATATAGGTGCATGGGTTTATATTAAATGTCTGTTGTTGACAATCGTAAGCAAAAATGTTATTCTATTTGTGGTGAAAACCACAGATGTTTTATTCTGGGAGTAATCATTTTTCTTTTGAAAATTGGTTACCTGCTTTTTTTAATTGGACTCTTATGGGGCCGTTATTATATATTGTTAATTTTTTAGGTTATTATTTTACTGATTTTAATAATTAATATTTTAATAATTAATAATTATTTTTAAAATGCGTTTACGCAATAAATTATGCAGGCAATGCCCTGCATTTTAGTATCTTTAAAATTGAATATAGTATCCCTGATAACGGACACCACGAGTTTATAATTACTAATGATTATTTAAAGTGAAAGAAAAATGAACAAGGAGGTGTCATTACTATGGATTTAGTATTAGCCATTGTACTTATTGTTGCCGTAGGTGCGGTTGCAGCTGTGGTTGCTTTTTTTATGGGCATTAATCACCGTAAAAAAATAGCAGAGGCAGAAATTGGCTCTGCCGAGGCAGAAGCACAGCGTATTGTAAACAATGCATATAAAGAAGCAGAGGCTAAGCAAAAAGAATCTATTCTTGAGGCAAAAGACGAAATTCATCGCTTAAGAGATAAATCAGAAAAAGAAAATAATGAGCGAAGAAGAGAAATACAGCGTCACGAAAGACGTGTTCAGTCTAAGGAAGAAACACTTGAGAAAAAGATTGAAAATCTTGAAAAGAAAGAAGAAAGAATTTCTCGTAAGCAAAAGGCTGTTGAAGAGTCGCTTGCAGAAGCAGAGCGTATTAAAAACAGCCATTTAGAAGTGCTTGAGAATATTTCGGGTTACACTAAAGAACAGGCTAAAGAAGAATTGCTGTCAAAGCTGGACGAAAAGCTTACTCATGAAAAGGCTGCAAAAATTCTTGATTATGAGCAGCAGATTAAAGACGAGTGCGACAAAAAGGCAAGAAATATTATTTCGCTTGCTATTCAGCGTTGTGCGGCAGACCATGTTGCCGAGGCAACAGTGTCGGTAGTACCATTGCCAAATGACGAAATGAAGGGCCGTATTATAGGCAGAGAGGGCAGAAATATTCGCTCTATTGAAACTATTACAGGTGTTGATTTAATTATTGACGACACACCTGAGGCTATTACAATTTCGTGTTTTGAGCCGGTACGCCGTGAAATTGCAAGGGTAGCCCTTGAAAGATTGGTTTCAGACGGACGTATTCACCCGGCAAAAATTGAAGAAGTAGTAGAAAAGGCAAGAAGAGAAGTTGAGGCTACAATTAAGCAAGAGGGTGAACGCACTGTTATTGAAACAGGCGTAAACGGTGTTCATCCTGAGCTTATTAAATTGCTTGGCCGCTTACGTTACAGAACCAGCTATGGTCAGAACGTGCTTAAGCATTCTATTGAGGTTTGCTATTTGTCCGGTATGATAGCCGAGGAGCTTGGACTAAACCCTACAGTTGCAAAGCGTGCAGGCTTGCTTCATGACGTTGGTAAGGCTCTTGACCATGAAATGGAGGGTTCTCATATTGAACTAGGCGTTGAAGTTGCCAAAAGATATAAAGAGAGCGAGGCTGTTGTTCACGCCATTGCTGCTCACCATGGTGACATAGAGGCTAAAACAGTTGTTGCCTGCATTGTACAGGCAGCAGACGCAATTTCGGCAGCAAGACCTGGTGCAAGACGTGAAAATCTTGAAAACTATATTAAAAGACTTCAAAAGCTTGAAGAGGTTGCAAACTCATTTGAGGGTGTTGAAAGCTCTTTTGCTATTCAAGCCGGCAGAGAAGTAAGAATTATGGTTAACCCTGAGGTTATTGACGACGATAAAATGGTTTTGCTTGCTCGTGATATTTGTACTAAAATAGAGTCAGACCTTGACTACCCTGGTCAAATTAAGGTTAATATAGTGCGTGAAAGCCGTGCTATTGAGTACGCAAGATAATTATGTAAATTGCGGGCTTGTGTTACATATTTTATAAATAGTCTGATAAATAGTTTAGTAAAAGGTTTAACACAGACTGAATTTATCTTATTAAAAATGAATAAAACTTAACACCTCCTTAGGTAAATGCCGCAGGAGGTGTTTTTATTTGTAATATTTATTATTTATTGGTGAACATTTAATATAAAATGTGGTTCTATTGCAAATGTTAGAAAGAAAATTAAAGTTTAGGTCAAGCCTTTTTAAAGGCTTGTGGGTCAAGGGCAAAGCCCTTGCAGGTTTTAAGGACAGCGTCCTTAACATAAATCGCCTTTAATACTAATATTATGCAAAACCGGTTAAATTAGTTAAATCTGCCAATATTAAGAATAATTGGTGATATTAGGTGGATTTAATTAAATTAGGCAAATTTGTTAAAAGCAGGTGAAATTAGTCGAATTAGGCAAAAATAGTATAAATTAGGCGAATTATGTAAGATTAGGTAAAACTGGTAATACTTGGTAAATATGATTAAATTAGGTAAATTTGTTTAAATTAAGCAAATTTGGTCGAATTAAGTAAAATAGCCTAAAACATACAAATGTTACATCATTAGGCATAATTGGTAATACTTATAAAC
>CABRLN010000076.1 GCA_902471875.1 uncultured Clostridium sp.
ATGATAATTATTCACTATCATAAAATTGTACAAAGCTTCAAGCTTAAAAGGATACCATGTAAATAACTGTTGCAACAACAGCAGCAGCCATCTATATATTTACTTTTATATTCTTTTACCACTACAAAACCTAATACAATATCATAATAAATCATCTTAATTTTAATTATAATAAAAGATAATTTACAATTACAACTTTATTTTAACAACCACTATGTAATTTGTCAACACCTATTCAAAAAAAGATTAGAAAAGGATTTTTTTTGTTTAAATTAACAATAATACTTGTATACAGCATTAAAAATATAATTTTACAAAGTAAACCCGCTCCAAGCTTACCAGATTTTAAATAATTTTACCCTAAGATAACCGACCCACTGCCAAATACGGAAGTGGGTCGGTTTGTATAAAAGTTTATTCCTCAATTTTTATAGACTTATACTTTATTAAACACTATTGCATTTAAAATTAATAATGGTATTGTTTGATCAACTTATTTTTTATCTTTGTCATTATCACATTTTCTGTTGCATTTATCAAAGCTAGGGTTAAAGGCATAAAAGTTTTTGCTGTCCAGCTTATCAGTCAGCATTCTTAAAGCTTCACCAAATCTTTGGTAATGTACAACTTCTCGTTCTCTTAAAAATTTTATCGGGTCAATAACGTCCGGATCATCACAAAATCTTAATATATTTTCATAAGTTGATCTTGCCTTTTGTTCGGGTACGATTTTCGAAGCCTAATGTTAGGCTCTGAAACTGTTGATATAACTGAATTTTATGGATTATAAAAAAATGTTGAGGTACGGCTTTATAAACCTAACCTTAGGCTCTGTAACCCTTGATTTTACTAGTTTATTAAAAATTCCAGTAAATATTAACAAGTCTGTCTTTTGTTTTCGGAATTCGTTTTCCAACTTCAATATAATCTATCATTGTATCAACAATTTCACGGGTTAATTTTTGTACATCGGTGTATTCTTTAATGCGTTCTGCTTTGCTTTTGGCACTGTTTAATTTTTCTTTTAGTTCTTCTATTTGCTCTGATATGGAAATTATAGTTTCATTGGCTCTGTCTTTATCGGTATGCAAATCCTTTGTCAAATCAATAAAAACATCTTCTGTAATAAAACCTTTTACCTTATCTAAATACAAATTTTTAATCCCCTCCGAACATTCAAGACTTTTGCGTTGATATTCGGAAATTAAATCTTGTTTCTTTGCGATTTGCTCAGAAATTCTGTTATTAAATTCGGTATGTTCTTCAATATAAGTTTCATCAATATATTTTGATGATAGTTCTTGTAGTTCCTTTAATACGATTTTTTCAAGAACACTTACTGAAATTATACTTCCCTCACATGCTTCTTTTGAAACATGTCTTGTAGGGCATTGCAAATAACGTGTGCCGTCTGTGTGTTTGGTTGTATGCAGAGTGTAACCGCAGTACATACATTTTACTTTACGTGCAAAAATTCCAATTTGACCGTTAGAAAAGGGCTTGCTTTTTTCTTTAATTAAAGCCTGAACTCTGTCCCATAATTCACGGTCAATAATTGGTTCGTGCGTGTTTTCAACTCTAAACCAATTTTCTTTAGGTCTCGGCTTATTTATTTTGCTTTTGTATGAAATACTGCCGTATTTTCCCTGTACCATATTGCCGATATAAATTTCATTTGTAAGCATATTTGATATAGCGAAATATTTCCATAATGTACTGCATTTTGATACTGGTTGTTTATAACGCAATCCTTTTTGTCTTTTATATTCGGTTGGATTCGGAATACCTCTGTCATTCAAAATACGGGCAATATTCGTTTTACCGTAACCTTGTGCAAACAGCGTGAATACTTCTCTGACAACCTGTGCTGCTTCTTCATCAATGATTAAATGCCCTTTTTGTTCAGGGTCTTTTAAATAACCATATAAAGCAAATGCACCGATATGTACACCGTTTTTTCTTTTGTTGTTAAAAACGCTTTTAATATTTTCAGATAAATCCTCTAAATACCATTCATTAATCAATCCGTTAATTTGTCGTGCTTTTTTATTTCCTCTGACATCAGTATCCGCATGATCAACAATACTGACAAAACGAATACCCCAAATAGGAAAAAGACCATGTATATACTTTTCTACAAGTTCAAGTTCTCTAGTAAATCTTGATTGGGTTTTGCAAAGCACAATATCAAATTTTCGTGCTTCGGCGTCCTTTAACAGGCGGTTAAATTCAGGTCTATTTCTATCTGCCCCTGTATAATCTTCATCTGTATATATATCATAAATTTCCCAGCCTTGATTAATGGCATATTCAATTAACATAGATTTTTGATTTTGAATGCTTTCACTTTCATCTGTCTCATTCTTTTTATTTCTGTCCTCCTCCGACAGACGAGGATATATTGCGACTTTCATAGTTCATTCTCTCCTCTTTTTACAGATTTGATAAATCAACTATTCCGCATAAATATATTATACACAAAATAGCTGATAAAGTAAATATATAATCATTTGTTTTTCTCTTTTGTACTTTTTTCGTAGAGGTTTATTATTTCAATCCATCTTTGATTAAAAATGTTCTTTCTTTTTACTTTGTCATTTGTTTTAAAAAAATTTTTACAATTTGATTTTGTTATTTCTGACATAATAGACCACCTCACAACCATTTTATGAGATGAAAAATATTTATATGTAATTATCTACTTTTCCTTAAATCGCAAAATCAATTATATGCAGACAGCAAAAAACAGACTATGTTTTAAATAACATAGTC
>CABRLN010000077.1 GCA_902471875.1 uncultured Clostridium sp.
AACTTCACGCATTGCCTGTTTCATTGCACTTACGGGTGACACGATTTCAGGTTCACGCTTGTTATCACCCAGTATTGCCGCAAATTCGCCATAGTTGGCCGGTACGACTGTGCCTGTGGCTAGTTTTGGGATTTGTGGTGTTTCGATAGTGCTTATCCATTCAAACGGCTTCCACCCTGCTATTTCGATTTCTTTAATCTTTCCGAGTGCTGTATTAATACCATTAAACGGTATTGCTATAACAGTGTTAATGCCGTCAATAAGTCCGTTAATAACTGCTTTTAGGGCGTTTAAGATACTGTCTTTAATACCGTTAAATACCTCTCCGCCTTTGCTAAATACATTTTTAACATTTTCCCAAGCACTAGAAAAAACATTTTCAAACCAATTTGGAATAGACTCAAAAATGTTTTTAATACCGTCACTTAATTCATTAAACAGCCTTAACAATTTGCTCTGATTATCCTCAACTCCATTTATGACTCCTGCAACTATGTAGCCTCCCCTTTTGTACATTTCCTTTGACGGAGAATGCATATCCATTGTATTATCAAATTCAGATAATACTAAACTAGCCAATCCATTGCTGTTTGTAACTAAAGCTCCTTTATAAGCTTCTGTGCCTTCAACTACTCCCAACACTAAGTTTTTACCTGATTCCTCAGCGGCTTTTTGTAAATTGTCGAGAGATTTATATTCGCTTTCAGTAACATCTTGCATATTAATTAATCCCGCATTATAAGCCATCATAACAGCCGCCGCATCTGAAAAATCTCCGTTAAGAACAGATTGAACGTCTAACAAATCGTCATTAGTCATTGTAAGTTTGTTTACAGCTGCAACACTCTCGTTATATGTAGTTTTTAATTCTTCAAGTTTATCTACTTCATCGTAATACGTATCCATTTTTGCTGTCATACCAGGAGCTGATGTTTCGAATGCTGTCATCCAATCCTCATAGGCTTTAGCTACTTTTTCTTCTTGTTCTATCAATTTTTGCTGATTCTCTTTAAGTTCTGTTTGAGCGGTAAATTTCTTCTTGGTGTTTGCTGTATATAAATCACTAATAACATTAATGTTGGCCAATCGTTGGTACGCATCAATTGTGTTATTTAATTCTTTTTGGATTTCTTCTAAATCACCTTTTAATTCAATTTTACCATTATCACTAATACTGATATACTCCCCCCATGTATCGTCAAAACCATCTACATTGTCACTAAAATATTTTACGATAGTGTTAAGTTTTGCCGCCTCCTCAGGTGTTAATTCTGATTTGCTTATTAAGTCCATTAGTTGCTGTTGATAGGTATCAATCAAAGTATTATCTGCATATATGCTGTCAAGGTTATCAAGAGTGTTTCTAAGTGTATCTTCAATACCATTCGTGCTTTCTTCCAAGCTACCTTTAATTTTATCGATTTCTTCGGCAAATTTACCTGCTTCAGAATTGCTCCACTCTAGCTGATTATAAGTAATAATTGCCCCCACTATACCAGATAGTATTCCCGCTGCTGCTAAAACAGGGTGTGAATTTACGATACCCATAAATATTTTAAAAGCATTCGTCACTGCTGTTATACCACTAGCGATAACTTGCCCTGTTTTGAAAACAAGAATTGCCGTTCCTATACCAGCAAGTCCGCTTGCGACGGCTCGGAGCACTTGAGGCGGTATGCTATCTATAATAGATGATAGTACTTCCAGTGCCTTTGCTAAAGCTTCGACCAATGTAGGTACTATCTTCTCAATTGTCCATTTTGCTAAAGGCAACAAGACTTCTTTATAAGCTATTTTTAATTTATTCCCGATAGTTTTTGCAAGTTTTCGGAACGCTTTCATAAGTTTTTCAGTATTCTTCAGTAATGGTGAAAGATCTAGTCCCACCAACCAATCAAGTGTAATTTTGGATAAATCCTTGCCCAATTCAGTTATATCTCCGATAAATCCTAAAATGTCTTTCCAAATTTTTTTGCCTGTTTTGTTTTTATCCCATGCAATTTTTAGTTTTGTATAGAATTCTCCAAAGATATTGTTGATATTTTTTATAGTGTTTAGAATATTAGTCCATATCCTAACGCCCGAACCTTCGTCCCATACTTCTTTAAATGTTCGTCCAATACTGTGCAATAAACCTTGAAATCTATCCCATCTATCGATAATAGATTTAATAACGTCAATACCGAGGTTGTTGTTATCCCATGCTATTTTAAAGGCTGTTCCTATGCTTACTAAGATATTTTTTGCCAGCTTTAAATTATCAACGATATGACTTATCAAATCTTTAATGGGTTGAAAATCCCCTAGCAGTTTTTTCAGTCTATCTAACAGACTGTTTAACAGATTATTTACACTTTTTTGAGCAGCATTTGTAGCCGTTGTAATAATATTTGCCGCTGTAGGAATTATTGAATTATCTAAGTTTCCGTCTGTTGTTTCATCACTTGTATTTAACACATTAAGTTTATCAAACCCGGCAAGACGATTTTCAAGTTTTTTAGCCGCTTCGGCAGTATCGTCCATACTATCAGCTGTAGCTGTTAGGCTGTCTGTACTGTCGTTTGCCGTTTCAGACACTCCACTTAGAGTATCAACAATATCTGTTTGTATGCCCCAACTGTTAAACAATGCGTTTACTTTATCCGCTAATTTACCAACTACACTTATGGCATTGTTAATAATAGGCAAAAACGAGCCTACTATAACCTTTAGGATATTGCCTATCTTTGTTTTGAGGTTTGTAAAAGTAGCGGATAGCCTTGCCATTTGACC
>CABRLN010000078.1 GCA_902471875.1 uncultured Clostridium sp.
CACGAAGATATGGAACAGTTGGAAAAAGAAGGCAAAGAAAGGGAATGGTGGAAAAAGTTTTATAATTAAAATTACTTAAAATTAGTGCATATGCCATGTGGTGTATGCACTGTTTTTATCAAATTATAAAAATAAGTATGGTATTGTAAATATGTTTTAATAATAAAATTTACATACACTTAGTAACTGTCCTCATGGTTAGTGCTTGCTTGCCGTGACAGTTTGCTTTTTTGAACAGGCTATCCATATTAAAGGCTATACGTGGTAAATAACCCAAGTCCTCAAGAAGAGTAAAAAGAGGAAAGAATATAGCCATTGGAGGCAGCATTACAGCAACAACCCACGCGGTAGTTTTATATATGCCGTCCATAAGTAAACTGACAATAAGTGGAGGAGTGTTAATTGAATTAAGTGCATTGGTAATTATGCCGTTAAGCCAGTCAAACATAGTGCTTAACCATTGACTGGGATAGTTTGCTCCTACTATGGTAATCCAAAATATAACTGCCAGCAGCAAAAGCATTATTGGTATTCCTGTTATTTTAGAAGTTAGTATTTTGTCAATTTTTCTGTCACGCATATTATAGTTTGGGTTATTCAGTGTCACAGTTTTACTGTATATGTATTCACATTTTTTCATTATGGCTTCTACAATGCTGTCTCGTACTGCTTCGGATTTGTAATCATTATTATCTAAAATAGGTTTGACATATTTTTCTATGTTAAAATTTTGTTGAAACAAAATTTTATTAACATAGCTATCATTTTCAAGCAACCTTAGTGCATAATATCTCTTCATTTTTGATGAGATATTACTATTGCTGAACATGGGAGTTATTTGTTTTATATATTCTTCTATTTTATTTCCATATTGAATATTGACAGGGTAGTATTTTCTGCTATTGTTAGTTATACTTTCAATTGTTTCTTTTAATTCATCAATGCCTTTTCCTTTTCTCGCACACATTCCAATAACAGGTATGCCTAAGTAAAGCGAAAGCTCATCAATGTCTACATCAATTTTCTTTTTCTTTGCCTCATCAAGCAAATTTACACAAACAACAACATTATCTGTAATTTCAAGAATTTGCATAACTAAATTAAGATTTCGTTCTAAACAGGTGGCATCAACAACTACCACAACGGCATTTATATTATTGTTGAGTAAAAAATTCCTTGCCTGTGCCTCTTCTTTTGAACTGACAAGCAAAGAATATGTACCGGGCAAATCAACTAGTGTGTATGTTGTATTATTAAAGGTGTAATTACCAAAAGCATTGCTGACGGTTTTTCCCGTCCAATTGCCTGTATGGTAAATTAACAGGTTTGATAAATGTGATTAAATAGCTTGTTTCTTGAAAAAATCAAAAATAAATTAAGCTGAAAATAGCTGAATTCAAAGCGGTAACTAACAAGAAACTAACAAATAACTAACAAAATTATATCTTGTTTACCTCGTCAATAAGTTCTTGTATTTCAATATGTGTATACACTTTCTCAGTTAGGCTCATAAGGGATTTATGCCCTACGATTTTTTTTAGAATAGTTTGGTTTACATTTCTCATAACCATTTGAGAAACAAAAGTGTGCCGGGTTTCGTGAATTGTATGATTGAAATTAAGCTCTTTCATAAGGGGTTTCCAATATCGGCGAGTGAAATTATCGTAATTAAGACGCTTTCCGTCAATTGTGCAAACTACATATTCACACTGGGATTTCTTGATATAGTCATTCCAAAAATGCAGAACTTTATCGGCTATTGGCACCACACGGATGCCCGACTCCGTCTTAGAAGCTCTGACATAGAACCATTGTTCATCAATATGGGTATCCTCTTTCTTTAGATTTAGAAGTTCAGAAATTCTCAAACCCGAATAAATCAGCATTAGAACTATTGGTACGAAAGGGTTGGTGCCTGATATATCCCACAGTTTTTGTATTTCCTCGCTGCTAAAGGCTTGACGGTCTTGTTTGTTTTTTTCGACATTTATTTTTAGATTTTCTGCATAGTTTTTCGTTACATACTCGTAATACAAGCAGTATTCATATATCTTATTGAATAATATGCGTATACGCCGCACGGTTTCGTAATTTTTGCCGCAGCTGTCAAGTACATCTTGTAAGTGCGCGGTTTTGATATCTGATATCTGCATATTATATAGCTTTTCACAATTAAGATATGCGGCCTCATAACCTTTTACAGTATTATAATTGGAGTTGTCATCAAAGGTATCATTGTACCACCGTTTGTACATATCGGCAAAAGTACTTTTTGATACAATTAGGTCATACGGATTATTGTTGTAGTCGGACAAGGCCTGCAATGCCTCTGACTTAGTTTTATATGTACCAATAGTAGATACAATCTGCTTACCATTATCCCAACCCACAGTTTTTCGTGCTATCCAAGGCTTTCTGCGTCTGCCAGACAGTTTGTAAACTGTGCCATATCCGTTAGGTAGTTTCATAATATATCGCTCCTTTTCGCTAAAAATGGCGCAAAAAATACCACAGCATTACTGTTGTAATTTTTCCGTGGGCGTGATACAATATAGATGCAATATTTTATATTATGCCGCACACCCGTTGTGTGGTTGTCGCTCTAATTTTGACATAGGTTAGAGCGGTTTTTATTTATACAAAAATC
>CABRLN010000079.1 GCA_902471875.1 uncultured Clostridium sp.
CAGACGGTTACTTCCAGTCAGGCGGAAGCCTGCTTGACACCAATATGAACTCGTATTGTAGAAATAACCCTGTAAATTGTTATGATCCGACAGGAACAGCTTGTAAAGAACATGGCAGCTACTATGTTCCAAACTGTACATCTTGCAATCCGTTTTATGCAGAATATAAGAAAAAACAAAAACAAAAACAGAAACGAACAGTTAAAGGGACTGGTAATACTAACTATGTGTATGTTGCAGGTACCACAAGTAGTGGACAAACGGTCTACTTTGTTAACCAAAAAACACATAATAATTCACCATATAAAAATTCCAATGGTATATTTATAATGGATTATAGAAATAGTGATAATCCTAATATGCAAGTAGTGAATTCATATTTAATTGAACAAAAAGAAGTTAAGTTGGAAGTAATAGAAATGATGCAAGAATATAATGAATTATTTCCTGTAAATCCTCCTTGGAAACGCACTAATGAATCTTTATTAACCGAATGGGATATGCATAATGGTGCTTATGATGTTGATCTTTTTGGAGTTTTTAGGGGAAGAACAGGGGATGCTGACTTTGATAATGCTGCTGAATAAAGGAGAAATATGTTATGTTAAAAAATATAAAATATAAAACACTTGCGAATATATTTTTTTTAGTTATTGTAATAACAATTATTAACTTATTTACTCTTTGGAATTTAAAGTGGCTTGCACCCATTCCTTTTTCTGTCCCAACAGTGACTATGTTTTCTTTGTTTATCAAATTTGGTGGAACCACTTTTGTATATTTATATATTGTAACTGTATTACTTATTCATTTAATCAGTTTTATAGATATTTTCAAATTTAAAAATCACATAGTATTTCCATATATTTCAGTTGGATTATACATATTTGATTTTTTATATTTAATTGCATTAGTAGTTACGGCAAGTTTTGACTTGTTTTATATCATGATTTCAATTATTCTATGTATAATTTCCGATTTGATAATTCTTATAATTATGCTAGTATGCATTTCAAAAAAAAGAAATTATTTAAATATTAATAAAAAGGTACATATAAATTAGAAGTATGATAATTTATAGTTAATGACTTTTTATAATTTACTTTTTTAAAATTAGTCAACAGCCAGCACAAGCTGTGTGCTGGCTGTAAATATATAAAAATAATTATCAGTTCAGTAAAAAATGCTAATCATTATTTAAATGCTTATGTATATATTGAACAGTATCATAGTGTCTAATATTAAGAGTAATGGTTGCTATTATAATGACTCTACAAATTCTAACTATCTTATATCAACGTTAGTAGATATAAAAGATCCGTCACAGTCATCTATAACATTTAATACTGGTATTTTTAGTTATACATTAGGCTACGATAATACAGCTATGACTTTGGGTATCCCTTGGGATGGCGATTTTTATGGTGTCGAGGCTTCGATATCAACAAAAGATAATTTTAGAATAAGATTGGGCGTTACAGCTACTAAACAAAATGGTAACACTAACAAATATACAGTCGCTGGTGCTGGAGTGCAGGTGGATTCAAGTATTCTTTTAGCAGTGTTGGGTGCAGGTTATATGGGCAATGCCTCACCTTCTTATCAATCAAAACCGGCATTTAGATAATTTTGTGAGGGGATTTTATTATGATTTATTATTTATCTAGAGTATTATTCTGGCTTCTTCTTTATTTTATGCCAGCATTTGTTTTATCTAAAAAGAAGCTTATTGTACGAGAAGCACAAAAAAACACTTCAAATTTTAAGAAGTCAAAGTTTACTAAGAAAAGCAAATATATTCTATTTATAACATATGCTTTTGTGGTTGTTATAACTTTAATTTCTGCTTACCCTTTTGAGGGGGTCTTTTTAAGGTTTCAATCGCCTGAGGCATCTTTAAATTATAGTGTATTTCATAATAATTTCTGGAATAATTATATGATTGAAAATGAGAAGTGTTATTTTGTTTACAGCTATAAGGATGGTAATGTAAAATATCACAGTATAAGTAAATATAGTGATGGTATTGGTGTAGTAGATTATAATTCGCATACTCGTCGTTACCAGACCAAATCGGGGATGAATGATGATGATTTTTATAATATTGTTACTTATGCTGTTTATGACAAACATTCTGACTGCACTAGTTATTTTGTGTGTTCTTATGGACCTACTGGTACAGAGTATGATAATATCATCAAAATTAATAGAAAAGGAACAGAATGTCTTTACTACAAAGAAAAGGGAAAAGCAGTTTATGCTTTGATTGAAGATGGTGCACCAAAAGATAGTATTATTGTTAATATTAACGGATTAGATATTACTGTTTGAATTTTAATAGGTATATGACATTAATTGATTTCCTAAAACTTATCTAAATTAATATAACCTCTGTACCTTGCACCAAACTTAGGTACAGAGGTTATTATCAAGACACCGAAACAGGCTTATATTATCTAATGTCAAGGTATTATGACCCAGTAACCCACCGCTTTGTAAATGCAGACGGTTACTTCCAGTCAGGCGGAAGCCTGCTTGACACCAATATGAACTCGTATTGTAGAAATAA
>CABRLN010000080.1 GCA_902471875.1 uncultured Clostridium sp.
TGGTTCCTTCAGTAGGTGCCGTTTCGGATAATCCTGTAAAACTTATTTATGCAAAACCTGAATATGGTCATTCATCAGTAAGTGCAGAAGGTTATATCGAAGTTGAAAATATTGCTTATGATAAAAAAGTAACAATCCACTGTGTTAATGCAACTATCTTTTTATGTTTCATAGTCTTTACCTCCAATTAATATTTAATACACAAAGTAATCACCCACAGGAAAACTGTCAATTACACCTGCAACTAACTGTTGCACCATTGAAGCATCCTTTAATGTAACGCTACCATCACCGTTCACATCAGCGGCAATTAGCTGGTACTTATCAAACTCCTCCAACTGTAAACTATATCTCTGAATTAATTGGGCGTCTGCCATACTAATAACTCCGTCACCATTTACATCACCATACAAACGTCTTGTTAATGCACTGGCACCTACCACTGATACGCTGCATATTGTTGCTACAGCACATACTGCCGCAACGATTTTCTTAAATTTTGTCTTCATTACGAAGCACCTCCTAATAATTTTTAACCCTAAGGTTATTTTAATTTTAACATATTATTTCTTTGCAGTGAAGTAGTATCACCCAAGATTGTAACAACTCATAAAATACATGTTGTATATTTGTACAAAAAGCAAACGCCCTAAGCCTATTAACTAGATTTAGGGCGTTCAGTTTACTGCTTGTTTGTCAATTATTCAATTTTGCTTTCAACTGTATTTTTTAGTCGCTTAATTAATTTTGTAATAAATGTTGGTAGAGGCACACCGATTTCTGCGAGATTTTCCAGAATACTTATAAGTTCATTAATGATGAGCCATATAACAATTAAGTAACCAAGATCTATGTTGATACCGATTTGTGATAATGCAGAGTAGATAATATAATCCGCAACCATACCAACCGCTACCAGTCCGAGGTAGCTTATTTTTTTGACTATACCCACAATGCCGATACGGCTATTAAGCTGACTTGTAATGTAGGCACTAACTAAACCAGTTGCGTAGTCAATTATCATTACCACAATCAATACAAGTAGAGGTATAGCTACAATACCGCAGTAAGCGAACACACCTGCAATAATAGCGGTTATGATACACTGTATAACATTCTCCTTCATTTTTATCCCCCATCTCCTGATTTTATACTTTAAGCTTATTAATTGCTGTAACATCTTCGGCTAATACATTATTACGGTCAGATGTAGCACTGGTTGCTTTAAGCTTTTTGGCTAATTCTGCGTTAATTGCATTACGCAAAGCTGTAATGGTCTTAACGCCTGCAATGCCGTCAACGTCAAGCTTGTACTTTTTTGCACAGCTTATAGATTCCCATGCATTTCCAGCCACTCAGTTATTGAATTCCAAGCATTTATCCAAAAATCTCTGAACCAATCGCAGGTATTCCAGAGCAAAATAACAGCCGCAATCAATCCTACAAGAATAGCTATAAGTATCCCTATTGGATTAGCTGCCATTACCGCATTCAGAATAGCTTGTGCTGCCGCCATTCCTTTTGTTGCCATTGCAGCTAAATCTAAACCAGTAATGAATTTAGTTATTGCAAATGCTGCTATAGCAACTCCAAGTGATTCTATTAATATAACAGCTTCAGGTACATATGCAATAGCCTTTAATCCTGACTCAATACCTTCAAGTATAGTTATAATCACACCGCCTGTCCATTCTGCTATCGGCTGTAAAAAATTATCCAACAACCACTTAAATATGGGTTTTAATTGTTCAATCACTGCATTTAACGCCCCGCTTAAAATACCCAAAAACGCAGATATTACATTGTTTATAGTTCCACCCTGCAAGTGGCGTAAGGACATTTTCCCAAAGCCACAGCAACCCCTCGCCAATATTCTCAGCAAAAGGTTCTAACGCTTTCCAAAAATCTTTCAGTGCTTTATTAAGTTTATCCCATGCAATATTTTTAAGCATTTTTGTAATTGCATCTATAAATTGTGGCAGACCTTCGCCTAACACCCATTTGCCAAGAGGTTTTAAAAAATCTTTATAAAAATCCTCAAGTGCTTTACATGCAAATTTTTTCAAAGGTTCCAATGCCTCATTTAATCTGTCTAGCGCTTCTTTTGCAGGCTGTATAGCATTTTTTAAGTCCTCGAATATTCTAATAAGCCCGTTAGCTGTCTGTTCAGCAGGTGTTGTGTCCATAGTAATGGGTGTATGTTGAGTTATAGGTGTTTTAATGCTATTGCCATTACTTGTACTACTATTGTCCTTTTGTGGTAGTACATTTAACTTATCAAACCCAGCAAGACGATTTTCAAGCTTTTTAGCCGCTTCAGCAGTTTCGCCCATACTATCCGCTGTAGCTGTTAGACTGTCTGTGCTGTCGTTTGCCGTTTCAGACACTCCACTTAGAGTATCAACAATATCTGTTTGTATGCCCCAACTGTTAAA
>CABRLN010000081.1 GCA_902471875.1 uncultured Clostridium sp.
AAATAAACAGCCACTCGTGAGTGGCCGTTCGTGATAGTAATGCGTTGTCAAACATTCGATACCCCCTGTCACAGGGGGTAAGCCAGTAATAACCCCTTATAGGGGTTGTGCAAACCACCCGTTCAACGGGTGGTTTTGATTGCCATTTTATTTTGCATTTATATTTTAATACTACAATTGCCTTTCATTTTGCATTGATAAAAAAACAGCTATATGATAAAATTATTTAAAATTGTGAAAGAATATCCTGCCGCAATCGGTCTAGGGTTCTATCTTTCAATAGATGTATAAAAAATTTTTAACCGAAAGAGGGTTAGATTGTTGTACAAAATACTTATAATTGAAGACGACGCTGACATAGCCTACGCTATGAAAAAACATATAGAAAGCTGGGGTTACTGTGTTAAATGCGCAAGCAATTTTAACGGCATTATAACTGAATTCACCGAATTTGACCCACATTTGGTTTTGTTGGATATTATGCTGCCTTTTTACAATGGCTACCACTGGTGCAGTGAAATACGAAAAATTTCTAATATCCCAGTTGTATTTATATCATCTGCCGCTGACAATATGAATATTGTCATGGCTATGAATATGGGTGGTGATGATTTTATAGCAAAGCCTGTTGACCTTAATGTTATGACTGCTAAAATTCAAGCTATACTGCGCCGCACCTACGACTTGGCAGGAAAAATACCTATACTTGAACATAACGGTGCCGTACTTAACCTTAATGATACTACACTTATGTATAACAACAAAAAAATTGAACTTACCAAAAATGAATTTCGCATTTTGCAAACATTAATGGAAAACAAAGGAAAGGTTGTTAGCCGTGATACACTTATGACTAAACTATGGCAAATAGACTCGTATGTTGAAGAAAACACCCTTACAGTAAACGTAACCCGATTGCGTAAAAAGCTTGAAAACGAAGGCTTAAAAGGTTTTATATCCACTAAGGTTGGTCAAGGTTATATTATAGAATAAGAGGTTTTTATGAAAAATATTCTTAAAGTGTTTTTTAAATATGTTTGTCAATATTGCTTCACCATTATTGCTTTTGCTATATTTTGCTTTATATTCTGTATTACATTTTTGTTGTATGACCTGCAAGTAGAGGCGTTAGTTTACAGTTATCTGCTTTGCTTGGCAATTTCTGTTATATTTGTAATAATCCATTTTACAAGGTATTACCAAAAACACATTGAAAGACAAAAAATTACAAAAAATATTACTATTCTTTCTGACAACCTGCCTTCAAGTAACAATTTACTTGAGCAGGATTATAAAGATATGGTAAACAAACTTATACAAATAAACAAAAAGCTTACCACTACATACCAAAACAACCGACAGGACAGCATAGACTATTACACAACATGGGTACATCAAATAAAGACACCTATTTCTGTCATACAAATAATGCTGCAAAGCGAAGACACAGCAGAACACCGAGAGCTTTTATCACAACTATTTAGAATTGAACAGTATGTCGAAATGGTTTTGTGTCACTTTAGGCTTGACAGCAACAGCAACGACTTTGTAATAAAAAAATACAGTCTTGACAGTATAATTAAAAAGGCTGTGCATAAATACGCACCACTATTCATACGAAAAAAGCTTAGTATAAATTATCAATCTACTGACGCTTACGTTATAACTGACGAAAAATGGCTGTTATTTATTATTGAGCAGTTACTTGACAATGCTATAAAGTACACTGACAAAGGCGGTATTACCATTACCGTTACATATAACAATATACTTAAAATAAGCGATACGGGTATAGGAATTGCAGCTGAAAATCTTCCCAGAATTTTCGAAAAGGGCTTTACCGGCTACAACGGCAGGGCAAATAAAAAATCAACCGGACTTGGTCTGTATTTGTGCAAGCAAGCCGCAGAAAGGCTTTCGCACAGTATAAGCGTTACATCACAGGTTGGCAAAGGCACACAGTTTTCAATAGATCTTCAGTCCTACAACTTTACTACAGAATAACACAATAAAACAGCATCTAAGTATACCTGTTTATATATCATTGCTAGCTTTGATACTATTAGTATAGCATTGTGTTTAATGTAAGTCAATGAATTTTTAATGTTTTTCGCTAAAAATTTAACTTTAGCTATTAATTACGTTGAATAGTTATAAAAATTATTAATTATTATTTTTATTTGTGTATAAATTATGATTTAGCGAACTAACCGTTTGCAACACATTTAAAAGTTTTGATTAAACTTTTTCAAAAGTTTATGGGTCAAGGGTGAAACCCTTGTGGGTTTTAAGGGCAACGCCCTT
>CABRLN010000082.1 GCA_902471875.1 uncultured Clostridium sp.
CGTTCCTCTTCACTTAGTCGGTGGCGTTTGAGTTGAGGTCACACCTGTTCCCATGCCGAACACAGTAGTTAAGCTCTTCTTCGCCGAAAATACTTGGATGGTAACGTCCCGGTAAGATAGGGTGCTGCCGACACCTATGCACCATTAGCTCAGATGGTAGAGCAACTGACTCTTAATCAGTGGGTCCTGGGTTCGAGTCCCCGATGGTGCACCAAATTTCCCGTAACGGGCAGATATATTTTTGCTCGCTGCGGTTTTTCTTTATATGCTGCAGCTCAGCATTATATGGCCCGTTGGTCAAGCGGTTAAGACTCCGGCCTCTCACGCCGGCATCGGGAGTTCGATTCTCCCACGGGTCACCAATATTTCCTCTCGCTTGCGTGAGGTCGTTATGCAAGCTTCTCAAAAAGCTTGCTATTTTTTTTGCTCTATGTGGACCATTAGCTCAGTTGGTTAGAGCAACCGGCTCATAACCGGTGGGTCCGGGGTTCGAGTCCCTGATGGTCCACCACATTTTTTATCTAGGGGTATAGCTCAGTTGGTAGAGCAGCGGTCTCCAAAACCGCGTGCCGAGGGTTCGAATCCTTCTGCCCCTGCCAGAGTTGAAAGGCAGGTGAATGATATGAATATTCGTAACAGAGAAATCGAAAATATCTATCATTCACATTGCTTTGTGTTCTAACTTCTTTTGTGAATAATGAATTTAAGTGTTTTCGATTTTTCGGGAACACTTTTTTTATTTATGAAATGAGGATTTTATGGATACAAAAAATATTGAGATCATAACCATAAGAATAAGCGAATATTTGTCAGATAAGCTTGCTTTGCAAATTTCCAAAGCACTTTGGGGACAACGTGATGTTGCGGAGTTGAGAAGTACGCTTTTTTGGTTTAAGTCAGAAACAGACTATTTTAATGTGATAGCACAAAGTAGTTCTGGTGATTTTGTGGGACGGCTATGTTGTATACAAAATATTGATGACCCTACACTTTGGTATTATGGTGATCTGTTTGTTGTGGAAAACCACCATCGCAAGCATATTGCGGAGAAAATGATTACAACAGCCTTTGATGTACTGAAAGACAAGGGCTGTAAAACTGTACGAACTTATGTTGATCCACAAAACACATCGTCACTTGAGTTGCAGAAAAAGCTTGGCTTTACTGAAAAACCATATCAGACGTTTAATGATCTGATAAATAATGGTGACCTGATGTTTGAAAAGCAGTTTGGACAAATTTACAACGCTGTGACTGTACGAGAAAAACTTGATGTAAAGATAGTAGCCAATCTTTACAACAGAAATTTGAAGGCTTTACACGGTGATAAAATATCCTATGCCGAGTGGTGTAAGTCGATTTTGAATAATGATACAGATGAGGAAAATTTTCTGATATGTCGAGGACTTATGCCTGTTGCCTGGCTGAAAATCAACGGACTAGAAAACGCTGAAGTTGGTTATATTTCAATGCTTGCCGTTGAGCCCAAATATCAGTGTTATGGCGTTGGAACATTTGCGGTCGAGTTTGCTAATAGCTTTTTGCATGACAAAGGTAAAAGATTTGTTCGAGTGCAGACCACTGCTGATAATTTATCTGCTATAAGGTTGTATAAAAAATGTGGTTTTGTTGAAGTTAGCAAAACACAAGATGTTTGTGATGATGAAACTGAATTATGCAAAGTCATGTTTGAAAAGCGTATTTAGTTATATTGGTTCTAAAAGAATCCCCTCCAAAGCATTCACTTTGGAGGGGACAACTATATACTTTTCTGCGGCTTTTTAACGTCCATCATGACTTCTTTAAGACATAACTATCATTATAATAAGTTGCCTTGCCAAAAATCTTTTCCATCTTCTTTTATATACCTATATCAACGAACTGCATATATCGTAATATTATTACAACGTTTTAATCATATTTTTAAACTATTGACGACTATTAAATGAAATTGTTTCCTCTGTAAAAAAACAGACCCCTATTTAAAACAGGGGCCTGATAAATTTAGCATTTTTCTTTCTTTTTGAACTTTGTCAGATTGATTATCAACGCAAAAAGTGCCATAAAAAGAACTGCCACTATGAGAGTAACTGTCGATAATTTAATAAGGCTGTCAGTTAAGCCATACATGGATCTTGTGAGTGCATTATACACAGTGTCATTATGTATCGCAAGCCCGTCATAATATTTTGTACCCTTTAGGATAGCA
>CABRLN010000083.1 GCA_902471875.1 uncultured Clostridium sp.
AAATACATTAATGGCTTCTACAACTCTTTCAGACCCCATTCTCACAACAATGGTTTATCCCCTAATGATTTTGAAGATGTTTTCTTCTCTAATTTGTAAAATTTCCGTTAATTACTTGCCCACTTTATTGACTATGGTGCAACTAAGGACTCCTATTGATTCGGTCCTTCATTAGGCTTTCCCAACTACTATGACCTCTGCTGACTTCTGTGCATTCAGCACTGCCTTTCGACAGTGGTTATTCCTTTCAGAACGTATCGCACAGACCTCCCCGGGTACCACACGTTTCTTTCTCTCCATCTATCTGCCACATTTACTCTGCATGATTCCGTATAGCTATTGGGCTTCAACTTGTGTAGCAGTCTTACCCTCATACATAGCCTTCTATGTGATTTCTGTCCGTCAGACCAGAGATTTGCCCATGGTTTAGTTGGTTCCCCATATCCAGCTTCCTTCCGATTCCACCTCACGATGGACACCGTTGCCTTCGGCTATATCCTTCCCGCTATCGGGCGGATTCAGGACTTTCACCTGTTAGAAACGTGCGCCGCCGGGCGCACTACGACAAAACGCCCTTAGCCGTGTTACCCACAGCTAAGGGCGTTGTAATATGGATTGCTATATCTAAAAGCTATTTTCTTTTATTCTCTTACCCACAAACCAGTGGATTGCAAGAATAATCGCTCTGATATAACTGTTATCAATTTGTTATCAAAAGACCTTTTGAAGTGCCGCAAACCCGCATAAATAGTGGGTTTTTGCGGTGCTTCGTTTTATTCCCACTCTGTAAAAATGCTTTATTTTCTTATGTTTTGGTTTCTTTTTAATACTTTTTCACATCTATTTTTGCCACTTTTTTATCCATTAATGTTGGCTTTGAAAAAAATTAGTACGTTTTTAGTACGCTTTATAAAATTCCTTACCCCTCATAAAGAGGAATAAGGGTTGATAATTAAAAACTCAATTTGTAGTAACGCACAATAATTAAATATTTATGTACCTGCTAATTTGTTGCAACTGATGTTTGTACCGCTCTGCCCTATTTTCAGCGGCAGCAGAAAAGCCTTGTAATAATTCACTGGACTTTAAATCGCTCTCAAGCGTTCCAACAAGATTATAGCAATTATCATTTTGCGTATTTTGGTATTTTTCATAATGCTTATATTCAACAAGTACTATTTTTTTAGCATCTTCATTTATGTTTACTTGTAACACTGCATACATCAAAAAATCAACCCCTTTAATATCTTTTACAATTAGAATTAATAAACAAATAACCCATGGGAATAAACTATCTATTTCACCTCCAAATAATTCACTTTAACTCTAAAGTTATTTTTATATTAACATATTATCTTGCTCCTGTGAATTGCTATCTCGAAATTTGTATAAATTTATGAAATTAGTGTCACATGTTTGTATAAAAAGCAAATTCCCTAACCCTCAACTAAGAGAGTTAGGGATATTAGATTTTAGTTAAAAATTATACAGTGTAATATTCACCAAAATTGTCATCAATATAAGTAGTGCCGTTAACTGTGTATGATAACTTGTATTGAAGATTACTTGAATTGGTAGGAATTGTGTAGTTCCACAATTCAATATTTTTATTTTTTTCAAATGTATAAGAATATTCAGCATTTATTTGATTTGTTGTTGCCCAGTTATTAGTTGTATAAATTACCTTAACATTTTTTGGATTTCCTAAATCCTTTAATTCAAGTGTGCCATTAGTAGAATCACCATATCTGATTGCATAAAAATTCGCAATTCCGCCTACACCAAAATCAAAACGATTTGTAACATCGTATCCTGCTTCTACAGAATAATTCTGTCCATTGTTATTATCCCAATATGTTTGACCATTAACCTCATATTTAATAGCAAACAGAATGTTTATCGTTTCTTTATAAGTATACTCTTTACCTGGAGTAATAAACCTCCATGCCTCATAATTTCCATGCGTAGGCTTGTAATAAACAGCAGCACAATCATCCCATTCTTTACCGTCAAAAGAATAGTGGATTGTTACTTTTTTATCATAAGCAATATTTTCAACTTCGATATAACCTTCTGCACTTACTGATGAATGACCATATTCAGGTTTTGCATAAATAAGTTTTACAGGATTATCCGAAACGGCACCTACTGAAGGAACCA
>CABRLN010000084.1 GCA_902471875.1 uncultured Clostridium sp.
TGTAGCCACTTTTTTAGTTTCAGGAAATATTATTTCAATGATAATTATTCACTATCATAAAATTGTACAAAGCTTCAAGCTTAAAAGGATACCATGTAAATAACTGTTTCAACAACAGCAGTAGCCGACTATATTTACTTTTATATTCTTTTATTATACAAAAACCTAATACAATATCATAATAAACTATCTCAATTTTAATTATAAAATACAATTTTAAATTATATTTTCATTCTAACAACAGCTGTGCAAATTGTCAACATTTATTAGAAAAAATATTATAAAATTTTCATTTGATATTTTGTTTAATTTACCAATAAATACTTTTTTAAATTTAAAATGTTAATTTTAAATTAAGAATTCATAGCTTCCTGCGGCTGAATTTTAGAAATCAGATTTACCATTATAAATTGGCAAATAAGCGGAATAAAAAGTACAACTGCCAACGCAATTATGACAAGTACTGCGAAATTAGACCACGGCATAATAAATACACGCTGAATAGTGCTTCCATTTGAATTATATATATTAATCACACCAACTATTACAGCAGAAATTATTCCGCCAATCATAACTGAACGAACAGCTAAAATAATATTTTCAAGATACATACAGTAAAATATTTGGTGTGTTTTATATCCCAGTGCTTTCATAAGTCCAATTTCAGCCCGTCTGTCAGATATATTGTTGTGTACACTTAAAAATATGTTTATAATTGTAAGCAATATAATTGCAATTGCTAAGAATGTACCTGCACCATTAAATATTGAAGAAAATGCTACGGTTGAATCATCAAGATAGCCGACACGAATATCTGCACTGAAGTTTTTCTCCATAAGTTCATCTTGTACTTTTTGAACGTTATCATAATTATCTACGGTAACGATATAATCTCTTGCATAGGGATCTTTTATATAGTCGTTTACATCGTAATTGTTTTCTTTCTGACATTTTTCCAGTGCCATATTTTCAAGTTTAACAGCTGTTTCAGGCGAAATCAGAATTGAAGCCGCACCAGTAGGTGAGCTTTCCCTTGAAAAATAATATATCCCTACAACCTTTAATTTATATGATATATCAGTAATATTAGCCCATTCAGCGTCGTATCCCTTTGTTTTATTTTTATTATAAAGATGAATCAAATAAGAACAGTCAACAGAAATTGTTTTGCCCAGCAGTTCGTCAGTATGCTGTTCTTTTTCGTCCTCTCCGTAAAGATAGTAATGTGGTACAATACAACTCATAACAGGGGTGTCTTTTAACGATTTACCATTTATTATCTGAGCTGAAAATTTAGTATCAGTTTCCTGAACATTGAATGTTCCATAATTAAGAATAGATGTGTTCAATTCATCAGTAGAATTAGTTATATCTTTTCCGTTTTCGTCATCAATTTTTTTTATATCAAGCAATTGATAATGTGCATAAGGTGTTTTTTCACATGAAATAACATGCTCAATGTTAAGGACTTCATTTATATTTTCTGCTGTCATGCCTCTTCTAATGTTTCCCGGAAAAGATCTTTGCGGCAGCAAATATATTTGTCTAACAATATCTTTTTGCTTGTTAATTTCCATTTTAGTGTTTACTACATTTAAAAAGCCAATAAGTGTAATAACTGAAACTACAGATAATACCATCATAATTACTACAACCCTTTTTCGCTGTGAACCGTTTAAATTAGCTTTTGCTAAAAATAAATTATTTTTAAACCTCATAAATGCACCTCTAATCATATTCTCCTGCTAATGAAACATAGGAGAATATATGTAATTAATTGTGTTAATCAGTATATCTGTAAACAGTTAGATTAGTTTTAAAACCACCGCCATCCCAATTAGACCAATAATGAACACATGTTCCAGCAGGTACGTTTTTATATCGAAATGTATAGGGGGAAGGATTATTTTTCTGTATATAATATTCGTCCCAACCCCAAGTACTTTGACTGCTAGAGGTACGTGCATATGCACAGCCATGTGAATAATCATAAGCATTCAAAATAATTGTTGGATATGATTCAATTTGGTCAACTTGTGTGCCACCCGGTACATAACCCAAACCGAAAGAGGTTGAATCGCTTTGTCTAAGAGCAAAATTTTTAAGCGTATTTCCTACCTGCACATAACCTGCAAA
>CABRLN010000085.1 GCA_902471875.1 uncultured Clostridium sp.
AAAAAGAGCATTAAAAACAAATTAATTATAAAATTTTGTTAACCCCTAAATTGCATATTATGCTTTAGAATAATATGCAAATTTTCATACACTTTTACCCGCTTGACCTCCTCTTTTAAAAAAGAGGAGGTCAATATTTTTTTACTTATTAAATAATAGAAGTACTATATTACGATCATTTACCTGAAATTTTTTAAATAAAAAGTAATATTGACCAGTATTACGGTCAATATTTTAAAGGGTTATGGTGTAAAATAAAAGTGAAGCAATACTGATGTAAAAGTTTTATAGAGTAAAAAATAAAACAAAAACTTAGAAGAGATAGAAATAATATTAAAAACAAATTAATGAGTGTTTCTATCAGTTTTATTTAGCCCTAAAAACTGCATATTTTGTTTAAGCAATAATATGTAGTTTAGGAATACACTTACCATTTATCTTGCTCTTTTATAAAAAGGGCAAGATAAAAATGGAATTTATCAGAACAAATTTTGTCAAGATTTGATTAAAAAGAGCATTAAAAACAAATTAATTATAAAATTTTGTTAACCCCTAAATTGCATATTATGCTTTAGAATAATATGCAAATTTTCATACACTTTTACCTGTGTGACCTCCTCTTTATAAAAGAGGAGGTCAACATTTTAAGCTTTTTTAACAGTAAAATAATAAAAAAACCTGATGTTTTTTAATAGCATCAGGCTTTTTGCTTTAGCTAGAACTATAGTTCTCATTTACTAGCAATTTTGTATATAAAAAAGTAATATTGACCTGTATTGCGGTCAATATTTTAAATAGTTGTGGTGTAAAATGAAAGTAATACCAATACTGGTCCATAATTTTTGTAAAGGTTGCGTAAAGTGAAAAATGAAACAAAAACTTAGAAGAGATAGAAATATGGGAAATAATCTTAGACGGCTGCGAATACAACATAATTTTTCACAAGAGGGACTTTGTGCTGAATTACAACGCCGCTCGTGTGATATAGGCAGAAGTACCTATCAAAAATATGAAAATGGGGAACTTAATATAAAAATCAGTGTACTTGTAGAATTAAAGAAAATTTATCATTGTACATATGATGACTTTTTTGAAGGATAATTTCTTTTTTATAAATAAAATTTGCAGGTGGTAAAATGATTAAATATACACCTTTTTGGCAAACATTGAAGAAAAGTGACGAAAGTACATACACTCTAATTCACAAGCATAATATAAGTAGTTCTACTATTAACAGACTAAAACAAAATAAAGGCATTACTACAACAAAAATTGATGATTTATGCAAAATTTTGAATTGCCGTGTAGAAGATATTTTGGTGTATGAAGATAACAATAATATAATGTTAACTAAATAAAAAAATACAATATTCTAACCAATAAAAAACAACCTAAAATGTTTTCAGCCCCATTTATTAAACATTATGTAATAAATGGGGCTGTTAGTTACAAAGCCTGTGCTTTAGTTTTATATTTAATTATATTTTAATAACATATGCAACATTGACTACCCTTATGTAGCCTGCGCCAAATGCTGTTGTGTTACCAAACCAAAGCTAATGGTTATGGCCCTGTTTACTTGGTTCATAGCCTGTGGGTCAAGACAGCCCATTTTTTCCTTTAGGCGTTTTTTGTCCAATGTTCTTATTTGCTCTAAAAGAACCACCGAGTCTTTCATTAGTCCGCATTCCTGCGCACCCAGTTGTATATGTGTAGGCAGCTTTGCTTTTGACTGCTGACTTGTAATTGCGGCTGCTATAACGGTTGGGCTAAATTTATTGCCAACATCGTTTTGAACTATTAACACCGGTCTTACGCCGCCCTGTTCTGAGCCTACTACCGGACTTAAATCTGCATAAAAAATGTCACCGCGTTTAATGTTCACAATTTTCACACTCCGTAAATTTATTGTAATTAATTACAATAGTATTTTTACCTTAAAGTTATATGTTTATACTTTGCGACATTAACATAATATAGACATTTTAAAAATTTGATACAAAATTTTAAATGTAATTTTTTACTAAATTTAAAAAGCATAATGCAACCATTTTACAAAGTAAAATGATTGCGCAATCAATTCACTGTGTGAATTGGTTGCATGATATGCGGCA
>CABRLN010000086.1 GCA_902471875.1 uncultured Clostridium sp.
GGGATATAGCCCAGTTAGCAGCTGCAAAAATAAAGCCTATTGTCAAGACAACACTTGATGATACTCTTACTGTAAAAACCGAGTATTATTTAGGAGAACAAACAGAGGTAAATCTTGTATATCCGCAAACAGCAAATTTAGGTGACTATATCTATATTAATTTTATTAGTGGTGAAACAACTGCTACGGTTATTAGCCAAAATTGTATAGGGCTTGACAGCTTTGTGCCGAATGCCAACAGTATTTGCGAAATACACGCAAAGTACAATGGGCGATGGGTGTGCTTGACATCACAAACCGAGGTGACCGTATGACAAGTAGACGAAGATTTATGATGAAAGTGCAGGAAAACCAAAAAGAATATACAGAATTGGAGTACATTGAAAGTACAGGAACACAGTATTTTGACAGCTTGTATAAGCCTTCGTCTGATACTGTTATTGTTTTAAACTGTATTTGTAAAAATAATTATTTTTTGTTTGGTACAAGAAATGCTATATCAGGTGCAGCTCAAAAACGCTTTGCTTACCATATGACATCTACAAAGATAGGAGGATTAAGCAATCCGCAGTGGAATAATACCAATTATACACAATGCTGGAATGTCTTTAATCTTCAGGAAAAAACTACTGTTACCTTTGGCAAAGGAGGCTTTTGGCAAAACGGAACAAAGCTGTTGGATTTAACAGGTGACTTTCAGTGTGACTATACGTTGTATTTGTTTAGCTGCAATACATCAGGTGAAACTTCAGCATCTATGGGTGAAATAAGGCTGTATGACTGTAAAATATATGACAGAGATGTTTTGGTAAGAGATTATATACCTGTTTTAGATAAAAACGGTAAACCATGCTTGTACGATAAAATAACAAAAGAGTATTTTTACAATCAAGGTACAGGAGAATTTTTGTATAAGCTGAAAGGAACTGATTAAAATGTACGGAAAGTTAATTGATAATAAGTTGGAAACAGCACCTAATCCGTTAAAGGCTGATGGTAAAACGATTGCTAACCCCAACGAAGATATGTTGTTAAAACAGGGTTATATGCCCGTTTTATTTACAGAACAGCCACGTAGAGATGGGTATTATTACATAGCCTGTTACAAGGTAGAAAATAACCAAATTATCCAGTGCTGGCAAGAGTATAAGGTTGATGAAACTAAAACACTTGAAGACAGGCTTATAACAGTAGAACAAACATCAGAAACAACTGCTATGGCAGTTGAAGAACTGATAGAAATTGTATTAGGAGAGTGATAAATATGGCAGAATTTTATGCCTACAGAATTATTTGTAATAAAACAAAATATTCAAAAGTACCTAAGGCACTTAAGGAAAGTGTAAAGGAAATTCTTATTGAAGAGGGCTTTGCAAGCCTGACACAGGAGTGATAATATGTCAGTTATAGACGATTTAACAAAGGTTGCAAAACAGCAAATAGGAAATGGCGGTAGTAAATACCGCAAATGGTTTTATAACCGTGATACAGATTATTATGGTGTAAACTGGTGTGCTGTTTTTATAAGCTGGCTTTTTGCACAAGTAAATGGAATAGATAAATATGCAGCAAAAACAGACGGTGCAGGTACCATTGCCAGAAACAGCGACGGTAAGTACGGTAAATGGTATGAACCGAACCAAATAACCCCTAAAGAGGGAGATATAGTAATGTTCCGCTGGGGCGGAAGCTATACAGATAAGTACCACAGTGACCATGTGGGATATGTTTACTATGCTGACAGCACTTATATATACACAATTGAGGGCAATACAGGCAGTAATAATTCTGACACCTCAACGGTTATGTACAAACAGTACAGTAAAACAAACGGTGTTATTAACGGTTACTATAGACCAAATTATAATCAACAGGAGGAAAGCAGTATGAATTTTAAAAATGGAGATATATCTGACGGAGTTTTAGCCTATAAATCATTATTAATGCAGGCACAATTGCTTGGTTTAATTACAAGCAAGGTTGA
>CABRLN010000087.1 GCA_902471875.1 uncultured Clostridium sp.
AAAAGTTTAATAAGATACATATTAGTAGAGTTAAATTACCACAAAGTGTTTCAGAATATAATGTATCTTTGGAGGATGTCCGTTTTGATGAAGTTTTAAAAGATAAAATTGAGTTGCCACAGGAAATTTCTGATTTAAATGATAGTATTGCAGAGACTAAATTTGAATCATTAAAGATTGCAGAGATAAAATTACCGATTAGAATCCCAGATATTAAGATAGATATAGATGAAACTAAATTTGAATGTATGACAAAAGAATCAATAACATTACCTCAGATTGAATATACATTGTTTGCCGAAGTTGATTATAAGAAGTTTGATGGTGTAAAACAATATGACATTGTAATGCCACAGGAAATATCGAAATTCAAATTAGATATTGATAATCAATTTACAAGTGACATACTTAACTTAAAACTTCATCAAAACGGACATCCTCCAAAGATACATTATATTCTGAAACACTTTGTGGTAATTTAACTCTACTAATATGTATCTTATTAAACTTTTTCTCATCAATCTTTATACTATAATCTGAAGTTTTATTGGACAACGTAGCTTCACAACAACTAACGACATTTATATCATTTCTCTCTATATCAAGTTTAAAATCTACTATCCCCTCTGGAACTTTGATTATTTTTTGCCTTATGTTATTAAATTTTTCTTCATCAATTTTGGCTTCTAAATTAACTTTAGATTGTGATATTTTAACATCTATATTATTTATATCTTTAAATTTTAATCTATCAGAAGATGTTACAAAATCAGTTTTATCTTGCAAAAATGATATATTACCAGAAGTACCCACATCAAATATATCATCATCCATTTCAAACGCATAATTCAACTTCTCTTCTGTCACTAATATTTTGGGCACATTTATTTTTTCTTTAGGCAAAGGCGTCTTTTCTTCTTTTAATCTTCGAATTTTTTCATATTTAGCTGATTCCAACCAAGAAAGTAATATATGTCTCTGATGCGTTTTTATGTGAGCATCATAATAATTTAACTCTTTATTTTCCATAATATTCTCTCCAAAACAAAGTAGCACAGTCTTTTGCACAGTGGATAAATTCCAAATGCAAGACTGTGCTGTTATATTATCCTACACCGCTTTGTCTGCTAATTATTTTTCAATATGCTTATGATGAATGATATTTACCCCTGACCACCATCTCTTATTGCTTTTGCCAACTTCATATCACTTTCATCAATAGTTGTTCTGTTACCATCAAGAAGCTTTGCAAGTCCGGTAATTAATTCAGGAATTTGTTTTTCAACAAAGTAAGCAAGTGTTCCTTCAACTTCGGAACCTGTTGAACCAATTTTTTTCTCCATAAGAGCATCTTTTGTTTCGCCCTCAAAAGTTGAAAGTGCTGTTGTCAAATCAGCAATAAATGCTGTACCTTTATTGCTAAAATCTTCTGATGCTTGTTCAATTTCTCCGTGAGCTGTTGTCATCTTTTCGTTATCTACAAACATAGCCATAATTTTATACTCCCTTCATTTATTATTCTGTCTGTCCGTCACTCTGACCAACGCTTCGATTGTTCTCTCCAAGAGATGGATCCAAACCTTCTCCAATTACTAAAGCCTTTTCAATACTGTCAAAAAGACCTTCACCCTCTTTGTCGAACATTGAAATAAACTGATCAAATGTTCCACCTGTTGCAAAAAAAGCGGCTACATTTTTATCGTAGAACTCTTTGAAACCATCTGCTGCTTCTCCCTGAAATCCTGAACTCAAGAGGGTAGTAATTGTATTATCCAAATCACTTACAAATGTCGCTACCGTTGAGCGAAAATCATTACAAACACCCTTTGCTTTCTGCATCTCGTCGTTTAAAATGGATCCATACTAAAGAAGTAGACAAGTGTGGTATAATAAAAGTAATAAAAAAAATAGACAAGCAGGAGGAATAAAAAATGACAGGAAAGAACCC
>CABRLN010000088.1 GCA_902471875.1 uncultured Clostridium sp.
CCGTTACTTAACGCACCGTCAAATTCACTATATGCTTCGTTAAGCTTTTTTCCTGTTTCTTCAAGTGCTGTATCAGCATAAGTGCGTGTATAAACCTTTGCTGTATTAGTTTTTGTATCTGAAAAATCACAGCCGCTTAAAGAACAGCTTAGCGTTGATGTCATTAACGTTAACACTAATGTCATTGCGGTTGATTTTTTTAATAATTTTTTTATCATCATATATAATAGAATATCTCAATTAATTTAAATAAATCCAACCACCATATTTAATACTACACTTTAGTGGTTGGATTTATACTATGCTGTTCATGTTATCTTTGGCGACCTATATATATTAAATCTCCGTTATCAGGTACTATTATATACTTCAAATCGTCACATGTTGAAATATCAGGATTATGACAAATTAGTAATACAACTGTACGATCATATTCAAAATACTGTGTAGGACAATATGAAATTTTAAAACCTTTCGGAAGTTCTAACTTTAACTTCATACTTCCATCTAAATTATAAAGATATGCACTTCGATTATCATCATTATCAGAAGTTAATAATAAAATAACTTCTTCAAAATCGTGATATACTGCATAAACAATATTTTCTTTACAACGTATATATTTCTGCACAAAATTGTACTTCCAACTAACCGTATGATTTTGTTGATTAGTTGTTAACTCAGTAACAGGATATAAACAATTTTGTCTTGAATTATTGATACAGTTTGCCTGATTGATATTTTCCGTACACAATCTTTGGCGTACCTTACTTAATCTGCCATTCTCTTTTTCTATAGCATATTCAATAGCATAAAAATTATTAATGTCTATTGGTTTACATATCATTCCCATAGATTTAGATTCACCTACCTCTAGACAATATACAAGAAAATATCCCTTCGGTATTTCCACCTTAAATTTGAAATTAATATTTTCCAAAGAATATGCATACAACTGACTTGTATATCTACCGTTTATATTCTCCTTCTTTTGTACTAAAAGTGTTTGTTCTTTTTCAAATATTCTAGCATAAAAAGCATCTTTCAGTATAAAAAATAATTTATCTTCTAGTTCTTTAGAAATTGAATTAAATAAATTATTTAAATAAAAATTAGTTTTGATATCAAGCATTTTACCTCCAAGTAGTATCACTAAAATAATATTAATTAATTTTAACAGCATTTACTAATTCAGAATTTTTTATTAATTCACCATACCCAAACTGATATTGAGTTCCTGTACTACTACCAGGCAAATATCTATCAATACCCTTATCTGGTAAAACATCAATTTGTGGTCCTATAGGTCCTGACTTTACATTCACATTATTAGTTAATTTCAATTCCAGTGTATATATAGATTCTGATGATGATTTCCAACCTTCTTTTACAGCTAAAGAATCTCTGAGATAAGTCATATTTGGGATTGGTTCTTTTGAAGCAAAACCACCTAAAGCAAAAATTTTACCTGTTTGATTATCATATTGCTTACCAACACCCTCTATAACAGCTATATAAACAGTATCTCCTTTTTTCAGTGTAACATCTTTTGGAGTATATCCTTTGGGCCATGGAGAAGTATTTTTAACTAAATCATTATAATCTTTTGAGGCACCTTCGGCAGATGTATATCCATTAGCTTCATAATATTCTTTCCATGTTTTTGCTGAACCATAATTACCATCATCAGGATATTTCACATTAATAGCATCGTCAACTGATTTTGCGGCATCATTACTTAAAATGCCATAATGACTATACTCACTAGGATTAATACCACTATTGTACAAATGATTTATAAACTTTGGTTCAATACCATCGGCAAGTGCTTTTAAGCCGTCATCTGCATAGTCTGAAATAACTTTTGCTGC
>CABRLN010000089.1 GCA_902471875.1 uncultured Clostridium sp.
AATAGTAAACCATTTTGTCTGACGTTGGTGTAAGCTTATAGCTGACTGCATAAAGCTGACCGTTTGCATCGTAATAGTAGTCAAAGTACTGCTGTCCCCTTGTTTCGTGCATTAGCATTACGTCAAAATATTCGTATGTATATTTTACACCATTTACAGTTTTACTTGTTCTTATACTATTACTGTCATATGAATAGTTTATACTATTTTCTCCTTTTTGTAAAGTAGCTAGCTAACCGGTCATCTGTCTTTCAGGTAGTTATTAAATATAATTAAATAATTTCAAAGTATAAAATATGGCTGTTACCGTAAATCTTTCTTACAGTAACAGCCATGTATAACATTTGAAGTTTTATTAGAATAACAATTATAGATATCTATAACAAAATGAATTTTACACTAATTTACTATAAGGGTAATTTTCATTGAAATATACCACCACAATATATTTCTTTTTCAATCCCATCTATTAATATAGGATACGAATCATCTATTTCGCCATCTACAACCATATAACCTTCATATTTAGTTAAACCATTGTCGATAAGTGTATTATCTGCATCTATTAAAATAAACTGATTTCCATTTAAATCCTCCACTGATATAGATGAATCATCTTCATTTTTCCAATTAACTAAAAAAGAACAGTGAATAACGGATTTATTCAATTCAGAGTTATATATAGTAGAACCAGCACTTAAACGAACTGTTTTTTCTGATGAAATAGTTATACCAAGTCCTCCCTTTTTATCTTCACAAAATCTTACAAAACCTCCATTGCTGTTATTAAGGTCGATAGACGACCAGCGTTCACCGCGTTTTAGTGTCGTCCGTACAGTAGTCTTTGTTGACATACCATTAACCTGACATATTAAAAATGCCCCCCCATCAACATCAACCTGTGTTTTGATAGTTTCACCAAGGTTACAATAAAATAAAGCACTGCTTGGTGATGAATATGTAATCAAGTTTGTTCCTAAAAAGACAAATTGAAAAACGACAAAAACAACAGTTAACGTGAATACTATAGTTGTTTTGATTTTTATGCTAATATTCAACTTTTTGAATATAAATATTAATAATGCACATAGAAACGCACCTGATATAACAGTTATTATATATTTCAAAGCAATTTCCTCCTATATTATGCAATGATTAATGCGAATGGAATAAAAGGACAAACACATGCTGCAGCAAAACTTAGCATAATGGGTTTTTCATCTATACATATACCTCCATTATTATAATAAGTCACACCTTCCGAACTATAATTGGAGTCCCATCCTATTTTAAGCATATGTTCATTAGATAAGTATTCTAAAGATATATAATTTGAAAAATTAACCAAGTTAAGGCCCTTGGAAATCTTTATACCATTAAATCCTATATTTATATCAGTATTTAATTGACTAACACCTATCCTAGATGAAAAAATGTCATCATTAATATAATTACTATAAACCTTAACTGGTCCGCTAGGTTGCCCTGTAGAACCAGAAGTTCCCATACCTGAATAAGTTTTTATCGGAGACCCCCAAGGACCGTAATATTCTGTGTAATCTACAGTAACATATTGTTCTACAAAAGCGGAATTATTATACTTTTTGGGGGATGTCCTTGCTTTTTGTTTTTTCTTATATTCTGCATAAAACGGATTGCAAGATGTACAGTTTGGCACATAATAACTACCATGTTCTTTACAAGAGGAACCTGTTGGATCATAACAATTTACAGGGTTATTTCTACAATACGAGTTCATATTGGTGTCAAGCAGGCTTCCGCCTGACTGGAAGTAACCGTCTGCATTTACAAAGCGGTGGGTTACTGGGTCATAATACCTTGACATTAG
>CABRLN010000090.1 GCA_902471875.1 uncultured Clostridium sp.
TGCTGTTGATATTTATGAACGCTTTGGCGAAAATGGACTAAAAGCTGTAGCTAACTATGGCGATGACGCAGTAATGCTGATAAACCGCCACGGTGAAGATGTAATTGACATAATTAACACCCATGGCAATACTGCTGTTTTAATTGTTGAAAATTATGGTGATGACGCTATAAAGGCAATTAAAAACGGTATTGAGCCAAAAACTATAAATGATATAGCTGATTGGAACATTAAACCAAATGAATATAATAAATTTGGAATTACTAACGATACTGCTGCAAAAGAGGTTGCAGCTAAAGGGTATAATCATTCTATTGTAAAGAATGAATTTTCATCGTCAATTCCAGAATCATATGTTACTAAGAATTCTGATGTGTATGATGAGTATTTTAAGCTGAAAAAATCAGGATTATCTCATCAGGAGATTAATGACAAGCTTCTTGATAATATGCTAAATGCATCTACATTATCAAATGCAGATAAAAATTCAGTAAGAAAAGCGGTAGCAGATGCATATACTAATTCAACAAGAGTTGATGCAGGTGTAACTAAAGATTTATTCTACGATATAAAAAATGGTTTAGTACCGTATGACCCTGAAGTCCAATTCCCGAAAGCATACCAAACATGGACTCAGAAATTTAAAAATGGCAATGATGTTGCATACTTTGTTAATAATGAAATTTATGATAATATTATTACTCGTTGGGATGCACTTGGAAGAGAAGCAGAAGGTGCAAAGTCATCGGCACTGTTTGTACTAAATGCTGATGATGCAAATGCTGTTTTAAATACAAGCAACAGTTATACTGAGTTGGCACAAAAATTGGGGTTAAATGATAATACGTTTGAAAACGGTGCATATTTAATACACATTGACAATTCAGTTGTCGATAATATCAGATTTTCAGATGTAAATACACTAGGTTCAAATGAATGGTGGGTGCCTGGAATGCAAACATCAGGTGGGCAGTTTGAAGCGGTTATTAGCAGAATAGAAGGTGTAGTTGGAAACAACAATATTACTTTTACAGAGGTGATAAAATGAGTAAAGAATTATCAACTACTCGCGAATTATTAGCTTATGAGGCAATAAAAAGTGGTCAATTGCTTGATTTGATGAAGGGCAATGGAAGATACTTTTATACAAATAAAAATTTTGGTGGACCTGTAGATAGTTTCGAAGTGTTAGATTTATTGTATATTGTTAATAATTATGATAAAACTTTAGGCATATGTAAACTATTTGAAAATTCATTAAAAGAATTAATTGAAGGGAGTACTGATGATTTGTATTTAGCTATTATGTATTTTATTAGTCATTCTATTCAGATGAAGAATAAACAATCTTGTTTTAAACTTGACAATTTATTTCAAGAAAAATATATGCAATTATTAAGAAAAAAAATCGAAGAAAATAAGGAAGTATTAAAGCAGGAAAAAACAATTTTTGGACTTAATAAATGGAGGGCAATAGAGAATGAAAACAGATTATTGTTACAGCGAACCGATTTAAAAGATGGTATATTGTAAAAATATCAATATTTAAAGCGAAATATGAAAAAACTTCAATAATATATGTTACCCAACCGATAAAGTAATATATAATATAGCTTACGGTTGGGTGTTATTGTATCAGAATTTGATGTTCCTGCATATCTTGTCAAAATGGTGCCGCAGCTAAAGCTTAACGGTGAAGTTGTAGGCACAGGGCCTGCCGTAACGCTTGGTAAA